>DYJB01000033.1:7958-20100 GCA_020723365.1 Candidatus Aquidulcis sp. | reverse complement strand
GCTCGCACCTCTTTGCCGCCAAGATGGAGTACCGCCTGGAGTACCTCGGGCAGGAAGAGGTGCTGATCGTGGCCGAAAGCCCGATCGGATTCCGGCGCTGGATGATCGAGTACCCGCTGGAGCCGACCAAGATCCCGCACGAACTGGGCGGTGGCGACTCCTGGCGCCTGACGCGCGAAATCTACTTCAAGGCCAAGCCGCGCCTGGTGGTGGGCGACCGTCCGGTGCCCAAGCCGCTGATGGACGAAGCCGTGGCCGAGATTAAGTTCGCCGATGACGACACCATCCGCGAACGCATCGCCGGGCTGAAGGGGAGGTGAGGCCATGAGAGACGTCGCCATTCTCGGCGTCGGCATGCTGCCCTTCGGGCGGCGTGACGAAGACAGCCTGATGGACATGCTGGCCTACGCCTCGCTCAAGGCCCTGGATGACGCCGGCCTGGGCGACGACACCGTCGATGCCGTCTACGTAGCCAACATGGGCGGCGGCATGCTCCAGCACCAGGCGTCGATCGCCAGCTCGCTGGTGGATCGGCTGAGCCTGCTCCCGGCGGCGGCCGAAACGATCGAGAACGGGCCGGCCTCCGGCGCTTCGGCGGTCAAGAACGGCGTGCTGGCCATCGCCTCCGGCCACTACGACACCGTCCTGGTCGCCGGCGGCGAGAAGATGCGCGAGGTCACCGGCTGGCGCGCCACCGAT
This sequence comes from Candidatus Aquidulcis sp., assembly GCA_020723365.1. GTDB lineage: Bacteria > Chloroflexota > Anaerolineae > Anaerolineales > E44-bin32 > DYJB01. The sequence goes on along the minus strand of DYJB01000033.1, from coordinate 19,401 downwards.
TTCGTGGCCACCATGACCCATCCGACGGCCGAGTATCCCTACGGCATCACCCTGCCCGGCATGGCCGGGATGTTCACCCGGCTGTACATGGAGAAGCACGGCGTGACGCGCGAGCACCTGCTGGCCATCTCGCTCAAGAACCAGGAGATGGGCACGCGCAACCCCTTCGCCCACGTCGAGATGGCCCTGGATCGGGAGGGCATCTTCGACAGCCCGCACGCCGTCGTCAACAATCCGGTCTCCGCCGACCCGCTGCATCTGTACGACCTGTGCCCGGTGAGCGACGGCGCCGCCGCCCTGGTGCTGTGCACGGTCGAGGCGGCCAAGAAGCGCGGCAAGCCCTACGTCGTCGTCGCCGGCTTCGGCCAGGCCACGGATACGCACACGCTGGCCGAGCGCGACGACCCCACCGATCTCAAGGCCGTCAGCCTGGCGGCGCAGAAGGCCTTCGCCATGGCCAAGCTCAAGCCGTCCGACGTCCACGTGGCCGAACTGCATGATGCCTTCACCATCCTGGAGATCGCCGAAAGCGAACACGTCGGCTTCTTCAAGAAGGGCGAAGGCGGCAAGGCGGCCGTCGCCGGCAAGACCCGCCTCGGCGGGCAGATCCCGATCAACCTCTCCGGGGGCTTGAAGGCCCGCGGCCACCCCGTCGGCGCCACCGGCGTGGCCCAGATGGTGGATATCGTCTGGCAGCTCCGCCACGAGCTGCCCGAGAACCGTCAGGTCAAGAATGCCCAGGTCGGCCTGACCGTCAACTTCGGGGGCTTCGGCAACAACGTGCTGTGCTTCATCCTCAGGAGAGTGGAGCCGTGAAAGACGAGATCGCCCTCACCGCCTACAAGTGCAAGAAGTGCGGCAAGCTGCACTACCCGTTCCATGATCGCTGCCTGGAGTGCAGAGGCCGTGAGTTTGACAAGGTCAAGCCTCAGGGGAACGCCAAGCTCCTGACCTACACGGCAATCTTCAACCTGCCGTGGGGCTTCGATCAGCGCTTCCTGATCCTCGGGGTGGCCGAGTTCCAGAACCAGGTCAAGGCCATGGGGCAGATCAAGGCCGAGTCGACCGACAAGCTCAAGGTGGGCATGCCCGTCAAACCGAGCTGGGAGCCGATCCGCGTTCAGAACGGAGAGGACGTCTACGGGTTGAAGTTCGAGCCGATGTAGTTCCGCGGCGGCGCAACTACCGGCACGCGTGCTGGGTGGACGCCGCAAGGTAGGCGAGAGTCGAGTGCGGCCCGGCCGCTACGGCCGGGCCGCTGGTTCTCAGCGGCGGAACTGACGGGGATCCACATGGCATGCTCCTCAGCGCCCGCCCCGGCCGACGAGAAGCGCCAGCCCGCTCAGCATGCCGGCCAGCAGATCCCAACCCGACGTGTGGCCGATCTTCGTGATGGCGCGCGCCGCCGACAGGGCCAGCCCCGGCTCTTCGCCGTCCAAGAGCGACTGCAGCAAGGTGTGCATGGGCTCCGGTCCGTGACCATGCGCCAGGTCGCACAGGATCGCGTAGCTGATCCGGTTCGTGCCTGTGCGAACGTGGTCAAGGAACGCCCTCCGGCGTCCATGATCGCGGTCGACCCTCCCCGGGTGAGCCCTCCCAACGAGCTCGATGGCGAAGAGCAGCCCCCCTACGAAATCGTCTCCGGCAGGGGTCAGGCCGGCGCCGAGCCCGATCAGCCGGGGGGCGGCATTCCACACTCCCGCCAAACCCTCGGCCTGGCCAGCCCCCAGCAGATCGCAGGCTGGTGGGAAGATAGCTTCCCAACGGCGTAGGTCGGGGTCATTGCTGTCCGCTAGCGGCAGCTCGCCCGGGGGCAGCCCGATGAGATGGCCGAAGCCCCGCCGGTCGGAGGCTTCGGCAACCTTGGCCGCAAGCGTCGGCAGGCGGTCAGCGAGAGCATCCCAGTCCAGGAGGCGCCGCCGCCCGATGGGTGGCGGCGACCAGCAGACCGCGTCCGATAGGGGGAGACCGGGGAGGCCGTCAAGGACCAGGCAACCGCCGCTCGTCCGGATCGAGGATCCGACGGTCGCCAGCGAAGGGTCGAATTCGGCCAGGATGGCGCGTCGGTGGGGAGGATGCGTGGGGAGAGCAAGCCACAGGAGCGGACCTTTGGACTCGCTGAAGTAGACGGCCTCTCGCATACAGGCCAGCGTGCGTCCCTCAAAGGAGGGCTGCCGCAGCCGGTGACAAGCGAGGGCACCGATCGAAGAAGCGCGACTTCTGCGTTCCACAGCCTCTGGGGCTCCTGCCCTGTTGCGCACGGCTGCCGCCGAGGCAGTACCCGCCGGCGCGAAGGGCTCGCACGGCAACCTACCCTATCATACCGGGTCCCCATGTGCGCCTGCGACGGAACTGCCGGCCGCATGGCATTGGGCACCGGCGTCATGTCGCTGGAGGCCTCTTGCGGCAAGTGGCGGGCTGATCAATGGGAGCCGGATCGGGGCGGAGCGGAGGGCCCGGCTGACCACCTCCGTCGGCCAGGTCCCCGTTCCACAGCTGTGCGTCAGGCTGGGCCTGTTCCGGTCCCGAACTTGCACAGCTATACACCTCCAGGCTCGACGGCGACGGCTATCCCGCCCGCCGGCCCGGAAGACGCAGGGGGACCTCACCCGGCAGACGGCCCAGGGTGGCACCCCGTAGCACACGAGGAGAAGCGAGATGACCCCGGAGAAGGAAAAGCTGCTCAAGCTCATGCGAGTCTGGTTGTTCGGCACCTTCCTGATCGTGTTCGCCGCCATCACGCTCTACATCGGCATGTTCACCAGCCGCGACTGGATGCTGGCGCTCCGCCAGGGCTTCCCCATCTGGGGCATCACGGCCGTGCTGTGCGTTGGCACGTACTACGGCTACAAGGCCTGGACCATGCGCAAGACCGGCTAGGTCCCGGGCACTTTCTCAGCCACACCCTCGACCGGACACCAGGTCACGGCCGCGTGTCGTGACCTGGCAACGCGTCCACCAAAGCTCCTCCGGCCAATCCACCCGCACTCTCCGCCCAGGGCCAGTCCCCGGTTGTCGCACACGGGTATCCCGCTCCCCGGCCCCGGCCGATCCTGTGCGCCACGGCGAACCACCGGCCAAGTTGCCGTTGCGCCGATCCAACCGCTGGAGCCACTCGTCTCTCCGGGCCTCCGGTGCGCGCTCTCTTGTGAACCGGGCCACAAGCACCCCAACGGCCGCACTTCCGCCAGAGGCGCGTGCGCTCCGGCGGGGTTGTATGTGCACGAGACTGGGTCATCAGCCGCCAGGTGAGGAGACTGCCATGAGCGAGAATCCCGAGACGATCACCGGCGAGACGACGCCGTCGTTCTTCGCCCGTGCCAGTGTTCAAACCGAGGTGCTTCCGATCGGACCAGGGATTCCCTTCGGCCTGGAGCGCGTCTACAACGCCGAGCTGGGCATCGGCGGCGTGTACGGCTCGTGGGGCGCCAGCTACGACAACGCCGCGCTGCGCACCTTCATCGAGGGCCGGCTGGGCCAGCCGATGCAGGACGACGAGATGATGAACCTGGCCGAGCTGGGCTTCCTGCATCGGCATCATCTGCCCGACCTGAGCGAGGCCGACCACCTGGAGCTGGAGCTCGAGGTCGGAGCGCGCCTGCTGCGCGAGGCGGCGCTCGTCAACGGCTGGCAACCGTCCGAGGTGCAGGGGGTGTTGATCGGCATGAGCGGCCCGGTGGCGACGGACTACGTCGCGCAGGTCGCCCGCCGCGCCGGCCTGCCCGAGCATGTCCTGAAGGTCAGCGTGCACAAGGCCTGCGACGGTTCGATGGGCGCCCTGCACCTGGCGCTCAACCCGCGCCTCACGGCGGAGAACCAGCTCAACGTGGCCGAGGCGCTGCAGGGCAAGAAGGTGCTGGTCGGCGGGATCGAAGGCCTGAGCCGTTTCACCAGCCGGGCGCGGGACAAGAACGCCTTGCAGCTGTTCGGCAACGGCGCCGGCGTCATCGGGGTCATCCCCGGCCAGACGATGAAGTTCCTGGTCGGGCGCAGCCACGAGGCCTTCGACCAGGAAGGGCTGCTCGAGGTGCGCATGTTCTACCCGTACGCCGGACCGGCGGACGACGGGTCGCTGGTCAGGGTGTCCCAGGAAACGCCCGACCACGTGCGCGTCGCCGGGCGGATGCACGAACCGGAGGACGGCAGCCCGGTGGTGATGGCCGGGCTGATGGGCATGGTCAAGCTGTTCGTGCGCACCGGCGTGCAGGTGGTGGCCGAGGTGATGCGCGACTACCAGGCGCTGATGCAGCGCCTCGGCACCCCGGACAAGCCCATCGCCGTTGCCATCGTCCACCACGCCAACTACAAGATCAACCAGCTCAAGGCCAAGCAGCTCGGCAAGGAAGGCATCCGCTTCCCGATGCCGTGGCTGTTGAGCGAATTCGGCAACGTCAGCGCCGCCTCGAACATGATCGCCTTCCTGCGCCAGCTGCCCCACATCCGTCCCGGCGACCACGTGCTGTTCGACGGCTTCGGCGCCGGGACGTACTACGACGTCATGGCCGTGGCCTTCGGCCGCTGATCCCTGGCACCATCGCATTCCAAGCTGAACGCCGGAGACGGGTCTCCGGCGTTCGCTTGTCCAGCTCGGCCCTGGACGGCTTCAAGTGCCGGCGAGCAGCTCCCTCAAGCGCGGGTGATCGGCATAGGCGCCGCGGCGTTCGGGCGGAAGCAGGGCGGCGATGCGGCACATGATCTCATCGTCGTAGGCCTGCAGGCGGGCCTGGGCATCCAGATCGGGCCGCGGCGGCAGCTGGAAGGTGGCTCCGAAGCGAACAAGCACCTCGACCCGGCGCAGCCGCTTGAGCCGCACCCGGGCCACGGCGTCTTCCGTCCCCGTGACCGCGGTCGGCAGGATCGGCACGCCGGCTTTGGCAGCCAGGAACCCGGCGCCGGAGCGCGCCGGGAGCAGGTTGCCGGTGGGGCTGCGTGTGCCCTCGGGAGCGATGACCAGCACGCCGCCCTTCCTCAGCCGACGCAGGCAGGTGCGCACCGCCGCCAGGTCGGCGTTAAAGCGATCCACCCATACACCGTCGAGGGCCCTCGCCAGCCAGCGGAAGATGGCCACCTCACGGTACTTCTCCGCCACCAGCATGATGATGTCGGCGCGGTCGATCAGGCAGTAGGGCATCCCGGCGTCGAGGCGACCGACGTGATTTGTGACCGCCACCATGCCGCCCGAGGCGGGGATGTGCTCCGCCCCGAGCACCTTGACCCTTGTCGCCAGGCGGTAGAACAGGCGGATGAGGAAGCGGGTCAGGCGGTAGGTCATCGGCGGCACCCCGTGCATCGTCGCGGATGGCAGGCCCGAACCGCGGCGCTGTGGCGATGATACCGCACGCCGCCCAAACAGGGTTCGATCCGGGGCGCCCACGGCGGTATAATGGACAATTGTTGTCCAATTCCATCCCTGGGCACCGCCATAATCCGCATCGGGGTCGGCACAGGCAGGTGATCGTGAAGGCTCTTCGGATCCTCCTCGGGCTTTGGGTCGCACTGTTGACGCTGACGCCCTTGCCGCTCTCCGCCTCGGCTGCCGCGGGACGGATCGATGCGATCCGCCGCGACGGCTCAACCTCCCCGCGCTTCACCGACGGCGACTTGCTGCGACTGCGAGTGACACTGCCCGAGGCGGTGACCCTGCCGCTCGCGGTGGACTTCGCCCGGCCTGGTAACCCCTCGCTGGCCAGCTGCACGATCGAGACGGGTCAGGCGGCTTGCGAAACATCGCCTGTCTCCAGCCTGGGATGGTACTGGGATGCGGCCGGCGATCCCGGCCGGGCCACCATCGAGGCGCGCCGGCAGGACTCCGGCGACGTTCTGGCGGGCACAGTGTTCGATGCCTCGCCGCGCCCTGTGGTCATGGTGCACGGCTTCGCCTCCTCGTGGGAGGCCTGGACAACCTACCTTGGACCGGATGGTTACCTGGCGGCGTATGGCATCCCGGGCTTTGCCGTCGGCGACGGCCGGGTCCCGGGCAAACTCAACACCGGCGATCTGGCCCAACCGACCGAAACGACCAACACGCTGCTCGAGAACGCCGCCGTGGTGGGCGAGTACATCGCAGGCGTGAAGCGACTCACCGGCGCCGAGATGGTTGATCTGGTGGCCCACAGCATGGGCGGACTGATCTCGCGCGCCTACATCGGCCGCGTGATGACCGAACGCGACGTCGCCCAACTGATCATGCTGGGCTCGCCCATGGCCGGCACCGACTGCGCCAACCTGCCCGCCGCGCTCGGGCTCTACCTGCCGGCTACGCTCGAGCTGCGACCGAGCTACGTGCGCTCGATTTTCAACGGACAGGTCACCGAGCGGCGCGGGGTCGCCTTCCACGCCCTGGCCGGCGTTCCGATCCTCGAAGGCTTCAAGTCGCCGTGCACCGACGTGCCCACGGATCTGGCGGTCTCGCTCTCGAGCGTTACGGCCATCCCGCTTGACGCCGTCCGTCTCCCCATCCTGCACATGGAACTGAATCTATCGGCCCAGGCATTTGACGAGTTCGTGCTGCCCCTCCTGCAGGCGCCGGCTGCCTCCTTCGTCGCCCAGCCTGATCCTTCTTCGGCCATCCCGCCGGCCGAGGAGGTCCAGTTCTCGCGCCTCTTCAAGGGCCACGTCGACGACGGCGCGAGCACGGAGCTGACCATCCCGATCGACCCGGGGATCTCGCTCGCCAGCTTTGCGCTGTACGACACTTCGCGTTCGCTTCAAGTCGCGGTGACGGGCGCCAGCGGCAGGACGATCGAACTGGACAGCGAGCACAACGGGCTGGTGGTCGTCGACGATCCCGAAGCCCTGTTCTACCTCGGGTATGGATTCCAGGACCCCAAGCCGGGCCTTTGGCGCGTGCGGCTGACTAGCACTGCCTCTACGCCACCCGGCGGTGCGGACTACGCGCTCGCCGCCCGATTCGCCGGCGGCGCGGAGTTGATCGCAACGATCGATCCGCTGCTGCCCTCCGGCGGAAAGCCGGTCCGGCTGGCGGCCCACCTGCGCCTCGGCAGCCAGGATCTGGCGCTGCACTCCGCCGTCGCCTCCGTCCAGCGACCGGACGGATCGATTGACACCCTGACCCTCGAGGTGGATGGTTCACAGATCGAGGCCGAAGTGCGCGCCGGTCCCGCCGGCCTGTATGGAGTCGACCTGTTGGTGACCGCCAGCGCCTCGGACGGCGCCCTGATCGAACGCTCGGCGTTCCTGGCCTTCGAGGTCCAGCCGGAAGGGAAGGAGGGCTTCCTACCACTCGTCGGCATCGGCGTGGGGGTTGGGCTGGCGCTGCTGGCCGCCGCAGGCGTGATCGGCATCCAACATCGCCGCAAGAGGGATTCCCGGACTTCCAGGTGAGACGGAGGAACTCCGCCTTCCACGGGCGAAGGCATCGAGCTCAGGCCGCTCGCCTATCCTTCGGCGCGGCATTTGGGAGAAGGCCTGTGCCCAACGACCGGATTCGCTCGACCGCCCTCAGGGAACAGCTCTCCAGGTCGGTCAGCGCGGCGATGTGGACCTCGCTGGAACAGGGCATGTCGCCAGCGAACAGGCCGGTCTCGATCAGGAAATCGCCGGCCACCTTGTAGGCCCTGCGGCCGTCCCCGTACAGCGGGATATCTGCCTGCTTGCCGCCTCCGCCCGGACCCTAGACGACGAACGCGTAGCCCCCAGAATCGCTGCACAGTTCCTGTCCCTGATGACCCCCCACGACCTGAGCCGGCAGGCTGGCGCTCAGCCCGTCGACGTGCTGCTGGAAGCGGGGCTGCAGCTCATCGACGGGGTGGACGTGCACGACACTGAAGCCCAGGGTGTTCTGGTCGATGTTCAGGCCGCTCCAGTTGTAGCGACAATCCACGCTCGCATTCCACCCGGGACAGGCTGACGCTCGCCCCTGCTCCCGCGTGGCGAGCGAAGCCCCCGGGTCCTGGGCTGTGAGGCGGGGGGGACCCTTCGCCGCGAGGGCGCGCTGCCGCAGCAAATGCGAGCACAAGTATGGGGAGATTCCGAGCAGTGCAAGCTGGCAGGTTCCCCTCCGCTGCATGGAGAAGGGCCTCCAGCCCTTCGAACTCCCTGCTCGTTCGACATGGATTCCCTCCATGCCGTCGCGGCCCTGCGTGATCGTCAGACGGGGGTCGCCGTGATCGCATGATAGGATTGCCCGCATGCGCTCTCGACCGACCGCCCTTCTCGCCTCCCTGCCCCGCACCTACTGGCTGCTGTGGGTCGGCACGCTCATCAACCGTCTGGGCTCCTTCGTCGTACCCTTCCTGACGCTCTACCTGACCCAGCAGCGCGGGCTGCCCGTCGCCCAGGCGGCGCTGATGGTTTCGCTCTTCGGCGCCGGGTCCTTCACCTCGGCCCTCGTCGGCGGCCTCCTGGCCGATCGCCTGGGGAGACGGCCGGTGATGCTGCTCTCGTTCCTGCTGGCACCGGTCAACATGATCGCTCTCGGCCTGATTCAGCCCATCGCCTGGCTGGCTGTTCTTACGTACTCCCAGGGGCTGCTGACCGACCTCTACCGCCCGGCGGTGAGCGCCTCGATCGCCGATCTGGTGCCCTCCGAGGATCGGCCGCGCGCATTCGGCTACCTGTACTGGGCCATCAACCTCGGGTTCGCCATTGCGCCGGTCGTGGCCGGGTTGGTGGCTCGCTTCGACTACTTCCTGCTCTTCGTGGGTGACGCCGCCACGACCTTCGTCTTCGGGCTGATCGTCCTGGCCGGCGTACGCGAAACGCGCCCGGCGGAGGCCCACGCCGCCTCGACCTCCCCGCTCTCGACGCGCCTGCGCCTGCTGGGCGCCTCGCCGCTGATGCTGCTCTTCTGCGCGCTGGCCCTTGCTCTCGGCTTGATCTACATGCAGGCGCACGTCGCTCTGCCGATCGACATGGCGTCTCACGGCCTCGGCCCCGAGGCCTACGGGCTGGCGATCGCCGTCAACGGCGCGCTGATCGTCGTGCTGGGTCTGCCCGCCAGTCACGCCGCCGTGCGCTGGCCGCGCTACGGAGCGATGGCCGTGGCAGCCATCCTGACGGGAGCCGGCTTCGGGCTCACCGGGCTGGCCGGTTCGCTGCCGCTCTTCGCGCTCTCCATCGGCGTGTGGACGCTGGGGGAAATCGCCGGATCGACCATCGCCCCGGCGATTGTCGCCGACCTGTCGCCCATCGAGCTGCGCGGGCTTTTCCAGGGAGCCTTCGGCGCGGCCTGGGGGCTGTCAGCCTTCGCCGGCCCATTGGTGGGCGGCGCGATCCTCCAGCGTTTCGGGGCCGGCGTGCTGTGGTTCGCCTGTCTGGTGCTCGGGCTGCTGCTGGCGGGGGGCTATCTGGCTCTCGGGCGGCGCGCTCACCGCCCTGCCTGATCGCAACGTTCAGCTCGCCGCTGCCGTCGAGCCCGACGCGCCTCCGGGGAATCCCACCAGCCGCTGCGCCGCCTCATCCCACAGGCGCAAACGAAGCGAGCGCAGGCTGCTGCGCAGCGTCAGGGGCCGGACCTGTTGGAAGGCCGCCACGCGATCCTGGACCGCCTGCAGGTTGTAGTTGGGGATGCGGGACTGCACGTGGTGGATGTGGTGCAGGCCGATGTTGCCCGTGATCCATTGCAGCGCCTTGGGGAGCTTGTAGTAGGAGCTGCCGCGCAGCGCCGCCGCCAGCGGATCCCAGGCGGCATGCCGCGCCCAGTACACCCCCTCGAACTGATGCTGTACGTAGAACAGCCACACACCGGCCGCCCCGGCCACCAGCAGGATGGGTGTGATGATCAGCAGGTAGGTTCGCAGTCCGATGGTGAAGTGGATCAGGATGAGCAGCGCCAGCAGCGCCAGGTTGGTGCGCACGACGCTGCGCCGTTCGGGCGGCGCGGCATCCTTCTTGGCGAAGCGATGGCCGAAGACGAACACGATCACCGGCCCCAGCCCGAACATGATCAGCGGGTTGCGGAAGATCCGGTAGGCCAGGCGCCGGAAGCGTGACGCAGCCTGGTACTCGTCCAGGGTCATCGTCCAGACATCGCCCGCCCCGCGCCGATCCAGGTCACCGACGCTGGCGTGGTGCTCGGCGTGCGAGCGGCGCCACTGCTCGAAGGGCGTGAAGGTCAGGATGCCGGTGACGTAGCCCAGCAGGCGATTGGCCCGGGCGTCGCCGAAGAACGAGCCGTGGCAGCAGTCGTGGAACAGGATGAAGACCCGCACGTGGAAGCCGGCCGCCAGGATCGCCAGGCCGAGCGTGACGGCGTACGGCAGGCCGGCCCGCAGGCTGAAGATCATCGCCGCCCACAGGCCGAGGTAGGGCAGCAGCGTGTTGACGATCTGCCCGATGGCCGTCCGCGCCCGCGGGCGGGCGAACTCCGCCACGGCGGCGTATACCTCGGACCGCCCCCGACTCTCCGGCACGACGGCATCCGATGTCGACATGCCCACCTCGCTCGCGTGACCCCATCATACCAGTGAACGCCCTGCGGCCGCCGCGCGGACGCGCGGGGCACACGAAGCGCGCCGCCTGACGAGCGGCGTGGCGTGTCCTGGTGCGAGGCATGGGAAGCGAACGCGGCGCCCAAATCTGCCGGAGCGCCGCCGGTTCTCAGTCCGGCGCCTGGAAGGCCGACGGCCGGACGGTGTTGCGCGACCAGTAGCGGGTGATCACATCCAGCAATTCGCTGTCGACCGGCGAGGCGTTGGCCGGATCCGGTCCATACAGGTAGTTCATGCCGTTGACGCTGCTCGTCCAGGGCTCCCACGCCGGGTCCCACGCCCACAGCAGATGGTTCATGCCTAGCTCTTCAAACAGCCCCAACTGGTCGTCCATGAACTGTGCCGCATCCGGCACCCAGCGCTCGGCGCCGAACTCATTGACCGAGACCGGCAAGCCGCGCGTTTCCTGGAAGGCCGCCACCGGGGCGAGCAATCCCTCCAACCAGGCGCGATCGAAGCGATCGGCTGCGCCGTCGTAGTCGACGTCGAACTCGCCCGGATAGCCGTTCCCGCCCTCCGGGCCCTGGTGGGTGTACATCTCCTGCGGCTCGTACTGGTGCACCATGTAGACCGTATGCGGATCATCGACCGGCTCGAGCGCCGGCAGCCAGCGCACCGCCCCCCACCCTTGGGCGCTCACCAGGACGGGGGTCTCGCCATCGACCTCCCGGATCGCCTCGATGATGCGCGGGTAGAACTGGTTCCAGTCGAGCAGGCCGCCGGCGTGCTCGGGGTAGAACAGCTCCGGATCGTAGACGTCCAGGAAGATGCCCTCGCCATTCGGCTCGCACATCAGGTCGTAGCCGACGACCACCGGCACGTCCCGGTAGCGCTCGGCGGTGTAGCGCCACATCTCCGCCCAGGCCTCCTGGGCGGCGGCCTCGGTCCAGACCGTTTCGATCAGCAGGTCGGCGTCGAACCACTCGCCGGCGCCGTCGCGGTAGAAGGTGAAGTCGCTGCGGCCGGGGCCGGTTCGGTAAGTGATGACGACG
>DYJB01000033.1:0-7948 GCA_020723365.1 Candidatus Aquidulcis sp. | reverse complement strand
CCGCAAGGGGGGCCTGACAACACCTTGAAGTAGTGGTCGGCCTCGGCGGCCATGTCGATCAGCCGGTCGAGGTTCGCCTGCACCTGCTCGTCGAGGACGTAGGGCGGCCGTTCGGTGAAAAGGCCCGGGTGCGAGAGATTGATGACGTTGGCGCCAAGCGCCGCCAGCGCCTCGAAGTCCGACAGTTCGACGGGCGGGCCGATGTAGCCGTCGCCCAGGAAGTCCGGGCCATCCAGCTCCGGCACGACGATGCGCTGCCACAGGTTCGCCCCGCGCAGCTGCGTGCCGTTCGTCCAGAGCGACCACTTGTCCAATGCGCCCGACGGGGACGGATCGGCGGGCGCCTCCTGTGTGCGCTTCCCAGGAAGGGAATCGGCATCCCGTGGTTCGTCCAGCGCGGCCGGCAGCCCACACGCGGAGACGATCAGGCACAGCCCGATCAGGGTGACCATCCACGAGAGCGGTTTCATGGCAGGCCCTCCGGCTTGCGCTCACAGGCATTGGGATAGACGGTAATCGTGTACTGAAGCCTGGACTTTCCCGAGTCCATTTCATCGTCGTCAATGAATGTCTTTCCACATCCGAAGTAGTCGATGGCGTCCTGGAAGTTGTCGGCGACATACTCCGTTCCGTACTTGGCGATCCAGTCGTCGGCGCTCGTGTCGTCGTGATCATAGAAGTGGGCCCCAACCAGGATGATGATCGATTGATCTGGCCGTAGAAGGTCACCCGCAAGGATGATCTCACTGAACGGCCACGCGCCGTGCTCGATCGGCACGGACCCCGGCACGGGCGCCCACCGCGAGACCAACGCCGGATTGACCCGGTCAAACAGGTCCTGGTAACCATGAACGCCGCATTTCATCCCCCGAGGGAATTCGCCGCTGTAGAACTTGCGTGTCGCATACAGGGAGCTTCCCTCGGTGGCTACGCCGCGTTCATCCACGTGGATGTAGTAGAGGGCATCCAGCGTGTCGCAATCGCCGGGTCCGCCCGAACCATAGCCGTCGTGAGTCCACTCCAGGTCCAGGACTTCGAACTTGACTTTGACGTACATCGTGCAGGTTCCAGCAAGGAAGGCCGGATTCGGAGGATGCGGGTGGGGCCCGGGAAGGACGTATTCCGGGCTCAACGAGGACATGGCGGAGGAAGTGACCGCCGCCACCTGCCAGCGCGACTCCCCGCCACAGGCGGAGATCGGCGGCTGCACGATGACCGAACGCATGGCGGGATACGGAAACACGGCCGCGTAGGGCTGCCCGTTGAGGTAGATGGCGAACCCCCGGATCTTGGTCTCGTCGCCCTGCCACGTCCACATCAGCGACTGACAGCGCGGGTTGCACTTGGCCGTCAACAGGGGATAGTTGGTGCTTTCGACCATGGCGGTAATCACGGGCACCGGCAGGGTCGGGTCGGTCGGAAGAGTGTCCTCCAGGAACCCGGGGAAGGATCCGGACGGAAGATCCGGGCTGCGCTCGGCGAAGGTCATCTTGGTTCCTGTCGGGGTCTCGTAGCGAACGGCCAGGCTGATCTCGAAGGCGCCAGCCTGTGTCCTTCGCGGCGCACCGTCCCATGTCTCCCGGACCAGGCTCGTCCCGTATGTCCCCAGAGGGGTGAGATTCTCGCCCGCCCAACCCCAGCACTCGCCGCTCAGGTCAAGCGTGCCGTCCTGGGGGATCGGCAGCGCGAACGTATGCGGCCAGGCGGTCAGGTCGCCCTTCCCTCCCTGGACGGTGATGAAGCCTGACTCCTGGGCGGGGAGCCGCGCTTCGGGAGCGTTCTCGAACGAAACGTAGCAGTAGGCCCGTTCGACCGGGGAAGTTGTGGAGACTTCCAGGATCTCCACTTGCAGGTGCGTGGGGGCGCCCAGGGGACACCCGGGGTCGACGGCGAGGGGCAGGATGTTGCTGCCCCGCTGGCCGACGGCGTTGACCGCCTCGATCCAGAAAAGGAAGGAGCCGGGACCGGGCGCCTGAAACTCGAACCAGGCCACGCTGGATAGCGCCGGCTGCAGCGTCGCCAGGCGGGTGAGCGGCGCACCTCCCGTCGCCATCCAGACCTCATAGCCGGTCTCATCCTCGGCGCTGTCTTCCCAGATCAGCCTCACCCGGCAGTTCTTCACTTCCCCCTGCAGGTTGGTCGGTGCCAGCGGGGGGGACGCGGCCAGGAGCGAGAGAATCCTCGATGGACTCTCGGAGACGTTCAGCATCGGGGAGTCGGCGACAAGCGTGACACCGCTGGCGGATCCCGGTGGAGCCGGCAGGGGTGTAGGGGGCTCGTCCTCGGGCGGGATGGGCACCCTGACGATGGTCCCCGGGGCGGGAGCCTGGTCCAAGGCGGGGTTCAGCCCAGCGAGGGTGGCAGCGTCGGAGCCGTACCCGATGGCGATATCCTCCAGCGTTTCGCCTTCGCTGACGGTCACGGCGTAGAAGGATTCGCCTCTGGCTACACCCTGGAAGACGAAGGGTTGTGAGAGGCCCGCCATGCCGCGCCCGTCCTCCGCCCGGACGACAAGCACATGCGTGCCTTCGGCGGCGACGAGCATGTCATAGGCGTCATAGGCGCGGGCGACACCGGCCGCTGGCTGCAGGGGATGGCTCTCCACGAGGATCCCGTCCAGATACCATTCCACCTTCTGCGCCGGGCTCTGCGGCGGAAAGGTAATGAGAGCCACGGCGGGAAGGTAGCTGCCGACCGGCGCCTCACTGCCGCTCAGGGGTTCTGCGATCCGGACGACGGGCGGCTGGTATTCCCAGCGCGCAAGCTCTTGCCGCTGCAGCAGAAACCTCAGGCCAAGCACGGCCAGCCCGACCACACCGGCCAGCAGGAGCAAGCCGACGGCCAGCAGAAGCCACCTTGATCTGGCGTTCATTCTTGCTCCTTTCGCCTCTGAGCACGGCCGGCAATCGACTCCAGACGGGACGGGCGAGCGCCGCTGCCCCCCGTCGCATCACTTTGGCGCAGGACTCCGAAGGTGCGCACACTGCCCCCGGCGCGCCCTGCGGCTACTCGATGCAGTTCTGCACCGTGACCGTACGCGGCCCGGACTGCGCCGAGGCGCCCGAGGTGTCGCGTGCTATCAGGTTGATCGACATCGTCCCAACTTGCGTCACCGGACCGATCGAGCCGGAGTAGGTGTTGCCCCCGGCCGGAAGGAGCGTGGTCTCCCCGGACAGCGTGCCCAGCGTCCACTGCGCCACGACGGAGGCAACCCCGCTATCATCCGAAACCACGGCGCCCAGCGTCACTGTGCGGGAGTACGACGAGCAGCCGGTCCCCTCGGTCAGGATCAGTCCGGGCGCGGCGGTGAAGTCGCCGATCGCAGGCGGCAGATCGACGGCCGGCGTCGACGTCGCCGGGAGCGGGACGTTGATCACCGGCACGCTGCTCAGGTCGCCCTGGACGGTGCCGCTGGCGGTGGAGACCCAGCAGGTGCGGGAGCCGGCCGGCGGCAGCACGCGGAACCAGGTCGACTCGGCGTTGCGTCCATCGATGGCGGCCTGCGCTCCGGACAGGATGACGTCCTGCGTTTCGAACGCCGTCCCCGGACCGAGGCGGCAGTTGGTGTTCAGCCGCGCCACCCACAGGGCCTGGGCAGACGGGGTCGAGGCGATCTGCGGCGGCCCGGCATAGTGGCCGGGGCAGCGGCCCTCCGGCCCGGGCTCCTGGGCATAGGCATAGAAGGGGAACTCGAGCCCGGCGATGTAGACCGACAGCACCACCTCATGAACCCGATCGACTTCGTCCGCCTCGCTCTCATCCAGCCACAGCGAATCCTTCACCTGCTGCGGATAGGGGGCGGTGTAGACAAGCTGGCTCGGCGGAGTCCAGCGGTACGTGGAAGCCAGCTCGATGCGTTCGACTCCCAGGGTGCTTGCGATCTCGAAGTCCACGCGAACGGTGTAGTCGGGGCCGCAGGTGACTCCGGTGATAACACTCGCCGGAGGAGAGGTCGGCGAGGCCAGCGCCAGGAGCGAGGCGTCGGCGACGACAATCGTCACACTCGCCGGTGAACCGTGGCGGCCGGCGGAGTCGAGCCCCACAACCTCCAGGGTGTACGTTCCCGGGCCCGGCGGCCGCCACTCGAGCGAGGCCTCGCCGAAGCGCTCGGCCTCCACGGCCACTTGGCCGACCGGTTCCCCGTCGACGCTGAACTCGATCGCTCGCAGCCCGTCAGCGTCGGCGGCATGCGCCAGGAGCGCGATCGGCCCGACGGCGAACGTCTGGCCCGCCAGCGGCTGATCGATCCAGGTCCGCGGACCGCCCTCCGCCGGGGCACAGCCCGACAGGGCGGCGGCCGCCAGCGCTGCACCGAGCAGCAGGCGCTTGAGCCTTGAGTCGCTCATCCTCAACCTCCTGGCGGAGTAGGTCTCACTCCAGCCGATCCGGCCAATCCTCGGGGAGCAGGATCTGATAGGTGTCCACGCCCTCGCTGCCGGACTCGCCCCAGTTGCTCGTGAACAGGATGCGCGTCAGGTCCCGATTGGCGGAGGCATGCGGCTCCGCCCAGTAGTCCTTCTCACCGTAGGCGACGGCGCCCTCGGCGAAGACCGAGTGCGTGTGCGCCAGCCGGACGATGCGGCCCCCAGCCGTCAGCTCGATCAGGAAGACCTGGTCATCCATCCATGTTGCCGCCGGCTGCGCGCCGGAGTAGGTCGAGACGACCGCCCACCCCGGCCGCTCGAACGCGCGGGCCGAGACATGGAATCCCAGCGGCGAGTGCGAGAAGTCGATCGGCCACAGCGGTGTACTCTCCCCCGTCGCCAGGTCGGCCATGGCCAGGGAGTCGGTGTCCAGATCCTGGAAGACGGCCACTTCCCTACCTGCAACGTCGAAGCCCAGGTCCATGTGACCGCCGATGCGCAGCAATCCGCGGCCGATTTCCAGCCCCCGGTCGTAGACCATCACGCCGCAGGGGGCCTGATCGGTGCCCAGCACCCCACGCTCGCAGTAGGAGTCGCCGAAGTCGGCCACGAAATACTCGCCCGACGGGCTGATGGTGACGCTGTCGATGCCGGCGGCGCCGGGAACGCCGGCCAGCTCGCGCCGGGCGGTGATGCGGTCGTCCTCGAGGTCGTAGACCAGGAAGGCGACCGTCTCCCAGTTTTCGTCCTCGGCCATCAGGCCCCAGGTGCGGCCGTCGGCCGACGGGCTGCCCTCATAGCGCATCCACACCGCCGCCAGCGCCTGACCGGGGAAGTCGGCGGCGAAGTCGTGCACCACCTCCGAGGCGCCGCTCAAGGCGTCGTGTCCGAGCAGGCGCGTGCCGTCGAAGGAATACAGGCGGCTGGGATCGGTGGCGTCCCAGCGCGGGTCGATCCCCAGTTCGAGGCGCCCCAGCGGCGTGAGCGTGGCGGCGTCGTACAGGTACCAGGCGCCGGAGGTGCCGCGCAGCAGAAGGCGCGTTCCGTCGGCGTTGAAGGCCTGCACGCGGGCGTACTCGTTCTTCAGCCCGCCGTCGCTGTCGCCTTCTGGCACATCGGCTTCATGATCGCTGACGCGCACCAGGCAGACACCGAACCCCGGGTCGCGGAAGGGCACACGCGCATCGGGCTTCAGCAGGTCGGGCGCTGGCAGCACATCCAGCGAGCCGACGAGCGGCGGCTGCGCCTCGTCACAGGCTTCCAGCGCAGGGATGGACGGATCGGGCGTCGCCGGCGGGCCGGACGACTCGGGGGGCAAAGCCACGTCCGGCTCGGGCTCCTGCGGTGATTGCAGGTTGCAGGCGGGAAGGGCGGCCAGGAGCAACGCCAGCAGGGACAGCCCGAACGGTCGCGTGGGTAGGCTGTGCGACAGCCTACGGCGCGGCCTTCCCTGCTCCTGACGCGGCCGTCCCAAGGTGGTCCGGATCATTCGCGGTGCAACATTCATTCGGATCCCTGTGTCGAGCCGTGAGATTGGGTGGGGTCGAGACGTGATCGGGATGGGCGCAGGCGCGCAACAGGACCCCTGGCGGGAGGGTCCGGAGCCAGGTTGAAATGCAAGAGTGAAGAGCCCCCGGACGCGTGGACGGCACACCCACGCTCCCCCGCCACAGGCGGCTCCGCGAGGGGCGCGGAGCCGCCGACACCGGAAGGTGAGTGTAGAGGAGGACAGCCACGGGCGCAACCGGGGCGCGGCCCTCGATCCCTTCGGGCGGCCTCCCGCCGAGGGCACGCCGAGCCCCGGCGGGCGAGGCGTGGCTGAGGCGGGCCAACGCCGGAGTCCCCTTCGGGCGTATAGTGGGGCCCCGGAGAGGATCCAAGGCATGGTGCAGCCGGTGCGCCCGTATCCGTACACGCCGATTCTGGGCTGGTCGCTCTCGCGCTACGACCTGTTCTCGATCTGCAAGCGCCGCTACTTCTTCCAGTACTACGCCAAGTACGACCGCCAGGTCCCGATCCGGCGGCTCAACCGATTGAAGGAGCTGACGACCGCGCCGATGGAGATCGGCACCATCGTGCACGAGGTGATCGAGGCGCTGCTCAACCGGCTGCGCACCACGGCCGAGCCGATCGATCGGGAGCGCTTCCACACCTTCGCCGACCAGGCCATCGCCCGCAGTCTGGAGGCCAAGACCTTCGAGGAGGTTGTCTACGGTGAGGTCGAGGCGGTGCGGGTCGAGGACATGCAGCCCAAGGTGCACGCCTGCCTGGAGAACCTGCTGGCCTCCGATCGCTTCCGCTGGCTGATCGAGGAAGCCGCGCCGGCCTCCGGCCAGTGGATCATCGATCCGCCCGGCTACGGCGAGACGCGCCTGGGCGAGCTGAAGGTCTACATCAAGGTCGACGTGCTCTTTCCGCTCGGCGACCTGATCCACATCCTGGATTGGAAGACGGGCAAGAGCGACCCCGGCAAACACCGCAAGCAGCTGGTGGGCTACGCCACCTGGGCGGCGACGCACTTCGGCATCGAACCCGAGCGCGTGCGCCCGACGCTGGCCTACCTGTATCCGGCGTACGAAGAAGTGCAGCAGTCGTTCAACGCCGCCGACCTGCAGGCCTTCGCCGTGCAGGTGAGGGCCGAGACGGCCGAGATGTACGAGTACTGCCGCGACATCGAGCAGAATATCCCGCTGGACAAGGTCGACTTCCCTCTGGTGGATGACGAGCGGGTGTGCGCCCAGTGCGCCTTCCGCGGGGTGTGCTTCCCGGAGCGGTTCCCAGCCGCCCTGTAGGCCCACGGCCGCGGCCGAGGGGCCTCCCTTCGCCGGGCATGGATCGGCCGAGCGGGCGGGTGGGCGAGTGGCGCGCCCTGTCCGACCGCGTACACTACTCCCCTCGCCCGCATACCTGAGCGCCGGACACGATCCAAGGAGGTCCCGATGTGGAAGCCCCTCGCCGCCGTGTTCCTGTTCACCCTGCTGCTGGACAGCTGCAACGTCGTCAGCGGCGAGCTGAACACGGCCATCGGGGAAGATGGTTCCGGGAATGTCGAACTGGGGATCGGCTACCTGCTGGATGATGAGAAGGGCGAGACGGTCGATTGCACTCCGGACGGGGCGGCCGCAGGCGCAAGCGCCTGGGTGGAGCAGCGCGGTGCCGAGACCTGGTGCGTCATGCAGGTGCCGTTCACCAGCCTGAGCGGCCTGCGCGACTTCTATCTGTCCCTCTTTGAAGGGGTGTCTCGCATTCACTGCCTGGCGCTCGAAGACGGAGCGCTGATCTACGCCGTCGAAATTGTCCCCGACGAACCATTTGAAGGGTCGTCCGATGGTTCAGCGGTGTACTGGCGGGTCACCGCTCCGGGCGAGATCGAATCGACCAATGCCGCTCGCGTCGAGGGCCCGCTTGCGGAATGGTCGATCTCCGGGCCGGATGATCCGCTGCGCTTCCGCATCAACGCGCCGGAAGGCTCGGTCTGCCCGACCTCGGCCGTGCGGCTGATCCTGAACGTCGACGAAGACGGCAGCGGTTCGGCGGGCCTGCGGGCGCCGCTGAGCGGCGACGATGAACGGGATCAAGCCCTG
>DYJB01000268.1 GCA_020723365.1 Candidatus Aquidulcis sp. | reverse complement strand
GGGTCGTCATGAGGGTCCTCCAAGGAGAATCGGCCGGCCGACGGCGGCCTCGAGGTCGGCGCGCGCGGTGGCGTACTCCGAGGCGGCCTTGACCGATTCGCCGAAGACGGACTGCCAGTTGTTCGGACCCCCGCCGCCGGGTCGCCCGTCGCGCCAGACGTACCAGTCCCGACGCGGGCTTGTGCGCGAGGCGCGCGCCTCGACAAACCAGGGGTGCTGGTCCGAGGTGTGGTTGTAGACCAGATCGAGCAGGACGCGGATGCCGCGCTGATGCGCCTCGGCGATCAACCGGTCGAAGTCCTCCAGGCGGCCGTAGCGCGGATCGATGGCCGTGTAGTCGGCCACGTCGTAGCCAAAGTCGGCATCCGGCGAGGGGAAGCAGGGCGAGATCCAGATGGCGTCGACGCCCAGGCTGTCGGGGGCGCCGTTCAGGTAGTCGAGCCGGTTGATCAGCCCGGGCAGGTCGCCCAGGCCATCGCCGTTGCTGTCGGCGAAAGAGCGCAGGTACACGTGGTAGATGACCCCATCGCGCCACCAAAGCCAATCGGGACTAATCATGCCTTTAACCTCCAATCACCGGGGCTGTGGTACCCTGCCTGGAGAATACTCGTGCACCTGGCGCGAACCAAGTAGGAGCATGGAGCGACCGATGCGAGGAAGTTTCCCGATCATCCTGTTGTTGGCGCTGGTGGCGGCGGGAGTAGTCGCCGGGTGTGGGCCGGCACCAGCGACCCCGGCCGAGGTCGCCGCGCCACAGGCCACGCAAGCCGCCCCGCCGCAGGCTGAGCCGACGGAACCATCCGCGCTGCCCACCGAGTCGGGGGCGGCCGCGACGCCGACGGCCCGCGCCGGACTGGAAGCGACCGACCCGACGAGCGTGTCCCTGGCCTCCGGCAAGCCGGCCCTGGTCGAGTTCTTTGCCTTCTGGTGAGGGACCTGCCAGCGACTGGCGCCCGTCGTGCACGGGCTCGAGCAGCAGTACGGCGACCGGATCGGCTTCGTCTACCTCGACATCGACGATTCGCGCACCGATGACTTCAAACGCCAGCTCGGCTACCGCTACCAGCCGCACCTCTTCCTGCTCGACGGGGAAGGCAACATCACCCAGCAGTGGCTGGGGTTCGTGACGCAGGAGGAGCTGGAAGCGGCGCTGCTTGCGGCCGAATCGTAGGCCGGAATCCTCCGTACCTCGCCGAATCCGAAAGGGCCGGAGCGACGCTCCGGCCCTTCATCATGTCGCCTGCAAGCCGCGGCGGCCCGCTTGCGGGCCGCCGCCGGCCACGTCAGTGCTCTGCGCTGAGCACCCGACGCGCAATCACCATCCGCTGCACCTCGCTGGTACCCTCGCCGATGGTCATCAGGCGCGCGTCGCGATACAGCCGCTCGACCGGATACTCGCTCGAGTATCCGTACGAACCCAGGATCTGGATGGCGTTGCGGCACACGCTCTCGGCCATCTCGGTGGCGAGCAGCTTGGCCATGGCCGCCGCTTGGGTGTAGTTCTGGCCGCGGTCACGGAGCCAGGCGGCCTTGTGGACCAGCAGCCGCGCCGCCTCGATCTGCGTGGCGGCGTCGGCGATCATCCACTGGATGGCCTGATGCTCGGCCAGCGGCGCGCCGAAGGAGCGGCGCTCGCTGGCGTAGCGGATGGACTCTTCATGGGCGGCGCGCGCCAGCCCGACCGAAAGCGCCCCGATGCTGATGCGACCGCCATCCAGCACCTTGAGTGTCTGCGGCAGTCCCTGGCCGGGCTCACCCAGCACATGGTCGGCGGGCACGTGGACGTCGTCATAGGTGATGGCATACGTCGGCGAAGCGCGCACGCCCATCTTCTTCTCCGGCGGCCCGACATGCAGCCCCGGGGAGGCGACCGGTACGACAATCAGGCTGAAGGAGTGCGACCCGGCTTCGGGCCGGGTGCGGCACAGGGTGGTCACGATCGCGGACTCGGCGACGTTGGTGATCCAGGCCTTGCTGCCTCGGATGACCCACTCGTCCCCCGTGCGCTCGGCGCGCGTCTGGACGCTGTTCAGGTCCGAGCCCGCACCAGGCTCGGTCAGCGCCAGGGCGCCCAGCCCGGTTTCGCCGGAAGCCAGCCCGGGGAGCCAGCGCTGCTTCTGCGTTTCGTTGCCGAACAGCACCAGCGGCCCGCAGCCCAGGCCGTTGTGGGCGGCGACGGAAAGCGCCGTCCCACCGCACGCCCACCCCAGCTCCTCCACGGCCAGTGCCGTTCCTAGCATGTCGAGCTCGGCGCCGCCGTAGCGTTCCGGGACGAGCATGCCCAGCAGCCCGAGGGGAGCCATCTTGCGCACGGCATCGGCATTGAGCTCCGCCCGGGCATCGAACTCCGCAGCGTGCGGTTGGAGTTCGGCGGCGCAGAAGGCGTGCACGGAGGCGCGCCACTGGCGATGTTCCTCGGACAGGGCGAAGTCCATGAGTCCCCGCTCCTCTCCCCACCCGCGCGGCAGGGTGGGCCGTAAGCCGAATCTGGATTCAGATTGCGGATCGCG
>DYJB01000032.1:12627-20453 GCA_020723365.1 Candidatus Aquidulcis sp. | reverse complement strand
GGCGGCCTCGCGCATCCAGGGCATGATCGCCCGCGGGACGGTGATGATCGAGCCGGTGGTGGCCACGATCCACGAGGAACACTGCTCCGGCTGCCGCATCTGCAACAACCTGTGCCCGTACAACGCCATCGAGTTCCTGGCCGACAAGGGCGTCAGCTTCATCAACGCCGCGCTGTGCAAAGGCTGCGGCACGTGCGTGGCGGCCTGCCCGGCGCAGGCCATCACCGGCGCCCACTTCAACAACCAGCAAATCGGGGCCGAGCTTGAGGGCCTGCTGTACGACGCGGTGCGCGGCATCGCCGTCCCGGCATAGCGGAGGAAGCCCATGAGTGACGAACGCTTCGAACCCAAGATCATCGCCTTCCTGTGCAACTGGTGCTCCTACCGCGCTGCCGACCTGGCCGGGACGGCGCGCATGAAATACCAGCCCAACGTCCGCACCATCCGGGTGATGTGCTCCGGGCGCGTCGATCCGGCCTTCGTGCTGAAGGCCTTCGCCCTGGGCGCCGACGGCGTCATGATCGCCGGCTGCCACCCGGGCGAGTGCCACTACCTGGAGCAGAACTACAAGGCCATGCGCCGCTACGAGATGCTGCGACACACGCTGCTGGCGATGGGCGTGGAGGATCACCGCCTGCGCCTGCAATGGGCCTCGGCGGCGGAAGGCAACGTGCTCTCGGCGGCCATCAATGAGATGATCGAGCAGGTGCGCGCCCTGGGTCCGCTGAACTGGCCGCGCTTCTGGAGCGAGAACGGCGGCCATCAGGAGGCCATCGAGCGCCTGCCCCACGAGCACGCCGAAGCGCTGGAGGTGTCCCGATGACGGCCAAGCCGAAGCTGGCGCTCTACTGGGCGGCCTCCTGCGGCGGCTGCGAGATCGCCGTACTGGCCATCGACGAGAAGATCCTCGAGGTGGCCGCCGCCTTCGACATCGTCCTCTGGCCGGTGGCCATCGATGCCAAGGTGCGCGACGTCGAGAAGATGGCCGACAAGAGCATCGATGTCTGCCTGTTCAACGGCAGCATCCGCAACAGCGAGCAGGAGTACATGGCCCAGCTGCTGCGGCGCAAGTCGAAGATCCTGGTGGCCTTCGGCTCGTGCGCACACGAGGGCTGCATCCCCGGGCTGGCCAACCTGTCCGGGCGCGAGGCGATCTTCGACTACGTCTACAAGAAGAGCCCGTCGGTCGACAACCCGCAGGGGATCGTCCCGCAGCCGGAGTACGAGGCGCCCGAGGGCACGCTGCACATCCCGGTCTTCTACGACACGGTCAAGACGCTCGACCAGACGGTCGACGTCGACTACTACGTCCCCGGCTGTCCGCCGGAGGCTGAGAACATCTACGCCATCGTCAAGGCGGTCGTCGCCGGACTGGGCGGCGCCCCCCTGCCCCCGCCGGGCACCGTGCTGGGGAAAGAGACGACGGTGTGCGACGAGTGCGCCCGCACGCGAGCCGAGAAGAAGATCACCGGTTTCAAGCGCACCTGGGAGATGATCCCCAACGAGACCGACTGCCTGCTCGAGCAGGGTCTGGTGTGCCTGGGCCTGGCCACGCGTGCCGGCTGCGGAGCGCTGTGCCCCAAGGTCAACTCGCCCTGCATCGGCTGCCACGGCCCCAATGTCGAGGTCGAGGACTTCGGGGCCCGCATGATGACGGCTCTGGCGTCGGTGATCGACTCGCAGGATCCGGTCGAGATCCGGCGCATCATCCAGGAAGGCATCCCGGACCCCGTGGGCACCTTCTACCGCTTCAGCCTGCCCCACAGCCTGCTGCGCCGCTCGGCGCTCAGCGGCAACGGGCACTAGGCCCGAGGAGGCGTACCCATGCAGCGAATTTCGATTGACCCGATCACCCGCCTCGAGGGCCACGGCAAGATCGACATCTTCCTCAACGAGGAAGGCGAAGTCGCCAATGCCTACTTCCAGATCCCGGAGCTGCGAGGCTTCGAGGTCTTCTGCGTCGGCCGGCCGGCGGAGGACATGCCGAACCTGACCGACCGCATCTGCGGCGTCTGCCCCGAGGCGCACCACATGGCGGCCTCCAAGGCGCTGGATGCGCTGTGGCATGTCGACCCGCCGCCGGCGGGCAAGAAGCTGCGCGAGCTGATGTACAGCATCTTCTTCGCCACCGATCACACCACCCACTTCTACGCCCTGGGAGCGCCCGACTTCATCGTCGGTCCGGACGCCCCGGTGGCCGAGCGCAACATCCTGGGGGTGATCGCCAAGGTGGGCATGGACGTGGCCGGCAAGGTGCTCAAGATGCGCCACGACGGCCACTACCTGATCCAGATGATGGCCGCCCGCCGCGTTCAACCCAACTGGGGCCTGCCGGGCGGCGTCAGCCGCGGCATCAACGAGGAGCAGCGCAAGGAAATCGAGAAGCTCGGGCGCGATGCCGTCGAGTTTGCCCTCTTCTCGCTGCAGGCCTTCCGCGACATCGTCCTGGGCAACAAGGCCTACGTCGACCTGATCCTGGGCGACATCTACACCCACAAGACCTACTCCATGGGCATGGTCGACGCGAACAACAAGACGAACTTCTACGACGGCATGGTCCGCGTCGTCGATCCCGACGGCAAAGAGTTCGTCAAGTACGCGCCCAAGGACTACCTCAGCGTGCTCGCCGAGCACGTCGAACCGAGGAGGTACCTGAAGTTCCCCTATCTGAAGAAGGTCGGCTGGAAGGGTTTCGTCGACGGCAAGGACTCAGGGGTGTACAAGGCCACACCGCTTTCGCGCCTGAACGCCGCCGACGGCCTGGCCACACCCAAGGCCCAGGAATCGTATGAGGAGTTCTACAAGACGCTTGGCGGCAAGCCGGTGCACGCCACGCTGGCCACGCACTGGGCCCGGCTGGTCGAGCTGCTCTACGCCGCTGAGCGCTGGGTGGAGCTGGCTACCGATCCCGAGATCACCAGCCCCAACTTCCGTACGCTCCCGACCGAGACGCCGACCGAAGGCGTCGGCATCGTGGAGGCGCCGCGCGGCACCCTCACCCATCACTACAAGACCGACAGCCGCGGCATCCTGACCGAGGTCAACCTGATCGTCGGGACGACCAACAATTACGCCCCCATCGCCATGTCGTGCAAGCGGGCCGCCGAAAAGCTGATCCACAAGGGCAAGGTCACCGAAGGCCTGCTCAACATGGTCGAGATGGGCTTCCGGGCGTACGACCCGTGCTTCGGGTGCGCCACGCACTCCCTGCCGGGGCAGATGCCGATGGAGGTTCGCCTGCGGGGGCCGAAGGGCGAGGTCCTCGAGGTCCTGACCAAGAACCTCGAGTGAGGCGCGCCCGATCCGTCGCTGAATCTTGCCGCCAGCCGCCGGCCTTGCGCCGGCCGCTGGCGGCTGTTCGTTGATGGCGACGCGGAGTCTGGTCCTGGGGCTGGGCAACGCCATCCTGGGCGATGATGCCGTCGGCTTGCGCGTCGCCCGCGCCATCGCGGACCGCTGGGGAGACACCGAGGGGCTGACGATTGCCGAGGAGGAGCGCGGCGGATTCGCCCTGCTCGAGCAACTGGCCGGCTTCGAGCGTGCGCTCCTGGTCGATGCCATCAAGACCGGCGCCCCGGCGGGCACGCTGCACCGGCTGGGAGTCGACTCGCTCCCGACGCAGCGCACGGCCACGGCGCATGGCATCAACCTGCGCATGGCCCTGGAGGTCGGCCGCCGGTCCGGGCTGGCCCTGCCCGCCGATGACGCCATCGCCATCCTTGGCATCGAGGCCGGGGACGTGCTGACCTTTGCCGAGAGCCTGAGTCCGGAAGTCGAGAACGCCATTCCCCGGGCCGTCGAAGCGGCCGGGCGATGGCTGCGGAACGAGGAGGAAGGATGATCTCACCTGAGGCACTTCGACGCTACCCAACCTTCGGCGGGCTGCCCGACGCGACCCTGCGCGCCATCGCCATGGTGGGCCAGGAGAAGCCCTTCAAGGCCGGCACGCGGCTCTTTGACGAGAGTGGGCGCCTCCCGCCTGGAGAACGCTTCTTCAAGGCTGACGAATCGGCGGACGCCCTGATGGTCGTGACGCAGGGCGAGGTCGATCTGCTGACGGTTCTTGGCAGCGGCAAGCAGGTCTTCCTGGGCACGGCCGTGCCAGGCGACCTGCTGGGCGTATCGAGCCTGCTCGAGCCGCGGGAGTTCCTGCTGACGGCCATCGCCCGCTCCGACGGGGCGCTGATCGTCCTGGACGCCGCCCGCTTGCGCGAGCTGTGCGAGGAGGACACGCGCCTGGGCTACCAGCTCATGCGCCAGGTAGCGCGTGACCTGCGCGCCCGCCTGGCCCAGGCCGTCGCACAGCTGGCCGGGATGAGCTAGCACACCCGATCGCGAACCGCGTGTGAGTCGAGAGCCGGCGCATCCGCAGAGCGCCATTCGTGCCGCCATGTCCGGCGGCGCGAATCGGGCGCGCGCCGGCATCCGTCGCCCCCACGGCGGCGGCGCCCCCTGTGCGAGCCGGAGACAACGCTGCCTGCGCTCTCCCGGACTGCCGGCGAGCCTGAGCCGCTCTTCAGCGGGCTTCGTGAATCCGGCCCGCGCTCTGCCCCCACAGGCGCTCGCCCCCCCTCCCGCCCCCGGACTTGCCGATAGCCGCCCGGACGACTCTGACCGCATTTGAGAGACCGCCTGATGTACCGTTGAGGGCCAGAGGGAGCCCGACAACCGGCGCGCCGGGGACTGGCTATTCGGTGGAAGATCACCGGGATTCCCTGCCACCCCTCCCTTGACCGTCGCTCCGCTGAGCGGATAGCCTCAAGAGGCTGCCTGCCCCGAGCAGGCTTGAAGAGGGCGTATGACCGAAGATCCAAGGATCCTCCACCTGCGAGAGCTGCGACAGCAGGCCCGCCTGGGCGGCGGGGCCGACCGGATCGCCAAGCAGCATGCCAAGGGCAAGCTGACGCCCTACGAGCGACTCGACCTGTTGCTCGATCCCGGCACCTTCCATGAGCTCGAGCCGTACGTCGTGGGCCAGAACGATGAGCTTGGCCTGTCGGGCGAGAAGTACCTGGGCGACGGCGTGGTCACCGGCTACGGCCAGATGGACGGCCGCACGGTGTATGTGTATGCGCAAGATTTCACCGTCTACGGCGGTACGCTGAGCGAGACCCAGAGCGACAAGATCTGCCGGGTGATGGACCTGGCGCTCCGCAATGGCGTGCCGATGATCGGCCTGCTCGATTCGGGCGGGGCGCGCATCCAGGACGGTGTGCGCAGCATGGGCGGCTATGCCGAGATCTTCCGCCGCAACGCCCAGTACTCGGGAGTCATCCCTCAGATCAGCATCATGCTCGGACCGTGCGCCGGCGGTGCAGCCTACTCGCCCGCCCTGACCGATCTGATCATCATGGTCGACAAGCACTCCTACATGTTCCTCACCGGCCCGGAAGTGATCAGGGCCGTCACCGGGGAGGCGATCGATCCGGAGGGCCTGGGTGGCACGACGGTGCACACCGCCATCAGCGGCACGGCCCATCTGGCTGCCGGAAGCGAAGCGGAAGCGCTGGCCCTCTGCCGGCACGTCCTCAGGTACCTGCCCTCGAACAACGTCGAGAACCCGCCCTTCCAGCCGCCGGCGGACGACCCGCTGCGCATGGATCCCGAGCTGAACAGCATCGTGCCGCTTGACGCAGCCACGCCCTACTCGATGCATGCCGTCATCGAGCACATCGTCGACCGCGGCAGCTTCCTCGAGCTGCAGCCCTCCTGGGCGCGTAACGCCATCGTCGGGCTGGCGCGCCTGGGTGGACACAGCGTCGGGCTGGTGGCCCAGGAACCCAGCGTGATGGCCGGCGTGCTCGACATCGACGCCTCCGACAAGATCACGCGCTTCGTGCGCATGTGCGACTGCTTCAACGTACCGCTCGTCACGCTCGTCGACAGCCCCGGCTTCCTGCCCGGCGTCGACCAGGAGCACCGCGGCATCATCCGCCACGGCGCCAAGGTTCTCTACGCCTACTCGGAAGCGACCGTGCCCAAGATCAGCGTCATCACGCGCAAGGCCTACGGGGGGGCCTACATCGTGATGAGCAGCAAGTACCTGGGCACCGACGTCAACTTCGCCTGGCCCAGCGCCGAAATCGCCGTGCTGGGAGCGGAAGGCGCCGCCAATATCCTCTTCCGCAAGCAGATCGACGCCGCCGCCGATCCAACGGCGGAACGCGCCCGCCTCGCGGCGGACTACCGGCAGCGCTTCAACAACCCCTACCACGCCGCGGCGGCAGGATTTGTCGACGACATCATCGAGCCCCAGGAAACGCGCCCCAAGGTCATTGCCTCGCTGGCGGCGCTTCGGGACAAGTACTCGCCCGCCCCGCCGCGCAAGCACGGCAACATACCGGTCTGACTCGAGGGAGGTCGCGGAGATGACCAGCGAGCTGATCCTCGCCCTTCAATTGGCCGGCATCGGCATGGCGCTGGTCTTCGGCGCCATCCTGCTGCTGTGGGCCGGCATGGCGGCCCTGGCGCGCATCACCGCCCCGCGCCCGCCGAGCGCTGCCCTGGCGGTCGTCCGCGCCCGCCAGATGCATGCTTTCCCCCTGCCGCCCACGGCGCTGGTCAGCGCCTGGCAGGCCGTCAGGCGTTCCGCTCAGCTCCGTCAGCGAGGTCCCGTGCGATGAAGGTACGCGTCCGTATCGATGAACGAACGTTCGAGGTGGACATCGAGGATCCGAATGCCGAGCCGGTCGTGGCGATTGTCGATGGGCAGCGCATTGAACTGTGGCCTGAGAGCGCCCAACGCCTGCCGACGGTGGGCGGTGGGAGCGCCGCGCCGACGCCCTTCAGCGCCGAACGGGAGGTTCGTGCCCCCATCCCGGGAGTCATCCTGAGCGTGGCCGTCCAGCCGGGCACCAGCGTCACGCCCGGCCAGGAGCTGTGCGTCCTGGAGGCGATGAAGATGCGCAACCCGATCAGTGCCGGGCGCGCCGGCATCATCCAGGCCGTGCATGTCATCCCCGGCGCCCACGTCCAGCACCGCCAGGTGCTGATGGAGTTCGCCGCCGACGCGGCGAGCACCTGAGCCGTGGACCTGACGGACGTCCTGCGCGCACTGACAGAGGGCCTGGCGGCATTCACCTGGGCCAATGCCGTCATGCTGGTCGTGGGCGGCATCCTGATCGCCCTGGCGGTGGTCAAGGAAGCGGAGCCCGTCCTGCTGCTGCCGATCGGCTTCGGCTGTCTCCTGGCCAATATCCCGCTGACCGGGCTGAACGGGCCCGACGGCATGACCGGCGTGCTCTACCAGGCGGGCATCGCCACCGAGCTCTTCCCGCTGCTGATCTTCGTCGGCGTCGGGGCGATGATCGATTTCTCCCCGCTCCTGGCGCAACCGCACCTGGCGCTGCTGGGCGCCGCCGGCCAGTTTGGGATCTTCGGTACACTGCTGCTGGCTTCCTGGATCGGCTTCCCCTTGAACGAGGCCGCCTCGATCGGCGTCATCGGCGCCATCGACGGTCCGACGTCGATCTTCGTAGCCTCGCAGCTTGCCCCGCGGCTCCTGGCCCCGATCGCCGTGGCGGCCTACTCCTACATGAGCTTGATCCCCATCATCCAGCCGCCGCTGATGCGGCTGCTGACCACGCCTCGAGAACGCCGCATCCGCATGGAGTACACCCCTCGGCCGGTATCCCGCCGGGCGCTGGTGCTCTTCCCGATCCTGGTGACGGTCATCATCGGACTGCTGGTTCCCAAGGCCGCCCCCTTGATCGGCTCGCTGATGCTGGGGAATCTGCTGCGCGAGAGCCGCGTCGTCGACCGCCTGAGCCACGCGGCGCAGAACGAGTTGCTCAACATCACCACCCTGCTGCTCGGCCTGACCATCG
>DYJB01000032.1:9971-12617 GCA_020723365.1 Candidatus Aquidulcis sp. | reverse complement strand
GGAGGGCCCTTCGTTCCTGCGCTGGGACACGCTGGGCATTCTGGGACTTGGACTGGCGGCCTTTGCGCTCGACACGGCCGCAGGGCTTGTGTTCGGCAAGGCGTTGTGCGCCCTGTCCCGCGGCCGCATCAACCCTCTGCTTGGTGCAGCGGGCATCAGCGCCTTCCCCATGGCCGGCCGCCTGGTGGCCAAGATGGCGCGCGAGGAAGATCATCAGAACTTCCTGCTCATGCATGCCATGGGAGCCAACACCGCCGGGCAGCTCGCCAGCGTGGTCGCCGGCGGCATCCTGCTTGCCCTGGCTTCCGGTGCTTTGCGCTAGCTCGATCCTTGGGCGGGCCTCGGGCCCACCACCCACGGGCCTACACCGAGCCCGTCCCCGGCCAGCCCCAGCCGAATGCACTCAGCCACTTGGGACGCTCGACCGAGGCTCGATCAGGTCCCAGCGATTCCCGTACAGGTCCTCGAAGACCGCCACCAGGCCGTACGGCTCCGCCCGTGGCGATTCGAGGAAGGTCACGCCCGCCGCCTTCATGCGCGCGTGATCGCGGCCGAAATCATCCGTGTGCAGGAAGAGGAAGACACGCCCGCCGGCCTGCCGTCCAACGCAGGCTGCCTGCTGTGGCGTGACGGCCTGCGCGAGCAGCAGGGACGGACCGCCATTGCCCTGCGGGGCTACTCTGACCCAGCGCTTGCCCTCCCCCATCGGTGTGTCTTCAACGAGGCGGAACCCCAGCGCGGTCCTGAAGTAGGCGATCGCTTCGTCGTAGTCTCGGACGAGATAGGTGACGTACGCAATCACCTGGTCCATGGGACAGTCCTATCCTTTCGGGCGGCGACCCGCAGCCGCGCGACCGGCTGCCGTTCGCCAAGGGCATCCGGCGGCCGGGCAATCGAGCGTCGGATGAGATCCTCGGCTCAGACTCTCCGCGTGCAGCGTGGTCCGCATCCTCAGCCAAACACGCACCCGGCCTCTCCCCCTTCCGCCATCGGACTGCCCGATTCGCTGGCGACTGGCCGCCCAAACGCGCGGCGGATTCCCGTCGGGGAGGGTGAACCCAAGGCGTAGCCGCACATCCGGGAAACAGACGCGCCGGGAAGCGTGGACTGCCGTCGGGTCGTCGCCCCGGATCCGCCAAGCTGACCGATGTTCTGGCGCAAGGGAAAGAGGGTAGTCCTCGAGCACACCAGCGTGAGCGGAGTTGGGATGCCGCAAGTGTGTCCCTGGGGCGCGCGATTGGGAGCCCCACGAGGCGGCCGCGGAAGGAGCCATGCGCCCCGTCTCCGCCTGCAACGAGATGGGATCGTGACTCCGCTGGATCCAGGAATTTGGGAAGCACAGGCCGATGTGGGCTGCCGACCGCCCGGCTCAACCAAGGTGCACGCTCGTGACGCCAGTCCTGTCCCAAAGCGGAGAGTCAGTGCTTCATCAGGTCCTTGATCTCATCACGCGAGTCCTGGTAGCGCCCGAGCGAGAAGCCAAGCAGCAGCAGGAAACCCAGCGCCGCCAGACCGCCCAGTGTTCCCCAGTCCCCGGGCACGAAGGTGGGGACGATGAGCATGACCACCAGCCCGAGCAGCCCGCCGATCATCGTGCCGCGCCACACCTTGGGAATGTCGAGCCACATGCGCACCGGCGAGAACGCCGTCCGGTGGCGGCGGTGCTTCACCGAGACGGTGTGGTCCAGCTTGCGGACCTTGACCATCGGATCCCTCGCCGCGATCTGCTTGTCCCGAATGCGTGCAAAGCGATCGGCGTCATCCTTGGGCGGCATGCTCCCCTCCTACGTGTGCGTCTCGTCCAGCCCTCAAGCCGGCTGGCGCAGCCTCGGCCCGGCCTGCACCACTTCCGCCGGGGACTCCGCCTCGAACTTCTTGAAGTTCTCGACGAAGCGCGCCCCGAGCTCTCGATAGCGCTGCATGTAGACCTGGCGATCGGGCCACGAGCTCCCGGGGTCGAGCACTGAGGCCGGGACGCCCTCGCACTCGGAAGGCACCTCGAAGCCGAAGACCGGGTCGGGGGTGTACCTTACCCCGTTGAGCTTGCCGTCGAGCGCGGCATTGAGCAGCGCACGCGTGTAGCCGATGCTGATGCGCTTGCCCACGCCATAGGGTCCCCCCACCCAGCCGGTGTTGACCAGCCAGCAATGGACGTTATGGCGCAGGATCTTGCGCTTGAGCAGGTCGGCGTAGAACGACGGATGGTTGACCATGAACGGCGCCCCGAAGCAGGCGCTGAATGTGATCTCCGGCTCCTCGCGCAGGCCGATCTCGGTGCCGGCGATCTTGGCCGTATAGCCGGACATGAACTGGTACAGCGCCTGCTCTGGCGTCAGGCGGGCGATCGGCGGCATGACACCCGAGGCATCGCACGTGAGCAGGATGATGTTCGAGGGGTGCCCCGCCTTCTTCTCCGAGAGCGCGTTCTCGATGAACTCCAGCGGGTAGGAGGCGCGCGTGTTCTCGGTGATCGAGTCGTCGTCCAGGTCGATGGCCCGCGTCACGGGATCGAAGACGACGTTCTCGAGGATCGTGCCAAAGCGGCGCGTGCAGGCGTAGATCTGCGGCTCGGCCGAGGCGGAGAGCGCGATGACCTTCGCGTAGCAGCCGTTCTCGTAGTTGAAGACGCCCTCGTCGCTCCAGCCG
>DYJB01000032.1:3461-9961 GCA_020723365.1 Candidatus Aquidulcis sp. | reverse complement strand
CGGTCAGAATGTATGAGATGCCGATCTCGTCCGCCTGGCGGATGACATCCGCGAATTTCTCTGCGTTAAATTCTCCATGTTTGGGCGCGTGCAGCACCTTGGCGTAGCAGCCGGCCTCGAAGTTGAAGATACCGGCGTCGCTCCAGCCGTGCTCGTCATCGCCAATGAGGCTCCGGTGCGGGTCGGCAGAAAGCGTCGTCTTGCCCGTCCCCGACAGCCCGAAGAACAGCGCCACATCCCCGCCCTGGCCCACGTTCGCCGAGCAGTGCATCGAGAGCACGCCTCGCAAGGGCAGCAGGTAATTCAGGACAGTGAAGATCGACTTCTTGATCTCGCCGGCGTAGCCCGTGTTGCCAATCAGGCACAGGCGCTGCTCGAAGTTGAGCACGATGAACGTGCCCGACCGCGTGGCGTCGATCTGCTGCATGCCCTGGAAGGAGGGCAGGCACAGGATGGTGAACTCCGGGACGTGGCGGCGGTATTCGTCCGCCGTCGGGGGAACGAGGAACATGTTGCGGGCGAACAGGCTGGCCCAGGCGGTTTCGGTCACAATCCGAATCGGCAGCCGGTACTCAGGATCGGCCCCGGCGTAGCAGTCCTGCACGAAGACGTCCCGGCCTTGCAGGAACCCCTGCATGCGGTCGTACAACTCGCCGAACTTCTCTGGGCTGAACGGGCGGTTGTACTGGCCCCACCAGACGTGGCCTTCCGACGACGATTCCCGCACCACGAACTTGTCGTTGGCCGAACGGGCGGTGTGCTTCCCGGTGTTGACGACGATCGGCCCCTGGCGTGTGATGTGCCCCTCGCCGCGAAAGACGGCCTCCTCGTAGAGCGCCTCATCGGGAAGGTTCCAGTACACCTGGTTCAGATTGGCCAGCCCGAGGGTATCCAGACCGTAGTCGCTCTTGCGAGCCGCAGCCTGATCGTGAGCGGGGGTGCGGATATTGAGCAGGTTCTTCATGACCAGTCCCTGACCAGCTTGCGGTCACCGATGTAGATTTCGTTGGGCGAGTTGGGGTCGAGGGCCCACTTGATGCGCGCCACACCCTCGGTCAGCTCTTTCACGCCGCCGGAGTAGCTCAGCCGCAGATGGCCCTCCATTCCGAACTCACGGCCGGGGACCGTGACGACCAGCGCCCTCTTGAGCAGAAAGCTCGAGAGCGCCACCGAGTCGGCGTTGTAGTAGCGGAAATCGGGCAGGCAGTAGAAAGCGCCCTGCGGCCGGGCGGTGACGATCGACGACACGCCGGCCAGCTCCTGCATGACGACGTCGCGGTTGTTCTGGATCGTCAGCCGCAGGCTCTCTACGAAGCTCTGCATCCCGGTCAGGGCGCCCTCGGCGGCCGACTGCAGCACGGCCGAGGCGCACGAGGTCGTCTGCGCCTGGACGTTCATCATCACTTCGACGATCGGCCGCGGCCCGACGGCCCAGCCGATGCGGAAGCCGGTCATGCCGTACAGCTTCGAGATGCCGTTGATGACGATGATGCGACTCGCGTCGATGTCTTTGGAGCTGAAGGCGTAGGCCGGCGCCGCCCGCTTGCCGTCGAAGACCAGCTTGTGATAGATGTCGTCCGTGATCAAGTACAGATTCTTGCCCTCGCAGAACGCCACCAGTTCGGCGATGAAGGCGTCGGGGAAGACCGTCCCCGAGGGATTGTTCGGGCTGTTG
Organism: Candidatus Aquidulcis sp.; assembly: GCA_020723365.1. Lineage (GTDB taxonomy): Bacteria > Chloroflexota > Anaerolineae > Anaerolineales > E44-bin32 > DYJB01. The sequence goes on along the minus strand of DYJB01000032.1, from coordinate 8,286 downwards.
AGGATGACGGCCTTGGTGTATCCGCTGACCGCCCGCTCGATGTCCTGCAGGCGGGGCTGGAAGGTGCCGTCCTCGGGCGTCACCACCACCGGCACCCCGCCCACCATGCGGATGATTTCCGGATAGCTCACCCAGTACGGCGCCAGCAGGATGACCTCTTCCTGCGGGTTGAGAAGCGTGAACAGCAGCGTGAAGATGGCCTGCTTGGCCCCGGTGGCGACAATGACGTTCTCGGGCGCCGGCAGGCGGTCGTAGTTCTCCTCGGTGTAGCGGATGATGGCCTTCTTCAGGGACGGCAGGCCGTCGGTGGGTGTGTACTTCACCTCCCCCGAGCTGAGCTTCGAGGCCGCCGACAGAATGGCGGTGATCGGGGCGCGGTTCTTGGGCTCGCCGATCCCCAGGTTGATGACGTCCTCGCCGCGCTCCCGCAGGATGCGGGCTTCCTCATTCAGTCGCAGCGTCGGCGACTCGGCAATCGAACGTGCCAGCCGGCTCAAGCTCATCCGTCTGCACCTCGCTTGCGCCCCCGGCGGGACGCGGAAGATGGATCGCGGCCGTGGACCAAACCCGGCCGGAGGCCTTATTATAGTGTCTTGACCCGCGCCGCCAGACCTGCCGAGGCGCACCGCCCATCCAGGACATTCATCGCTCCGCACCGCCCATGCCCCCCACCCGAATTCCCCCCTCCGTCAGCCCGGCTCGCCTGCGCGCCTATCGGGCCCGCACCTTCCGCCTCACCCGAAGCCTGCGCCTGCGCACACCGGAGCAAGCCGTCGAGTTCGTAAACGAGCGCGGCTTCGTGTTCTTCTGGACCATTGAGGGCGTCGACCTCCCCAGTCTGTGGACGGCCGTGGCCGGCGATCGTCCGGTGGCTTCCGAGCACGATGACCCGGGGCACATCACCTGGGGCTGGAAGGACGCGCAGCTGGGCCGCAAGCGCTGGTTCTATGGCAAGCTGCTGCGCGGCAAGTCGATGATGGTCAGCCTCAGGACGCTGCCCTACTTCTACGCACTCAGCGATCGGCTGGGGGACCTGGATGACTTCGAATTGGCCTACGAGTCAGGGCGGTTGAGCCGCGAGGCCCGCGCCGTCGCCGACGTGCTCCTGCGGCACGGTGCGCAGCACACGGTGGCCCTGCGGCGCCTGGCGCATCTCTCCTCTGAATCCTCCAAGGCGCCATTCGACAAGGCCATCAGCGACCTGCAGCGCGGGCTGTGGGTGCTGCCCATCGGCGTCGCTGAAGCCGGCGCCTGGCGCTACGCCTTCATCTACGAGCTCGTCGACCGATGGTACCCCGGCGTGGTGCGCAAGGCGCGCCGCATCACGCGGGCGGAAGCGCAGCGGCATCTGGCGAGGCTGTACCTGGACTCCGTTGGCGCGGCGCCCTCGTCTGCCGTGCGCGGGCTTTTTCGCTGGCCGGCACCCGAGGTTGAGGCCGCCTTGCAGGCGCTCCGAACCGGCGGGGCCGCCCTCCAGCTGGCCGATGGCGCCTGGGCCACAATGCGACTTATGAAGCCGCGCGCCTAACCCACCGGTACGAGCGGCTCTTTGCGGACAGCCCGGATGTGGCGCGTGTAGTCGGGCAGCAGGATCGGGGCCGGGCGGCCCCCGGTCAGGCCGAGTTCAGCGCGCTCCCGGTTCCAGGCGCGCAGGTGCTCGAGCGTCAGCGCGCCGGGCTGCTGCTCCAGGGCATGGGCGGCGGCGGCCGTACCGGCCCGCCGCCCGAAGACGGTGATGTCCAGCAACGAGTTCCCCATCAACCGGTTGGACCCGTGGATCCCTCCGGCCGCTTCCCCAGCCACAAACAAGCCGTCCACACCCGTTGATCCGTCTGGCCGAATTCGGATGCCCCCGTTCTGATAGTGGAGCGTCGGGTAGACCAGCATCGGCTGGCGCACGATATCGATGTCGAAACCCCGGAACTGCCGCACCATCGCCGGGAGCTCCTTCTCGATCGTCCCGGGTCCATGGATCAGGTTGATCATGGGCGAGTCCAGCCATACTCCGGGCTGGCCGGTCGGTGTTTCGACCCCCGTCTTGCGGTCCTGACACTCGCGGATGAAGGAAGCCGCCTCGACATCACGCGTCTCGAGCGGGAAGACGAACTGCTCGCCGTGGATGTTGCACACCTGGGCTCCCAGGCCCCGCACCTTCTCGGTGACCAGCTGGCCGACGATCTGCTCCGGGTAGGCGACGCCGGTCGGGTGATACTGCATCGTGTGCAGGAAAGCCAGCTTGCCGCCCACGCGGTAGGCCAGGACGATCCCGTCGGCGGTGGCGCCGTAGTGGTTGGTGGTCGGGAAGCCCTGGTAGTGCAAGCGGCCTCCGCCGCCCGTGGTCAGGATCACGGCCCGGGCGCTGACCACCTTGTACTCGCGCGTTTCCAGGTCGAGCAGGACCGCCCCGGTCACGCGTCCCTGGCCATCGGTGAGCAGCTCGACCGCCGGGCTGAACTCCAGCACCCGGATCGACTCGGGGTGGGAGCGCACCTCGTCACGCAGGACGCGCATGATCTCGGCTCCCGAGTAGTCGCGGGCCGAATGCATGCGCTTGCGCGACGTTCCGCCGCCGTGAATCGTATTCATCGAGCCGTCGGGGTGCTTGTCGAACATCACACCCAGCTGCTCGAGCCACTGAATGACCGACGGGGCGTCGGTGACGAGGGCTTCCACCAGGTCGGGATCGTTGGAAAAGTGACCGCCGCCCATTACGTCCAGGTAGTGCGTCACCGGGGAATCGCTCGGCTGGTCGGCGGCCTGGATCCCGCCTTGCGCCATCATGGTGTTGGCGTCGCCGAAGCGCAGCTTGGTCGCCAGCAGCACGGAGGCGCCGCCCTGGACGGCCAGCAGCGCTGCGGCGGCTCCGGCGCCGCCCCCACCCACGATCAGCACATCAGCCTTCAGCTCACTGTCCTGGAGCGTGAACGTCTCCGGGTCGAGCTGAGGCGGAGCTTCCAGCACCTCCGCCAGTTCGAGCGGCGTCCGATCGCCCTTGCAGCTTCCCAGGCGGATCGCGCGCGTCGCGTCGGCGATGTAGTCTGGGTGAAAGCGCCTCAGCACTTCGTCGCGTTCCTGCGGCGTCATGCGCGGGAACGTGGCGCTCAGCCGCGCCGGCCGGCTGGCCTCCACCCGGGCGATCGACTCGAGCATAGCTGGGGTGTAGGCCATGCGTTCCTCCTAGGCCTCGATATCCCGGGCGTTGTAGCGGCTGGTCAAACCGGCCTCGTCCAGCGCCCGCAGTTCGGCGAGGCCCTGATGAAAGGCGCCCGCCTCGATCTCCCGCACCCGCTCAGCCAGGTGCTCGGAGCGCCTGGCCAGGTACCGTCCGTAGAGACGCCGCGCCAGCAAGGCCACGTTGTACTGCGTCTCCTCGACCGGGCAGCGCGCCGAACACAGGCCGCAGGCGATGCAGTCGAAGGATGCGTCGGCCACGGCGGCCAAGTCGCCGCGCATGGCAGCCGCCATGTAGCTCCGGACATCGATTCCCTGCGGGCAAGCCTTGCTGCATGTTCCACACGCCAGACAGCGCAGCAATTCCGGATAGAGCGTGAACAGCGTCGCCGGAACGGCGGCCAGATCCTCGATCCGGTAGTCGGCGCGCCTGGAAGGGAAGAACGGGATCTGCGCCAGATACATCTCAGGCCGGACGACCGTCTGACACGCCAGCGCGAAGTACAGGTGCGGATCGCCTTTCAGGCGGTAGACCGTCGCGCAGGCGCCGCAGAATCCCGCCCGGCACCCAACGCCGCGCGTCAGCGTGTAGCCGGCGTACTCCAGGGCGCGCAGGATGGTCAGCGTGGGAGGCACTTCAACCCGCTGGCCCATGACGAAAACCGGAATGGTGTCGACATCCATGAATCCCACCTCCAACCGGGCTACCGGGTGGGCTCGCCCAGGTCGACGAACTCCTTGCGCTCGAATGTTGCCGGGGGCAGCGCGTCATCCAGGCTCCGACCCGGGGTGTACTCGAAAAGCGCCTGCGTCCTGCGCGCCACCGCCTGGAACAGCGCGTCAACCGGCAGGTCCGCCGGGCATCCGCTGGTGCACAAGCCGCACCCGACGCACGAGGTTGTGACATGGCACAACCTGGTCAGCTGGAAGGCGACGCTGTCGCCCGGCAGCCGCGCCGCGCCCCGGCGGTCCGACAGGCCGAGGTAGTGGCGCGGTTCATGCCGCATGTGGTCGGTCCGGAACAGACACTCTTTGCAGTAGCAGATCGGGCAGACAACCGTGCAGTTGTGGCAACGCTGGCAGGCCTCGAACAGGCTTGCCAGCCCCGCCAAACCGGAGCCGTCGGCCTTCAGCTGAGCATCCATCTCATCCAGCCGCGCCGCCCGCGCGGCGGAGCGAACCTCGCGCAGTCGCCCGACCGCCTGCTGATGCGCCTGCGGGTCAGCGCCCGGCGTGAGGCCCAGCGACTCAAGGGCGGCGGCCTCGGGTGCCTCAACGAGCAGGTCGCCCTCAACACCGATCAGATGCAGGGCCAGATCGGCGTTCCAAGGCGTCGGTGTCTCGCAGATCGTGCAGGCGTGACGGTAGGCCCCCCCGGTCGATTCCGACTTGGCTTGTCGCGTGTCCGACAGATGCTGGTCGAAGGCGTGACCGTCCGAGGCCGCCGTGCGCTTCCAGTCGGGCCACTCGTAGGTCCCGACGCAGTCGACGCCGACCATCAGCCACTGGCGCATGTCGATCTGCTTGAGCTTGGCGAGCTCGATGGCCCCGCGCAGTTCGCACGGGCGTGCCACCAAGGCCATCCTGCCGCCCGACCCCGGCGCAGCCTCGCGCTCTGTGAGCAGGGACGCCATGCGCGCCAGGTGCACCGGCA
>DYJB01000032.1:0-3451 GCA_020723365.1 Candidatus Aquidulcis sp. | reverse complement strand
CAGGAAAGGGTTGGCGTGGCGCAGGCGCTCAGGCCGGGAAACCAGGCCGGGTTGCACCCCCAGCCCGTCCTGCGTTCCCATCATCACCAGGACAGCACTCGCCTGGTTCCGGGTGAGCAGCCGGCTGAGCAAGTCCTGCACGGCGATGACGACGCCCTGCGAAGAGGCCGGCAGCGTGGCGAACTCACTCATCTCGACGATTCCTACCAGAGCGCGGCACAGGATTCATGGAGCCTCCTACACTGACCAGGGCAGAGGTTCGTGGACGTCGCGGCCTGCAATGTAGTGCATGCGCTGCTGAATCTGCTGGCTGAGCGCCCTCTGAATGGCACTGAGAGGGATGCCCTCGGGGCAATGCACCTGGCACATGCCGCAACCCGAGCAGCTCGCCAGTCGCTGGGTGGCGTTCAGCAGGGCCTGGAGGAAGGCCTCCTTGCCTCGCCCGACCGCCGCCCGAAGCTCCTCACTCCACTGCGGGCAGGCATCAATACACTCGCCGCACAGCGTGCACTTGCGCATGTAGCCCATGATCACGCCCGGGTAGGCGTCCGCCAGGCCCAGGCTCTCCAGGCGGGCCGCGGCGGCTTCCTTGCGCCGCTCCCCCAGGCGCCAGAGGGTCACCTCGCGATCCACCGTCTCGCGTTCCGTCGCCTGTCGATCGGTGAGTGCCTGGAGCCGCCAGCGTGCGTCACGGGTCTCATCCGCCAGGATCAGGATGGTCTCCTGGTTGGCGACACCCACCAGGCCGACCAGGACGTCCGCAGCTCGATAGTCCGCCGAAGGGCGGTCGCACAGTTCGCACGCCAGACGGTAGCCATCCGTGCGCACCTGTCCCGTCCTCGCAAGCGCCAGCGCCTCATCCACCAGCCAATCCGGGCTTCCCGCGTGGAGTTCGTTGCCACGTCGCCAGTAGTCCGGATCATAGGTCGAGAGGCAATCGACGCCCACCAGGATCAACTTGGACAGGTCGAGCTTGCCCTGCTTGGCCAGCTCGACCGCCGCGCGCACCTCGCACGGCCGCAGCACGGCCACGACCGGAAAGCCGGTTGCCTGCTCCATGGTCGCCCGCAGCATGGCGCCGGCATTGGCGTGCATCAGCGGCAGGAGCGGGTTGACCCGCGACAGGTCGGCTCCCGCCGCCATCACCTGTGGGCTGACCACCCCCGGCTGGACCACAGCAGGAGCCAACAGGCACGGCGCTCCGCTCGCCTGCATCAATCCCGCCAGGAACCCCTGAAGTGCGGCAACGGGCCCAGCCTCCCCTATCTCCAGGACACGAGATACCAACATGACCCGCCTCCCGGCAGCCCGACGATCCCGGGCCGCCTCACCCTTCCCGCCGGCGCCCAGGCGACGCCCGGTCAGACCGACCAAGCCGCGCGCATGGGCGTCGGCCCCAGCTGGCGCATCGCTTCCGTCATCTCCGAGATGGTGCCGGCGAACAACTTGCCTTCGCTGGCGCTGATCCAGCGCAGCCAGACCCGCTCGGGATCGAACCCGGCGCTTCCCAGCACTTCCTTCAGCACGGCTGTCCGCCGCCGCGCTTTGTAGTTCCCGTCCTGGTAGTGGCAGTCACCCGGATGACATCCGCCGATGAGCACGCCATCGGCTCCATCGGTCAACGCCTTGATCACGTAGACCGGGTCGACCGCTCCGCTGCACATCATGCGGATGATGCGCACGTTGGGCGGGTACTGCAGGCGGCTTGTGCCCGCCAGATCGGCGCCGGTATACGTGCACCAGTTGCACAGGAAGGCCACGATCCTGGGTTCAAAGGCTGCTTCGGTCATCCGGGCATCCCCATCTTTCCTACGCCTGCGACGGCCGGCGCTGCGCGCCTCATCCAGACGACTCCCACAGCGCCGCTTCCATCATTCCGGCCACCTGCTCAAACTCGAACCCGCGCTGCTGGCTGGCCTTGTTGGGGCACGCCACCACACAGGCGCCACAGCCCTGGCACAACACCTCGACGACCTGGGCGCTCGCGTCGCCTGGCTCCAGGCGCCGGGCGCCGAAGGGACAGATCTCGACGCACACGCCGCAGGCTGCGCACAGGCGAGGGTTCACCGTGGCAATGATCGGCGTCGCCTCCAGCTCTCGCTTCGAGAGCAGGGCCACGGCTTTGACCGATGCAGCCTGGGCCTGCATCAGCGTTTCCTCGATCGAGCGCGGCGAGTGCGCCAGCCCGCACAGGTAGATGCCCTCGGCGGCGAAGTCGACAGGCCGCAGTTTGACGTGCGCCTCGAGGAAGAACCCGTCCTTGGTCAGCGGAAGCTTCAGCAGGCGGCTCAGGGCGGCGTTTCCGGGCTCGGGCTTGATCCCGGCGCTGAGGACGGCGTGGTCGACGGTCAGCTCGTGCACCTCGCCGCCAGGTTGGGCCGCGACCCGAACGCTGAGCCTGCCTCGAGGATCGGCGGCCACCTCCGGCGGCGCGCCGGCGTCGAACTGCAGGAAGCGGATGCCGGCCTGTCGCGCCTGCCGGTAGACCCGCTCACGGAAACCATAACTCCTCAGGTCCCGATACAGGATGGTGACCTCGCACGTCGGGCTCAGGGCTTTGAGCGCCAGCGCGTTCTTCAAGGCCTGCGTGCAGCACACCCGTGAACAATACGGCTGCGAGGTCTCGCGCGAGCCCACGCACTGGATCATCGCCACCGACCGCGGCAGCCGCGCGGATGGATCGGCACGGGCGGTCGCCAGCAGCCCCTCGAACTCGCGCTGCGTGACGACACCTGCCAACTCGCCGTAGCCATACGTCGCCGGACGGCGCTCGATGGCGCCGGTGGCCACGATGGTGGCTCCATGGGCAAGCTCGAGCCGCTCGTCACTGTTGCGCCGGACCGTTGTCCGGTAGTTGCCAACGTAGCCGGCAGCCTCGACGACCTCCGACCCGCTGAGGACCGTGATGCGCGGCTCCGCCTCCACGCGCGCGATGGTCCGCTCCAGCAAGGCCTGCGGGTCACTGCCCGGAAGCCCAATGCGGATGTGGCGAAGGTTGCCGCCCAATTCGGTCCCTCGCTCGACGAGGAAGACCTCGAATCCCTGCTCCGCCACCGCCAGCGCGCTGGTCATGCCAGCCAGTCCGCCCCCGATGACCAGGGCTCGCGGCTCAACGCTGACGTGGCCACACTGGATCGGCTGCAGCCGGCGCGCCTTGGAGACGGCCCTGGCCACTAGCTCACGCGCTTTGTCCGTCGCCACGTCGGGCGAGCCGCGGTGGACCCAGGCGTCCTGCTCTCGAATGTTGGCCATCTCGAACAGATGGGGATTGAGCCCTGCCTGTCGCAGCGTGTCCTGGAACAGCGGCTCGTGGGTGCGCGGCGTGCAGCTGGCCACCACGACGCGATTGAGCCGGTGCTCCAGGATGGTGGCGGTGATCTTCTGCTGCGTGTCCTGCGAGCAGGTGTAGATGTTGCGCTCGGCGTAGACCACGCCCGGCAGGCCGCGGGCG
>DYJB01000267.1 GCA_020723365.1 Candidatus Aquidulcis sp. | reverse complement strand
CTTGGCAGGTCGACCGCAGGCAAGGCTGCACTATACTTTCGTCCGGCCCAGGAGCCCTCCCCGAAGCGTGTCGGCAATGTCCAACCCCAAGGTGCAGACCTCCCGCCGCTGGCTGGCCGGTGCGGAGTACTGGCTTAGGCTCACAGCCGGCCCGGGCGGCATGGCCGCGGCGACCACGGCCTTTACCCTCGCCGGGACGAGTCTCCTTTTCCGCACGCTGCCGGAGACCGAGGCAGGCCACCTGGCGCTGCTCCTTTCATTGGGAGAACTCCTGAGCATGGTGTGCGTCCTGGGGATGCCAACCGTCCTCACCAGACTCTACAGTTCACCGCAGGGCGGAGGCCGGGACTGGCCGTACGATGTGGCACTCACGATGGGCGTCTCCTTGCTACCCGTCGCGATCGCAACCGCCTTGGTGGTCCAGATCTACGAGCTCCCCTCGTTGGGTATCGTGTACCTCCCATTCATCTTGTGCACGCTGACGGGGCTCCAGGTGAGCGTGGCGCTGCTCAACGCTGCCCGCCGCTACACCTGGTCGGCCGTCTTGCTGCGGCTGCCCAATGCCATGCTCCTGGGCGCATGGCTTGCCGGCGTGATCGTCCCATCTCTCTCCAGCCTGGGCGCAGCCCTGGCCTTCCACCTGGGATCCGCGATCGTCTCGCTTGTTTGGGGCCTCCTGCTTCTGCGCAAGGCTATGCCGAGTGGCCCGCTTCGGATCCCGGTGCGCCAGCGGCTGGAGGGTCTAGCGTTCCTGGGTTCATCGCTCACGATGGTGATGCCCGACCAGGGACTGGTGGCGGTCGCCGGCCGGCTGCTCGCACCACAAGAGCTGGCCGCGTTTGCGGCCGCCGCCATCCTTCTCCGCCCGTTCCGCCTGCTGCGGAGTGTGCTGGCGGGAATTCTGATGCCGGAGCTGATCCGAAGGGGATCAGGCAGATACCGGCGGTACTTTCTCGCCCTGGGCGGCTTTGCGGCCGCCGCCGGCCTGCTTGCCGCGCTGGTGGTGCCGCCGCTCGCCCGGTGGTTCTACGGGGCCAGGTATGCTGAAGGCATCGCTGTCGTCCCGATCCTGGCCGTCGCCGGCGTCCTGCATGTGATCACTGTCGTCCAGAAATCCGACTTCTCCGCCAGAGCGCCCGCCGCGAGCCTCAGCTCCTACGTTCTGGCTCTTGTCCTGGGCGTCGCGGCTGCGATGCTTGTTGGAGCACTGGGAATCGTACAGATGAGGGTGCTGGGCCTGGCGCTGGCCGTGGTCCTGGCCGAGGCGACCGAGTGCGCCGTCAGCCTGGCCTTCTGGCTGCGCTTCCGTCGGGTGGAACTGCGTCGCGTGTCAGCCGTCTAGCAGACGGGTGTAGAGGCCAAGCACCTTCCCGGCGAGCAAAGGCCAGGCCAGTTTCTGCTCGGCGGCGCGCCGGGCGTTTGTTCCCATCTGCGTTGCCAGCGACCGATCACGGAGGATCACAAGGCACGCATCCGCCATCTCGCCCGGTTCCTCCCCGCATACCAATCCAGCTTGCTCGCGCTCCACCAACTTCCCGGCATCCGTAGCTGCGTGTGTGACCACCGGCCGCCCGGCGGCAAAGCAATCTCCCAGGCGATTGGGAAACCGAGCCCGATTGAATCCGCGGTTGGGAAGGGGCAGCAGCATCACATCGGCACATGCCAGAACTGCTCCCAGTCGATCCGAAGGTACGTGGCCAATCTGAAACACCCTGCCGCGCAGACGAGGGTCCGTCGCCCAGCGGCTCACTGCCCTGTCCTGCGCACCGATGAGGAGCAGCCTGGCAGCGGGGTCCTGCGCCGCCAACTGCTCGAAGACGACGGACACCAGACGGTGATCGAAGGCCGAGAGCCCGGCGTGAACCACAATGCGGTCGCCCAGCGGCAATCCAACTTTGAGGCGCGCCTCTCCCTTGTCTATCGGCCGGATCCCGGCGACGTCGGCCCCGGCGGTGAGCCTCAGGATCCGATCCCCCGGCAGGCCGTGACGGACCGCCTGGGCCTCCAGAAACTCGGTCACGACCGTGACGCCATCGCTCTGGGGCCACGCCGCCGCTTCGAGCCGGGAGTCCAGACGGCCGAGGGTCGCCCGCCCGATCGTGCCGCGTTCATCGGCGATCCCGCCGAGTCCGAACCAGTCGGCCCAATCCGAGACTACCTTCGCTCCCCAGCGGCGACGCATGGCCCTGACGGGCGTCCAGACGGAAGGGCGGTGACCGAAAACGTGGACGACATCATAGTGCTGGCCAGCCAAGAGAAGGAGACGCCCGAGGCCATCGAATGGGCTGAGGCCGGCCCGCCTGAGGCGCCGCGGCGTAGGGTCGCCGGCCGTGATGGTCTCAACCCCGGCGACAGTCCTCCGAATCGGCCGCAGCCCTGCGGCCTGCGCACCAGCGAAGAGGGTGACCTGATGGCCCTGCTCCGTGAAGGCGCGCCCAAGGTGGAGCGCCCGATTGGCGTTGGCGCCCCGGCCGAGGGTTTCATAGGTCATCAGGAGGATCCGCATGGCGCCCCCCGCTCAACTCCGCCGCATCGCTGCCCGGAGGTAGCCTGCACCTTC
>DYJB01000031.1:17407-20600 GCA_020723365.1 Candidatus Aquidulcis sp. | reverse complement strand
CTCGGCTTTTTCGGGCAGGGGGAGGCCGACTACTTGCGTGGCCTGGAGTTCATCGAGTCGACGGCGGCCCGAGAAGGCGTGCTCTTCCTGCCCACGACGTTGCTGGATCTGATCGCCGACGGCGGATGGGGGAATCGAAACCATCTCAACCAGTGGGGTGCCCGGGAGTTCGGCCGCTGGCTGGGAACGGAGATCGGCCTGGCCGTCCAGAGTGGTGATCTGGCAGACCCAGCCGCACCGATCGGATCGGACGTCGAACCGCCATGAGCCTGACCTCCGGCTCCTTTGCCGCCTTCCTGGCCGTGACGCTGGTGGCGTTCTACCTCGTCCCAAGACGCGCGCAGAATGCCGTGCTCCTCGCCGCGTCGGTGGCCTTCGTCTGGACCTGGGGATGGCTGGCATTGGGCACGCTCACCGGGCTGACGCTTCTCAACTACGCCCTCGGGCGCGCCCTGCCCGGCCGGCCGCAGTGGCTGGCAATCGGGATCGCACTCAACCTCGGCGCGCTGGCCTTGCTGCGGCCCGGAGGGCTTGCCGCGCCACTGCTCGGCGGCCTATCTGCGGCGAGTATCGGGCAGGCGAACGCAGGGGCGGGGCTGCTGGCGCCCATCGGCCTGTCTTTCTACGTCCTGGCGGCGATCTCGTATCTGGTCGACATTCGCCAGGGGATCGTCGACCCCTGCCGCAATCTGATCGACTTCGGCCTGTACCTGGGGTACTTCCCCAAGCTGATCGCCGGGCCCATTGAACGCAGCCGACAGTTCCTTCCGCAGCTCGCCCGGACGCGAACGGTCGACAACGAAGCCGTCGCTCGCAGCACCGGCCTGATCGTGCTCGGTCTCTTTCGCAAACTGGTTCTCGCCGATTCGCTTCGGGCCTGGATCCCCTCTGAGATCTCGCAGAATCCCGGCGACTTGCCCGCTCCGATGCTGGTTCTGTGGATCGTCGCCTGGATGTTCTCCGTATACAATGACTTCGCTGGCTACACCGACTTGGCCCGCGGCGTCAGCGGCCTTTTCGGCATACAACTCAGCCGCAACTTCGCCACACCGTTCTACAGCCGCACCTTCTCGGAGCTCTGGACCCGCTGGCACATCTCCTTGTCCTCCTGGTTGAGGGACTACGTGTACCTTCCGCTCAGCCGGGCGGCGCTGCGACGCGATCCGAACCCTCGCCGGTTCGCCGCCGTTTGGGTCCCGCCCATGGCGACCCTGCTGGCCAGTGGGTTGTGGCATGGGGCCACTCCGGGGATGCTCGTGTGGGGCGCGCTCAACGGAGCCTACCTGGTCGTGGAACGGCTGCTCCAGCTCGGCCGGCCAACCCGGCCGCCGGATCGTCAGCCGCCGGCCAGGCAGTGGGCCGGGCGTGTGATGATCCTGTCGCTCACGGCGGCCGGGTTGGTTGTCTTCCTGTTCCCCCTGCCGTCGGCGTTCGCCTACGCCCGCGCAATCCTTTCCCTCGACCCGCTCGCCCCGATGGACTACCGACTGCTGGCCTTCGTCCTGCCTTCGGTGGCAATCGACTGGCTTCAGGTTCGGGGCAAGGACGACCTGCCCTTTCTGCGCTGGCCGCGCCTGGCGCAGGCAACGCTGTTGGCCGTGGCTGTCCTGGTGATCTTCCTGATCACACGGGCCAACACCGTGGCCCCGTTCGTCTACCAGGAATTCTGATCTCTTGAGGGCCCGCCCGTGCTAGAAGCTGATGTGCGTGAGCGTCTCCGGCGCTTCATCCTGCAGGACCTGATGCGCGATCCCCAGTACCCTCTGGCGGACGACGAGCCGCTGGTCACCGGTGGCGTGTTGGACTCTTTCGCCGTCGCTCAGATCGCGGTATTCGCCGAGCACGAGTTCCACGTCTACATCCCGGACTCCGACATGACGCCGGATCGCATGGATACGCTGGAGCAAATGGTCCAGCGGATCATCCGCGGCGCGAGCGCCCCATGAAACCGGAGGCCGGCCGCTCGTTGCTGACACCGTTGCTCGAGCGCTCGCGCGCCACACCGGACGCACGGCTGTTGGTCTTCGTCGGAGAAGATGGCTCGCGCCAGACGGTGACAGCCAGGGAGTTGGATGGCGCCAGCGCAGCGTATGCCGCCGGTTTCGCCGCGCTCGGCCTCGGCTCCGAGGACATGGTCATCTTCATCCTCGAGCACTCCCTGGATCTGATCTTTGCGTTCTGGGGCGCACTGCGCGCCGGAATTCTCCCCGCCATCTTCCCGGCGATGACTCCTAAGCTCGACCCGGCGTACTACCAGGATCGGGTCCGGCGGCTGGCCGAGCAGGCGGAAGCGTGGGGCGTGGTCACCTCCACGGCTCTGGAGCCCAGTCTGGCAAGTCTGTTCGCCGGGACAGACCGGCGGCTACTGAGCATTGAGACACTTCATCACCAGGCCGATCCAGCTTCCCCGCAACACAATCGGCAGCCGGGCGGCGATCGGCTGGCCTTCATCCAGTACAGCAGCGGCACGACGGGGCTACAGAAGGGTGTCGCACTCTCGCACACGGCGATCCTGAACAACCTGGAGGCCATCCGGCTTGCCGTGCAGGCCGTCCCCCAGGACTGTATCGTGACCTGGCTGCCGCTTCACCACGACATGGGTTTGTTGACCGGAGTGCTGCTCCCCGTCTATCTGGGGATCCCGGCTGTCATCCTCTCCCCCCTCCAATGGGTCAGGGATCCGGGGATCTTGCTGCGCGCGGTCCACGAATTTCGAGGCACATTGACCTGGATGCCCAACTTCGCGTTCCACCATTCGATCCGCGGTGTCCGCCAGCGCGACACCGAAGGACTGGACCTGAGCTCCTGGCGCCGGCTCTTCAACGCCAGCGAGCCCGTGCGATATCATAGCCTGCAGATGTTTCTGGACAGGTTCGCGCCGCTTGGATTGGCCGAGCAGGCCCTGGCAAGCGGATATGGGCTGGCGGAGATCACAGGGGCGGTGACCCTCAGTCCGGTCGGTCGGCCGCCGCGTGTGGACTGGGTGCGGCTGCGCGAGTACCAGGAGGAGCGGCGAGCCGTGCCGACCGACCCGGAGACCCCGGGCTCGATTCCCCTTGTCAGTTCGGGTCGGCTCGTATTGGGGGCCGAGGTTCGCATTGTGGACGACGCGGAGCAGCCCCTCCCCGACCGGCACATCGGGCAGATTCTGGTCCGCAGCAATTCGACTCTGAGCGGCTATCTCCGGCGTCCG
>DYJB01000031.1:1639-17397 GCA_020723365.1 Candidatus Aquidulcis sp. | reverse complement strand
CTTGGCTGGCACCGCACAGGGGACCTGGGGTACTGGTCCGACGGCGAGCTCTTCGTCACCGGACGAAGCAAGGACCTGATCATCTCGGGAGGCAAGAACATCTACCCCGAGGATCTCGAAACGGTCGTCGACAGCGTCCCCGGCATGCGCCCGGGTCGCTCGGTGGCCTTCGGCATAGCCGACCCTACGATGGGCACGGAAGCGATCATCTTGATCGGCGAGATGTCCGAACCCCTCGGGCCGGACGAGATCCATCAGCTCACCCAGGCGATCCGCCGCCGCGTCACGCAGACTCTGGACGTGGCTCTCTCCGACGTTCGCCTGGTCGATCGAGGATGGGTCGTCAAGACCCCGGCCGGCAAGATGGCGCGCTCGGCCAATCGGGAGAAATACCAGGCGTTGCTGAAGATGACGGCGGGGGACTCGTGACCCCCGGGTACTGGCCCCAACCTCCGGAGAGTCCCCGAACGGGGGGTCCGCCTTCAGAGGTACGACTCATGGGAGGGTCCTGAGAGATGCACACCCTGAACATCTGCATGCCGCTTGAGTACGCTGCACGCCGCGTCCCGGACAAGACGTTCCTTCTTGCCGGACCGCGCCGGCTGTCCTATGCCGATGTGGATGCGCAGGCGCGCCGCTTCGCCAACGTGCTGGCGGGGTTGGGGATCGGCCGCGGCCGCCGGGTGATCCTCCTGTTCCCGAATGGCCCGGAATTCTTCGTGAGCTACTTCGGGATCCTCAAGGCAGGCGGCGTTCCGGTCCCTCTGAATGCCAGCACGCCGGCCCCCGAACTCGGCCACTACATGCGCGACGCGGAACCCGCGGCGCTGATCGCCGACGCGACCTGCGTGCAAGCAGCCACCCAGGCCCGGATCGAGACGGGGTTCGGCGGCGCCTTCTTCGCCGGCGGGCTGCCCGAAGCCTCGGCCAGCCCTGAAGGCGCCACCCGCTTGGAGGCCGCCCTGGCCCAGGCGGCGCCGGAATTCGAGACGGCGCCCACGCAACCCGATGACGAAGCGGTCATCCTGTATACCAGCGGCACGACCGGCAAACCGCGCGGCGTCGTGCTGACCCACTTCAACCTGGCCTACATCGGTCAGCACGTCGGCCGGGATTTCTGGCGCGTGCACGGGTCGGATGTGATCCAAATGATCTCCCCGGCAGGGCACATCTTCGGGCAGACGATCCTGCATGTGGCATGCGACGCTCAGGCCACGCTGAGTCTGATGGCCCGCTTCGAGCCTGAGGCCTTCCTGGAAGCCATTCAACGCGACCGCGTGAGCTTCTTCGCCGGCGTCCCGACTCTGGCCCAATTGATGCTGCACTCGCCCGCCGTGGCCAAGTACGACCTGACCTCGCTGCGGGCGGTCATGTTCGGCGGCGCAACGCTTCACGCGGAGACCGCGCGCGCATTCAAAGCTCGATTCGGGGTCGAGCTCATCACGGGTTACGGCATGACGGAAGGGGTCCCGTTCACCATGCTCACCGGGGATCAGTTCGATGCCGCCCCGGCCGGCACGGTCGGGCTGCCCGCCAGGGGCATCCGCCTCCGGTTGGTCGACGAAGGAGAGCGGGATGTTCCCATCGGTGAGTTGGGTGAGGTTGTGGTGCGCGGCCCGCAGGTCTCCCGCAGCTACCTGAACCTTCCCGAAGAGACGGCCCGATCGCAGCGCAACGGGTGGTTCCACACCGGGGACGTTGGACGGATGGACCCGGCGGGATACCTGTTCCTGGTCGATCGGGTGACGGATCTCATTAAACGCAGCGGCTACTCGGTCGCTCCGGCGGAAGTGGAGGGGGCTTTGCTCCAGCATCCGGCCGTGGGCGAGGCTGCCGTAGTCGGCATCCCGGACAGCGTACGCGGCGAGGAGATCAAGGCCTTCGTTGTCCTCAAGCCCGGCCATGCCGTCGATGAGGCAGAGCTGATCGACCACTGCAAGCAGCGCCTGGCGGCGTACAAGTATCCACGCAGCGTCGAGTTCCGCGACGCACTTCCCAAGAACCCGGTCGGGAAGGTGCTGCGGCGGCTGTTGCGCCAGCCGTCCTGACCCCCCGGAACGGGAAGGCTCGAGCCGGTCCCGCCACCCGGGCGATGTGCAGTGCAGCATCGCTTGCGGGGCGCCGGTCGTCGCGCCGGCAGACTCAACGAGACACGTGCCGTCATGCCCGCCTTCTCATCAGGAGCGGGGTGGAGTCGAACCATGGGCGATCGGACAACACAGGGCGGCATGAATCGCGACCCGGCGGAGGAGGTCCCGCGGCTGGTGATCGTCTGCGGTCATCCGCGTTCAGGAACCACGCTCCTTACCAGGCTGGTCAACTCGCACCCAGACATCACGCTCACCTACGAGCTGCGCACCTTCCTGGGCGTCGGCAAGCCGCTCCGCGAGCACCTGCAGTTGCTGCGCGAGCGCAATCTGGGGCGGCTCCCCCCCGTTCGTGTTCGCGGCGCACACAGACGGTGGCCGAGCAGGGTCTCCAGCCTCGTGTTCCTTGCACGGTACGCGCTCTGCCTTACACTCCTTCGCCGCGAGGTCATCGACCTTGGCAGCATGCGACACGTCTTGCGCGGCATCTTCCCCTCGGCGAAAGTCGTGGGAGACAAGTACCCGCAGTACGTATTTCGGCTGGACCAGTTGACCTCTGAGCCCGGCCTGCTCATCGTGGTCATCTACCGCGACGCCCGCGATGTCGTGCGGTCGACCATCGAGCAGGCGAATCGGAGCTGGCGACGGACATCCGGCCGCGAAAGGCGGAGCACAACGGAATCCGCTGCCGGGTCCTGGGTCACGGCCATCGAGTGCATGGAGCGGAATCGGGAGCACCTTCACGTGATCCGGTATGAGACACTCGTCGAGGATCCAGGGGCCTGCCTGGACTCCCTCGGGGCCTATCTGGGGGTGGACCCGCGAGGCTTCCGCGCCGGGTTTGTCAGGCAGGACCGTGTCGGCAAACACAAGAAGGGGATGTCCGAGGACGACCAGGCAATTGTGGTGCGGGTCGCCGGGGAGACGATGCGACGGCTGGGCTATCTGTAGTCGGCGCCGACGTCCAGCCGCCCTGCGCGCGCCGCTGCCTGGGGGGCTCGCTGCCATAGCAGTCCGGGCAACGACCCTGTGGATGCATTTCGCCCGTGGCCTGCCGCCCTTCCTTCTCCCGGCCGCCCACCGCCGGCCAGCTACCGTCACCTGCAGGCCCGGGCTAGGGAGCACGGCGGGCATTCGACACCAGATAGGCGGTGCTCCAGGATGGGACTGGCCGCGGAC
Source organism: Candidatus Aquidulcis sp. (assembly GCA_020723365.1). Classification (GTDB taxonomy): domain Bacteria; phylum Chloroflexota; class Anaerolineae; order Anaerolineales; family E44-bin32; genus DYJB01. The sequence goes on along the minus strand of DYJB01000031.1, from coordinate 14,131 downwards.
TCTCCCCGTGCCGGGGAGATTCTCGTGTGTCCCGGCCGCGAAGGGGGGGTCTTGAAGATGAGCAAGGCTCGTCGATCCGGCATCGCTGGGGAGCCAGACCAGTGACCGACCCTCAGCCAGACATGCGACCTGGCGTCCCTCGTCTTCCCGAGCCCCGGCTGACGATCGTCTGCGGACATCAGCGCTCAGGGACGACGATGCTGCGTCAGCTGCTGAACACCCACCCGGAAGTCATGCTCACGATGGAGTTCCGCAACTTCACGCATCTCGGTGCGCCGGTTCACCGCTACGCGTCCAGAGTCCTGTGGCGCAAGTGGAAGCGGGACGTGGTGAGCCTGACACACGGGGCTCCCCGCTGGAGAAGCCGGCTGGATGGGGCCGCTTTCGTGCTCCTCTATGCTCTGGGCATCCGACTCTCCAGCCGCGGAGGCAGGGTGACGCTGAGGTCGATCCGCTCCACCTTGCATACGATTCTCCCCTGGGCGCGCGTCGTGGGCGACAAGTACCCGGGATACATCTTCAACCTGGATCGCCTGGCGGCTCACCCGGAGCTCAAGCCCATCGTCATCGTTCGCGATTGTCGGGACGTCGTTGCCTCAGCGCTGAACATGGCGCGGACGGAGTGGAAATCGACGTCCTTCGCGCAGTCCCTGGATACGGCTCGCAAGGTTGCCAACCGGTGGGCCGAGGCCGTTGCCTTCCAGGAACGTAACGCCGAACGGATTCTCGCCATTCGGTATGAGGATCTGGTGACCCGGCCCGAACCCGTCCTGAGCCATCTGGGGGCCTTCCTCGGCCTCGACCCGGCCGGCTTCCAGGCCCAGGTCCTCCGATCCGACCGCATTGGACGCCACCGGACCAGCCTGACGGATGAGGATGTGAGGATCATCAACGAGGTCGCCGGGGAGATGATGGGTCGACTGGGGTACCACTGATTGGCGCGGATCGGCGGCGGCGCTTGCCCATTCGTCCGGGTTCGCTCACCGGACCCCCGCCCGGGAGCCTTCGCCGTCCCACGGCAAGACCGTGAGAGGTCTAGAGGCGCCGATTCGGCTTCCCCGACCGACGCCGTACCCCTGCCCGTGAGCGTGCCCGTCGGACGGACGTGACGCCGACCGCATCCCCTAGCGGGGACGGGAGCGTTGGCGGGCGTACTGACGGTACGGTTCGGAAGCCACCAGGAAGCCTTCATCCACCAACTGGTCTACCGACTTCAGGACGCGCGCCGTCGGCCGTCTCAAGGTCCACAGGGAACCGGCTGTCTCCAGGACATCCAGCGCCCTTCTGAACTCCCTCGAGTTCTCCCAGTACTTCCCCTCCCGCACGGCTTCCTGACAACGCGCACGGAAACCTCGATCGAAGGGATAGTGGAGCAGGGCCGCGCTCACGTCGGCGATGCGCGCTCCCCGGCTGTGATGGGGACCGTTCAACCTGGCGCCGCGGCAGCGGCGAATCAGGACGTGCTTGGTGAGGAGACGATCGACGCCGAAGGCGACCTGCTTGATCCCGCCGGTCATCGGAGTGATGGCGGGATTGCTGACGCGGTTCATGCTGAACGATCGCAGGTGGTCCGGCCTCTTCAGCAAGGAGTGGTCGTACCACACGCACCGGGATCTCAGTTCATCGCCTCGTTCGGGCCACTCCGCCGGCGGCTCCTGCGAGAACAGGTCCACGCTTTGACACACGACGCCGGAGTACTGGTGGTCGTTCAGGTACTCCAGGAAGGAGGCAAGACCGAGGCGTCCGGATTCGGGGTAGTCGAAGTACTCATCGATATCGGCCACCAGACACCACCCCTGCCCGGCAAACCGGGACGTCAGCCACATCTTGATGGGGATCTGATAGAGCCTGTAGTCCAGCGTGCAGCTCAGAACCGACACGCGGTCCGCAGATCGGCATGCCGTTTCCAGGGTGCGGTCGGTGGAGGCGTTGTCTACCAGGACGATATGCTGCGCGCCGAGCTCCAGGTAGTAGTCGAGGAAGTCGGTGATGCGCGGTTCGCCGTTCCTGACCAGGCAGACCACAACAAGCTCATCCGGCGCCGAGCGTCTGGCGGCCGAACGCTGTATCCACTGTGCCTTGAGCGGCACAAGTCGCGAGCGAAGCTCCAGCCTGGCGATTCGGAGTCGACGAAGCCAACGAGCTAGCCGGCTCATTCCCTTCCCCTATCCCGGAGCCAAGGCCACGCGGTAGACCGCGCGCCTGCCGTCTCGGTCCGAGTTGAAGTAGACGTAGCGGCCGGAGGGGTCCGCCCGGGGGTGCGGGTGGGCGTCCTGGGATCTCCAGCTCGTGAGATGAGCCGTGAGCGGCGTCCAGGTCATCCGGCGCTCTTCCCAGTCGACGTCGATCCGGCACAACCACGGGCAGTGATACCCGGTGGTCCGGCCCGCCGGGCGGAAGTACCCGTCGGAGATCAGGCATGCAGGCGACGGCGCGTCGTAGTGGCCGTACCAATCCCAGCCTGCCGGCAGGGGGATCTCCATCGTCTCGTTGTCCTGAAGGCGGATCCGGCCGATGAAATCCGGGCCTCCCTGATAGCGGCCGTGATACAGCACGGAGTCGCCATCATGTGACCAGACCTCGTGACACGTCCAGTCCCGGCGGCTCCTGCCATTCCCCTCCGTCCTTATTGCGCGGTGAGTTAGCCCATCCCACAGCCACATGCGCAGGAGGCCGCTGTGCCCACTCCACTCATGATTGTAGAGAATCCAGTCGGGATTCACCGGCGAGAACTGGACGTGAGTCACCCATGCGCCAGGGACCGGCACACATGCCAGCTCGCGCCCATCCTGCGTGTCGTAGACATGCAAGTAGGAAGACAAACCCTCCTGGCGTATGCGACGTGCTACTCCGTAGCTCGGGTGCCCCCTCAGCGGCCGGTCGCCATCCAGAGCAAGGGCATCCACCGTGGGGACGCAGAGTCGTCTGCCGTCTTGCGAGACATGCGTATAGGCCGTCATCTGCCCTTCCGGCAGCGTGGCCACGGCCGTCGTTTCGCTCTCCCCTCGTGCCCGCAGGATGGACCTTCCCTGGATGAAGTAGACCGTCCCGGATGCGGCATGCAGGCTCGGGCTTGCCATCCCCAGGCCTTGGTAAGGCTGCCCTCCAAAGTAGACGTAGGACTTGAGCACCCCTTCCCGATTATGGCTGAGCTGCAGTTCGATGCCGCTGGCGAGCTCGCGCCAGTAGAGGTTCGGGTGCCCGGTTCGATCACTCAAGAAGACGAGACGGGTTCCGTCCAGGCACACACTGGGGGTTGTGTAGTAGAGCTGTTGCTCGTGGGCGTGCCGGTTCGTCGTCACCCGTTCCGGCGTCTGCAGGTCCACGAATCCCCCAAGCGACGGCTCCCCGGACCGCACATGAACCTGCGGCAGGACACGGACTTGGAGGAGCGAGGACCTGCGCATCCAGTCCAGGCTCAGCTTGGGTGCCCGCAGGAGTCTGTTGAACAGGGATCGCCGCAAGGTTGGGCTCCGTCCGTTTCACGCTTCGTGCTGAGTGCAGGAACCGGGATTCAACGACCCGGTTGTGCGCCGACGCTCGAGCGGCGTGAGTTCGTTGTCCTGCCCTTCGGGCATCGCGTGCTCCCCATTGGCCGACGGTTCTTTGGGGGAATCCTACCCCATCCCGGCACGCTTTCCTCGGCGGCACACGACTGACGTCTCAGCCGGTGTGAGCACCCCGGCCTGGCTCTCGCCCCTCCCCTGACGCCGACCGTCCGTGACGAGTGCTGCGGACGGGCAGCTGTCTGCCTCGATCCCGATATTGGCCGACGACTCGCAAGCCCGGGCAGGGGCACCGGGTCTGTCCGACCACGATCGGGATCCGAGGCTGACTGGCGAAGAATCCCCGCCAGCGGAGCACTGCCGGTCCGAAGATTCCAGTGGTCCGACAGCCATTCCAGGATTGTGGGCTACCGTATCGCGTACAACCCTGCCGTAACTGCACCCACCTGGGCCACTCACTTGAAGGATCGCAGCAGGTCGGAGTCTGACGCGCCCTGGCCGCCCGCGCAGCTGCAAGGGGTCGAGGGGGGAAGTGCTCAGGAGGAAGCACTGCAGGAGCGACCATCGAGTGATCTCGTGGATGGCACTTCGTCACAGGAGTAGCTGGCCAAGGTGCTGTGCAAACCACAGCTGCCCCGGGGGTCCACTCGCGCCTCGTGCCGATATCGATGCCTCGCGCTATCAGGGCACCTTCTCCCCGCAACAAGCACCGTGAGCCCAGCATTCGGCGCTCGGCCGCCTGGTGGACCGAGGAAACCCTGGCCCTTGCTCCCTGCAATCCACGGCCCCAACAGACGGCAGCATCCACAACGTTGCACGGAGCTGGAGGACCGACCCGGAGGCATCGGGCCGGGCTGGACAGGGCTGCTTGCCGTCCCCATGGGTGACATGCACTCTCAGGTGCTTGCGGACAAAGACGGTCGCACGCGGGTTGCGTCCGGCTCCGCAGGTGGCCCAAAGGCCTGTCGCCTCGACGCTCTACTGGCGATCCACCCAACTTCCCCGATTGCCCTCTCCGCCCTACAATGGCTCAGGCGTGGAGCCTGGCGAGAACGACTTCAGTCTGGATGGGAGTGGGGCCCGGATCCATCGCCTGGCCTGGTCGAGGTACTGCCTGCATGCGAACTCTTCGCTCATGGCGTTTTTGGCTCGGTGTGGCGATCAGCGGGCTGTGCCTGTGGCTGGCGCTCAAGGATGTGCCGCTCCAGGTGCTCGAGGGCGCCCTGGCCCACGCCGACTACCTGTGGCTGGCGCCAGCGGTCGGGCTGCAGCTCCTGGCCGTCCTGGCGCGCGCCTTCCGCTGGCAGGCCATCCTGGGACAGCGCGGCATCCTGCGCGAGACCTTCTGGGGTCATGGCCTGGGTTTTCTCTTCACCAACCTGCTCCCGTTCCGCGTCGGCGATCCCGCCCGTGCCCTGGTGGTGGCCGAACGCACCGGCATCCCCTTCCTGCAAGTGGGCGGATCGGTTCTCGTCGAACGCGTCATTGACGTCGCCACCGTCCTCCTGGCGCTCATCCTGCTCCTGCCCTGGATGCAGGTGCCGCCCCTCGTGCGCCAGGCCGGTATCCTGTTCGCTCTGATCGTCGCCCTGGCTCTGATTGGGCTGTTCTTGATGGTCCGCTTCCGCGCCGCCGCCACGGACTCGCTGGGCCGGGCGCTCGGACGCCTGCCGCACCTGCCAGGTGACAAGCTGCTGCGTTGGCTCAACCAGCTCCTCGATGGCTTCGCGCCCATGATCCGCGCGGCCGTGGCGATGCGGGTTGCCTTGTGGTCCGTGCTCTCGTGGGCGCTGTCGATCGGCATCTACTGGTGCGTCTTGCACGCCTTCCAGCCGGAGGCGACCTGGATCGAGGCCGGCTTCATGGTGGTCTCCCTTTCCCTGGCCCTGACCGTCCCGTCCAGCCCCGGCTTCATCGGCGTCTTCCAGTACGTCGGGCAGCAGGCGCTCGTGCTGCCCTTCGGCGGCAAGTACGAGCCCGGGACGGCGCTGGCGGCAACGCTCACCGCCCACCTGGTGTACTACCTGATCACCACCGCGCTCGGCGTGGCCGCCCTCTGGCGCTTCGGCGAGTCGTTCTCGGGGCTCGGACAGCGCATTCGGACCCCACCCACGCCCCCGGCCGGGTAGCCGGCGGAGGATTGCCTCCCCGGAGTGCCACCGCAAGCGCGCCAGGAATCACGAGCCCGGGGCATTAGGCCCCGGTCACGCCTCTCGTGCCTGGAGATCACGCGATCGAAGTGACTGGGGCGTTCTCGGCCTCAGCCTGTGTGGCCGGCCTGCCCGCCATCACAAAACCGGCATACATCAAGCCGGCTGCCACCAGTTCACCCAGGTACAGGTAGGTTCCCACCCCCAGCCGTGTCAGGGTGCTGGCCAGGCCGATGGATAGCGCTCCGGCCGCGATGAGCACATTCCCCACCACGCGGTTGGGGAGGACCTGCTTGCGAAGGAAGAGCATGGCCGACCAGAGTGCACCGCCCACAAGCGTCAGTAGACCGTAAATATTGAAGAAGGGGGTCGTCAGGCGAACTATGCCCCCGTCGGCGATCGGCGGCATGACAGCCCGGTACTGCTCGCTGATGGCAACCCCGGGGACGTAGGCCGCTCCGTTGGCCATCCGAATCGCCTGCACCATGAGCCCCGCCGCGGCCAGGCTGCCGATGATCAGGGCGGCGGTCACCACGTGAACCCAGCGCCTGCGCACCAGCAGCAGCAGGCTGCCATGCCCGATCCAGGCGGCGTTCAGGGCGGCGCCAAACAGATACCAGATGAAGAACATGGGCGCGCTCCACGCCCCGATGGCGAAGTACGCCTCCGCGAAGCTGCCGGCGCCGAACATGGCCAGCCCGATCCCCCAGAAGAGAAAGTGGGCCTTGCGCCGGACATACCAGCGTTGCAGCACCGATACGGTGAAGACCAGCATCACGACTGTGGAGACGAAGGGCAGGAGCTGATTCAGTGACACAGCTTGACCTCCAGGGGGACTAGCGGTACGGGACGATGCCGAACAGGACTCCGGCGGCGATGATGATGAGCACAGCCAGGACGATGGCCAGCCCGACAATCAGGCTCGGGAGAAGACGCGAGTAGGCCGTGACGCCGGCCGGCACGCGATGAGTCTTGCGCTCGCGCGCCCCCGGCGGGGCCACACCAGTCGGGTTCAGGTCGTGGTCCTCGCCTTCGGCCATTCGCTCGCTCCTCACCGTGAGCAAGGCTCGATCGCAGCAACCATAATCCCGTCGGCGGCCATGCGTCAACGCTCCGCGTGCAGGATTGCCGGATTCATAGCAATTGCTCACGTGACCCTAAGCCCTGCCCCTGCCGGGGGCACCATGCGCTGCGGCGCAGACCCTTCGGCACGGGATGGAGCAAGGAGGCGCGGCACTTTCCCCTCCGCTCCAGGTGTGGATCAGGGCCGGTCGCCACGGGGCGGCAGGCTGCCGCGCGCTGTCCCGATGGACGGTCGAGAGAGGAGGCATCCCGCCCGGGGGAGCGGGCCAGGCAAGCTTGACAGCGTGGGCAGCGACGGAGGGGCGGTCGGGCGGCGGGGCTACTTGGTGAAGCGCGCCTTGAGCACCCGCAAGACCTCGGGGATCCAGCGGCCAAGCGGAGCGAAGGTGGCCTGCGCCGCCACGTCCGGACCCAGGCCGATGGACAGCAGATGATCCTTCTTGACCATGACGGTCAGGTGCAGGCGCTTGGCCCCCGCCACGCTGGCGTAGCGCATCTGCCCGCCTTCGAGCTCGGTGAGGATCCGTTCGGCCATCATCTGGGAGGCGGCCGCCATGGCGGAGATCTGGTCGGCCGAGATGGGCGGATCCGGTGGGACGCACGATACGATCAGTCCATCTCCGTCGACCAGCGCCACCCAGTCCGGATCCGGGAGTTCGCCGGCCAGAAGGCCGAGGACCCTCTGCAGCTCCGATTGTCGCGTCGCCATCGACTTCGTCTCCCGTGCGTACCCTCCATAGCCTAACCTGACAGTGACCGGAAGGCAAGCGGGGAGCGTCGCAGCGCCAGGCTTGGCGGCCCTTGGATCGCCGTGCCGGGCAGACTGTCACCCTCCGTGCAGCGCCCGCGCGTTTGCGGCTGCCTGCCGCTTCGGGATACAATCCCGCGCGCATGGACGCCGAGCCCTTCTACCGCAAGCCCTGGTTTGGCACTCTCGCCGGAACCGTTTTCCTGGCGCTGGTCTACCTGTGGGCCCTCAAGGCCTCCTCCCTGCTCCAGCCCGGCCTTACCTTCCTGATCGACACCGTGCTTTTCGTGGCGACCCTGCTCGCCGGCGCCACCCTGGCGTCGCAGTTCGTCCTGCCTGTGCGCAGCCTCGACGAACGCCGCCAGGCGCTCGCCCGGTTGCTCGCCTACCTCCTGGGTCAGCACGGCCCGGTCACATTTGTCGACAACGGCCGGCTGGCGCGTCAGCAGGGCGACGACCAAGGTGGCCCGGGCGTCGCTTTCGTCGACCTCGCCAGCGCTTCCGTCTTGCGCACCGCCACGCGCTTCACGCGCGCCATCGGACCCGGAGTAACCTTCACCGCTCCCGGCGAACGCCTGGCCGAAGCCATCGACGTGCGCCGCCAGATGCGGACGCTCCCTGGCCAACGCCCCCGGGCCGGCGATCCGCCGGAAGCGACCTCGTCGCTGGCGCTCACCGGCGACGGCGTCGTCCTGGCCGCCGATCTGGGCGTCACCTTCATGCTCGACCCCGGGCACAACCTTGCCCCTCGCGAAGGCCGCTCGCCCCAACTCCCACCCTATGAGGTCAACCTGCAGGCGGCCGAGCGCGCCGCCTACGGGCATGCGTACGGCGATGGCGATCGCGAGGACCTGCCGTGGACCGAGCTGCCGCTGCGGCTGGTGGTCGATGTCTGGCGCGAGGAGGTCAAGCGCCACCGCCTCGACGACCTGCTCAGCCCGCTCTCGGGTGATCCGGCTCCCGTCGAAAGGCTGCAGGCTGCCATCGAAGCGCGACTGTGTGCCACCTCAGCCCCGGGTGCGGCGTCACCGGCGCCGTCCAAGGAGCTCCAGGTCCTAGCCGCACGCGGCATTCGGGTCCTCAGCGTCAGCGTCGGCAACCTGTTCCTGCCCGATCGGCTCCAGGAACAGCGCATGGAACGCTGGCGGCAGGAATGGCTGGCCAGCGCCGGCCCTCGCTCATCCGCCGACCCATCGGCCAGCCCAGGAACGCCCTGGTCCTTGCTCACACGCAGCCTGCGCGGCGAAGTCGACGCCGGCGCCTCGCCGGATCTCGAGCGCACGCTGCAGTTGATTCTCTCCGACGCCATCGACGTCGCCGACCGCCTGCCGGACCCCGCCGATCGTCAGCGCTTCGGCGCGGATCTGCGTTCGATCGGCGTGGCGCTCGGTGCAGCGATCGGGACCTCGCATCCCGGTGAGTCGGGAGGCGGCGAGTGAACTCGCGGGGCTTCGCTGGGAGCCGGACTGCGGGCTTCGGCCTCGGACGCGCCATGCTTGAACGCTTGCTCGATCGCGGGCTGGCCGGCGCGGCCACGCGCCTCTTGCTCGTGGTCATCCCGCTCGGCCTGGGCTGGTTCCTGCTCACGGTGCTGCTCGATCCGTCCGCGGTGCCCGCGCCAGCCTGGGTCACCACCTTGCCCTTCCCGCTGGATCTGCTGGCGAGCATCGTGACCTCCCTGTTCGCCCCGCGTGTCCTCCTTCATCTCCTCCCCGTGACGGCCGGGCTGTGGCTCGGCCTGCGTCTGGCGGCCCACTACCTGAACCACGTTTATGGCCTCGGCTCGATGTCCATGGCCGGCCGCTACCTGCGTAGCGCCATCTTCGGCCTGGGCTATGACACGCTGGCGGTCTCGAGCGGCGACGCCCGGCATCTGGACTGGACGAGCACGCTGCTGCGCATCGGCGGGCCGGGCTGGCTCACGGTTCACCTCGGCTTCGCCGCTGTCTTCGAGACGCTGGAGGGACATCCGCGCGTGTATGGCCCCACCCCGCGCCGCTTCCTCTCGGGCTTCGAGCGCCTGCGCGATGTGGTCGACCTGCGCGATCAGCTCCGGCGGGTCGACGAGTCCCGCGCCGTGACGCGCGACGGCGTCGAGATCCTGGCCCGCGACGCCCAGATGGTCTTCCGCGTCCACAGCGGCAATCAGCCGCGCAACCTGGCCGATCCCTATCCTTTCACCGAGGAAGCCATCCGCCGGCTTGTCTACAGCCAGCCCGTGGCCGCCACCGGTCAGCGCAAGTGGAGTGATGCCTTGCCCGGCCTGGTGCGGCGCGAGATCACGCGCTTCATCGGCGACCTGACGCTGGAGGGCTTCCTGGCGCTGCAGCCGGCCAGCCTGCGCCTGGCGCCCGGCGACCTGCACATCCCGCGCCAGGCGCTCACCGATCGCTTCAGGACCGACACGCTCCGCCAGCGACTGCAGGACACCGGCCTCGAACTGGATTGGGTCGGCGTGGGCACATGGGAAGTGCGCGGCGCAGGGCGGGTGCAAGCGGATGAGCTGCTGGCGGCGTGGCAGGCGGGGCGGTCGCCGGCTGCGGCCGCCGACCCGGCGCCGGCCCTGGCCGCCATCGGCGGCGCCTGGCGCGCTCCAGCCGCCAGCATGACCGAACGGCGCCGACGGCTGGTGGCACTGGCCTTCGAAGGTTCGAGCCCGGACGGCGAGGGCGCCGGCCCGCGCCGCTACGATCCCGTGCTCACCCACCTGGCGATGCTCCTGGCGGCCGATTCGGGCGAGGACCCGGCATGAGAACTCTCCAGCCGGATCGTCCCGTCATCACCATCGGCTCGTGTGGGCTCGATATCGTCGGGCGCGCCACGGATGCGATCCAGCCCGGGACATCCAACCCGGCTATCCTGCGCATGTCCCCGGGCGGTGTGGCACGCAACGTGGCCGAGAACCTGGCCCGGCTGGGGACCGATGTCCACCTGCTCTCGGCCGTTGGCGATGACGCCGAAGGCCGGCTGATCCTGACCCAGGCCCGAGAGGCCGGGGTCCAGGTCGATCACGTGCTGACGATCCCGGACGCCCGCACCGGCACCTACCTGGCCGTCCTCGATGAGCTGGGCAACCTGCAGCTGGCGATGGACGATATGCGCATCGTCGAGACGGTCTCGCCGGAGCATCTGCGCAGCTGCAAGGAACTGATGGCCGAGGCGTCCGTCATCTTCCTCGACGGCAATCTCGCTCCCCGCTCCCTGGCGCTGGCGGTCCGCCTGGCGAAGCAGGCCGGCGTGCCCGTTGCCGCAGATCCGACGTCGGTCAGCCTGGCGCCCCGTTTCGACACCATGCTCTCGGACGTATGGCTGTTCATGCCCAACGAGGCGGAAGTCGGGGCCCTCATGCCGGCTGCAGGGGCGCAGGCGAATCAGGTGCGGGGACTCGAGGCCGCTCGCCAGCTGGTGGGGCGCGGAGTGGAAGCGGCAGTCGTCACCATGGCCGAGTTCGGTGTGGCCTACGCCTCGCCCGACGTCTCGGGGCTGGTGCCGGCCCTGCAAACGGAGATTGTCGATCCGACCGGCGCCGGAGACGCGCTGACGGCGGCCGTGCTCTTCGCTCTCCTCAACGATATCCCGCTCGACGAAGCCGTCCGGCTGGGCGCCTCCGCCGCGGCGCTGACGCTCCGCACCCCTGGAAGCGTTGTCCCCGGCCTGTCACTCGAGCTGCTGTACGATCAGCTTCGCTAGATGCTGGATGCTGGTTGCTGGTTGCCAGCAGCTAGCAGCTTAGCAGCCAGCAACTGGCGACATGCTACAGAGGCTACTGGAGCACGCCATGCCTTTCGAGCCGCCTGCCTGGCTGCGAGTTCATCCCGAGGTTGCCTCCGCGTTGGCCTCCGGGCGTCCGGTGGTGGCGCTGGAATCGACCGTCATCACGCACGGCCTGCCCGAACCCGTCAACCTTGAGTTGGCCAGGCGGCTGGAGAGCGAGGTGCGCACGGCCGGCGCCGTCCCCGCCACGGTGGCCGTCATCGACGGGCGCGTTTGCCTCGGGGTGACGACCGACGAGCTCGAGCGCCTGGCGCTCAGCCGCAGGCTGATGAAGATCTCGCGCCGCGACTTCGGGGCGGCCATGTCATCACGCGCCACCGGCGGCACGACTGTAGCGGCGACGATGATCGCCGCCCACGCCGGGGGAATCCGCGTCTTCGCCACCGGCGGCATTGGAGGCGTACACCGCGGGGACCCCAGCGACGTCTCGGCCGATCTTCCTGAACTGGCGCGCACCCCCGTGGTCGTCGTGTGCGCCGGGGCAAAGGCGATCCTCGACCTGCCTCGCACGCTCGAGTGGCTCGAGACGGCCGGCGTACCGGTGCTCGGCTGGGGCACGGACGAGTTCCCGGCCTTTTTCAGCCGCAGCAGCGGGCTGCGCGTCAGCGCCCGGGTCGACAACGCCGCCGAAGCGGCGGCGCTCATCCGAGCTCAGTGGGCCATAGGGCTGCAGAGCGGCGTGCTGGTGTGCGTGCCTTGCCCGGAAGACCATGCCGTTCCGGCCGAGGCCGTCGAGCCGGTCCTGCGCCAGGCGCTGCAACAGGCCGAGGCTCAGGGTGTGCGCGGCAAGGACATTACACCTTTCCTGCTGGCGCGTCTGGCCGATCTGACGGGCGGCGACACGCTGCGCGCCAATCTGGCGCTGCTGCGCAACAACGCCCGCGTGGCGGCCGAGCTGGCGCGCACTTTCGCCTAGGGGCGTCCCCCTGCCGCCCCGCGTCCCAGCCCCACACCTTCGCCCATCATACGCGCCCGGTCAGCCGATGCGCCAGGCGTGCACCACCGGCCTGGCCCCGTCGGCGAAGAGCTCCAGAACGTAGAGGACCCCGTTGGCCCGGTCGTAGGCCGCCTCGCCGATGCGGAAGCGGCGCTGTTCACCCGTACCGAGCATGTCGGGCTCGACCCCTGACGGATTGTGGAAGAGGACGTCGTCGATGCGCACCTGGGCATACGGCTGCGGCTCCCAGGCCTGGATATCGCCGGCTGCCACGCGTGCCAGGTCCGCCGGATC
>DYJB01000031.1:0-1620 GCA_020723365.1 Candidatus Aquidulcis sp. | reverse complement strand
AAGCGCGTGCTCCACCACCCGCGATAGTCGGTGTGGCCGGCGCACTCCTGCAGATCGGAATCCGGGCAGGGCGTGCCATCCGCCCGGCGGCAGACCGTGTACTGGCCGACCAACTCCTGGTCGACGCACGGCCGGTCGGAGCCCTGCGGGTTCACGTAGCCGTACCAGTACTTGTCGCCGCTGCTCTTCGTCCCGGCGAACAGCACGGCCGAGTCGCCGACGGGCGTCGTCAACCAGGCGGCGCCCTCCCACTCGTCCGCGTGCTGGTAGCCGACCAGGGCGCCCTCGAAGCTCTCGCTTGCTTCCGACGATTCGTACTGCAGCAGCGTGACGACGGGGAGCGTGCTGCCGGCACGCGCCGGCCTCCCCGAGTCATCTATCCAGGGCCGGTAGGCGTGCAGCGCCGGGCCCATCCCCGACCAGCCGCCATCTCGATAGCGACCGGTGCCGACGGGGTAACCGCCGGTGTAGGTGTCCGCCCACGCCTGCGGGATCTCCAACAGGTAGCCGTTGACGCTGTAGGGCAGCGCAGCGTCCAGAATCCACGGACCGGTGAACTCCGGATCGTCAAGGTTCGTGGCGATCCAGGCGTGCGTGGCAAGGCTGCCTTCCGGCTGCAGATGCTGCCCCCAGGCCAGATGAAGTCGCGGGCCGGTGGCGGGACGGTCCAGGTAGAGCAGGCCGACGCGGGTGATCTCGTCCAGTCCGGCGAACTGCCCGCGGGCGCCATCGGCGAAGGCCTGCACGAACTCGGCCTGGTTCAGCGCCTCGATGCTATCGGCCGCCAATGGCGCCGGGATCGTGATCTCGGCCAGCTGGTCGCCGTTGGGAAGTTCGCCGTAGGGAAGGCGCGCATGCCCGGTGAGGAAGAGCGAGCCCGGAAAGCCGTCGTCCGGCCCATTCGGGTCGCCGTCCGGTGAGAAGGTCATGGCGTTGCCGCCGTAGGCGAAGGTCGTGGGACGCTCATCGCCACCCGGCAAGCGGAACGCTCCCAGGTACGTGAACGCCTCCGGGGAGATGACCTTTCCGGAGGGCTGGCTGAACTGGACCGTCGCCGGCGGCGAGGCGCCTGCATCGGGAGGCACATCGGTAGCCGTGTCTGCGAACACTCGACAGGCCAACAGGGTGATGACGAACGGCGCCGCCAGAGCCAAACCTGCTGTCCGCTTGGCTGCCATCAGGCTCTCCTCACGATAGAACTGTCGGCACGCTCCCGCTGCGCACCTATCGATTTCGACTCTCGGCCCCTGCCGGGCTACCCCACCAGGCCGAGGTCATTCGGCCAGTCGCAGGCGCACGTCCAGCGCCACCGCCCCGCCCTTGCCGGGGAAGACGCGCAGCGGGTTGACCTCGATCTCGGAGATCTGCGGCAGATCATCCGCCAACTGGGCGAGGCGCCGAAGGACCTCGATGGCGGCCTCGCGGTCCGCCGGCGGGATGTTGCGGAACCCTTTCAGGCGTCGACCCGCCCACGTCCCCTCGAACATCGCCTCCGTCTCGCCCCGGCTCAGCGGGGTGAGCGCGAAGGCGAGATCCTTCAACCCCTCGACCTCGACTCCGCCGGACCCGAACATCACCAGCGGGCCAAACTGCGGGTCGCGCGTCACCCCGATGATCACC
>DYJB01000266.1 GCA_020723365.1 Candidatus Aquidulcis sp. | reverse complement strand
CTCGGGCTGGGAGGGCTGCTCTTCACCCTGGCGCTGATCGCGTTGCGCAGCGAGCGCCACCGGCGCCGCTGGATCATCCTGCTGGTTCCCGTCCCCCTCATCATCCTGATCGTACGCTGGGCCATCTTCCGACAGGCGTGGCTTGAGACCGGCCTGGCGTCGGCCCTGGCCGTCCTCGCCCTGGTCCTGTGGTGGATCGCCGTCGGCCGCCGCCTCCCCCCGCCCGAGGACACCATCCGGGTATGGACCAAGGACGACCCGTTCTGATGTCCTACCGTGTGGCGTTCCTGGATCTGGATGACACACTCTATCCGCCGGCCAGCGGCGTGTGGAACGCCATCGGGGAGCGCATCCAGGTCTTCATGATGGATCGCCTCGGCCTGAGCTACGAGCAGGCCACCGGCCTGCGCCGCCGCTACTTCGAAGAGTACGGCACCACCCTCAACGGATTGTGGCACAACCACGCCGTCGACCCGCAGGAGTACCTGGCCTTCGTGCACGCCGTCCCTCTGGAGGAGATGCTTGAGCGCGACCCCGACCTGGCCGGCATGCTCCGCGAACTGCCTCAGCAGCGCGTGGTCTTCACCAATGCCAACCGGCAACATGCCGAGCGCGTGCTGGCCTGCCTGGGGATCACGCACGAGATCGACGCCATCGTCGACCTGTTCGCGCTCGAGATGGTCAACAAGCCCGAGCCGGCGGCCTACCAGCGGGCGATGGCGCTCGCCGGGGTGGACGACCCGGCTGCCTGCGTCCTGGCCGACGATCTGCCCCGCAATCTCCATCCCGCTCGCTCCATGGGTATGACGACCGTGCTTGTCGGCCCGGGTCCGGCCGACGGCGGCGCCGACGTCCACATCCAGCGCATCAACGATCTCGTCGCCGCCCTGCCCCGATTGCGGGAGCCGATCGATGGATAAGACCACCTCGCTGACGGAAGCCGTTCGGCTGGTGTGCGACGGTGCCACGCTCGCGCTGGGCGGCGTGACGCTCTACCGTCGCCCGATGGCCTTCACCATGGCCCTTCTACAGCACTTCGCTCGTTCAGGCTCGCCGGCCGGCCTGACCTTGCTCCCGTTCACCGGCGGGTTGGAGACGGACGTGCTGATCTCGGCTGGCATGGTTCAGCGGATCCGTGCCTGCTACGTTGGGCTGGAAGCGTTCGGCCTTGCGCCCCACTTCACCCAGGCTGCCTCGCAAGGCACACTCCAGATCCAGGAGGAGACAGAATCCAGCCTGGCTTGCGGAATTCGCGCCGCCATGTCCGGGGTAGGGTTCATACCCTCCACCGCCTGGATCGGCACCGATCTCCCTTCCCTGCGGCCGGATGTGCGCACGGTCGTCGATCCGTACTCGGGCGAAGAGCTGACGGCCTTTCCAGCCATTCGCTGCGACGTGGCCGTGGTCCATGCCCTGGAGGCCGATCGGAGAGGCAACACTCGCCTGAACGGGCACTGGGGCGTCGATCGCGAGGTCGTCATGGTGGCCGACACGGTCATCGTCACGGCAGAGCGCCTCGTCGACCGACTCGACCAGGCGGACATTCCTGGCCAGGCCGTACGGGCCGTCGTCGAGTGCCCCCGCGGAGCATGGCCGACTTCCTGTCATCCCCTCTACCCCTTCGACGGCCAGGCCATCCTCGACTACGTCGAAGCGGCGGGGACGGAGGCGTTCCCCGCCCTCGTATCCGCCTGGTCCGCCGCCCATCTCGACCGCCAGACCTGAAACAGCCGCCTGCCCCGGTGGCTGTTCATAGAGTTCTTATATTGCTGTGCTACCCTGCCAGCTGAATGGACCGAGGTGCACTGATGGGCAACGCTGGCAAGATCACACTAGGAGTAGTCGTAGGGCTGCTCCTTTCCGTCGGGCTATTTGGGACCGGGCTCGCCGTGGGGGGCCTCTCGCCCCAGATTCAGCAAAGCGCCTCCCGCCTGGTGGGACTCGACGCGGCCCCGATGCTCCAGGTCGCGGCAGGGACGCCTGCCGCAGGCAGCCCAGGCGCGGATCGAGCAGCCCTGATCGCCCCTTTCTGGGAAGCATGGGACATCATTCATGCCCGCTATGTGGACCAACCCGTGGATGATGTCAGCATGATGCGGGGCGCCATCCGCGGCATGCTCGAATCCCTAGGCGACGAGCACACGACCTACATGGACCCCGAGCAATACGAGCAGACCAGCATCGGCCTGAGCGGCGAGTACGAAGGCATCGGGGCCTGGGTCGACACGGACGGCAAGTACCTGACGATCGTGGCGCCCATGCCGGAATCGCCGGCCGAGAAGGCCGGGCTGCGGGCCGGCGACGTGGTTATCGCTGTGGATGGCGAGGACATGACCGGCATCGACCCCAGCCTGGTCGTGCAGCGTGTTCTGGGCCCCCAGGGCACCACCGTCCGCCTCACGATACAGCGGGAGGGCGTCGAGAAGCCTTTCGACGTCGACGTTACCCGAGGCAGCATCAACATACCGAGCGTCGAGAGCCGCATGCTGGAGAACGGGATCGCCTACGTGCAGCTGCAGACCTTCGGGGAAGAGACCACCCGCGACCTCCAGCGGGCGCTGGCGCAACTGATGCAG
>DYJB01000265.1 GCA_020723365.1 Candidatus Aquidulcis sp. | reverse complement strand
CGCAGCCTACGGGTCCTATCGGCTGCAGCGCTCCGGCGATCCGCCGCAGCCGGTCGCCCGCCTGACCTTCGGCCATGGAACGAACAACGACGCCGAATACAAGGCCTTGATCGCCGGGCTCCGGGGGCTGCAGACCGTTCTGGCTGCCGCCGGGCGTCGGCCTGCCGACGTGGCCCTTGAGGTGCGCGGCGACAGCCGGCTGGTGCTCGAGCAGCTGCGCGGGACGTGGAAGGTGAAGAACCCGCGCCTGGCGGAACTGCATCGGGAAGCGCGTGGGCTGCTGGATCTCTTCGGCGAGGTGCGGCTGGCTCACCAGGAGCGCCGCCGCTCGGTGCGTGTTCTCGGCCATTGACCCGCGCCGATGCGCGTGGGATAATCCCGCCACAATCGATTGCCGGGCGTTGATGGAGACGAGTACGCCTGTCCGGCGGCGGCAGCGAACCCGGGGATGGTGGGAGCCGGGGCGCCGCAGCAGGCGGAAGATCCCTCCGGAGCCGCGAACGGAACGCGCCCCAGCGGGGCGTCAGTAGGGGAGCCGGGCTCGCCAGCCGTTACACTGCGCGCAGGTCTCGCCGCGGCAAGCGGCGGCACCGGAACGAGGGCCCTGGCGACAGGGCAGCAGGGTGGTACCGCGGGAGCTGACCTCCCGTCCCTGGTGGGACGGGAGGTTCTTGTTCATGGGAGCGGAGGCCAGGGTGACCGAACTGCTCTACTACCAGGATGCCTACCTGCGCGAATTCGAGGCCCGCGTGGTCGCCGTCGGGCCCGACGGCATCGAGCTGGACCGGACGGCGTTCTACCCGGGCGGCGGCGGCCAGCCTTGCGATGTGGGCCGCCTCTCGGTCCAGGGGCGTATCGTCCCGATCCGCGGCGCCAAGAAGGTCGAAGGCAGGATCTGGCACCAGCTGGAGGGCGAAGCGCCGGCGCCGGGCGAATCCGTTCAAGCGTCCCTTGACTGGGACCGCCGCCAGGCCCTGATGCGGACCCACACGGCGATGCACATCCTCTGCGGCGTGGTATGGCGCGACTTCGGCGCCAGCGTCACCGGCGGCAATATGGAACCGCTCCAGGGGCGCATGGATTTCGAGTTCGAGCGCATGCAGCAGGAGCTGGTGCACGAGATCGAGGCCCGCATCCAGGCCGAGGTCGAGGCGGCGCGCCCGGTGCGCACCCGCAGCCTGCCGCGGGCGGAAGCGTTTGCGATCCCGGACCTGATCCGCACCAAGATCAACCTGCTCCCGGCGGGGATCCAGGAGGTGCGGGTGGTCGAGATCGTCGGGCTCGACCTGCAGGCGGATGGCGGCACCCACGTCAGCGACACGGGACAAGTGGGGCGCATCCGCATCGTGGACTACAAGAGCAAGGGCGCCATCAACAAGCGGTTGGTGGTCGCCCTCGATCGATGAGGTGAGGCGTGTTCAAACCCGTAGCCAGTCAGGTCGATTTCGTCGCCCAGGAGCACGAGGTGCTGGAGTGGTGGCAAGCGACAGGGGCCTTTGAGAAGCTCCGCCGGCTGCGGCGTGACGGCCCGCGCTGGTCGTTCATCGACGGTCCCATCACGGCCAACAACCCCATGGGCGTCCACCATGGCTGGGGCCGGACCTACAAGGATCTGTTCCAGCGCTTTGCGGCCATGCGCGGCCACGCCTTGCGCTACCAGAACGGCTTCGATTGCCAGGGACTGTGGGTCGAGGTCAACGTCGAACGCGAGAAGGGCTTCCGCACCAAGCGCGACATCGAATCATTCGGCCTGGCCGAGTTTGTCACCCTGTGCAAGCAGCGCGTGCTGAAGTACGCCGGCGTGCAGACCGAGCAGAGCATCCGCCTTGGCTACTGGATGGACTGGAACGATCCGGCCGAACTGCGCCGGCTGAGCGAGGCTCTGGGCCAGGAGCCGCGCAGGAAACTGACGCTCGCGCGAGCGGATGGGCCGGTGAGCGGGACGCCCGAGGAGCTCATCGGCCGGCTCGGGCTGCCCGAGCTGGGGGGCTCGTACTTCACCTTCTCGGACGAGAACAACTACACCATCTGGCTGATGCTAAAGTCGTGTTTCGAGCGCGGCTGGGTCTACAAGGGCCACGATGTCATGCCATGGTGCGCCCGCTGCGGAACCGGCCTCAGCCAGCACGAGATTGTGACCGAGGGCTACCAGGAACTGACCCACCCGAGCATCACGCTGCGCTTCCCGCTGCGCGATCGGCCGAACGAGTCGCTCCTGGTGTGGACGACAACGCCCTGGACGCTGACGAGCAACGTGGCGGCGGCCGTCGGGCCGGAGCTGGACTACGTGCGCGCCCGCCAGGGAGAGCAGGCCTTCTACCTGAGTCGCGGGACGCTGGCCATGCTGCAGGGCCCCTACACGGTGGAAGCCGAGCTGAAGGGGCGAGCCATGCAGGGCTGGCGCTATGGCGGCCCCTTCGACGAGCTGCCGGCCCCGATGGCTCAGGGCGCGCCCGAGGCCCATCGCGTCATCCTGTGGGACGAGGTGGGCGAGGAAGAAGGCACGGGTATCGTCCACATCGCTCCCGGCTGCGGCGCCGAGGACTTCGCCCTGGGGAAGGCCAACGGCCTGCCCGTGATCGCCCC
>DYJB01000030.1 GCA_020723365.1 Candidatus Aquidulcis sp. | reverse complement strand
GATGCTTTCCGCGGTAATCTTCAACGCGCTCATCATCATCCTGCTCATCCCGCTCGCGTTGCAGGGCGTCCGCTACCGTCCGCTCGGCGCGGCCGGCGACTCGGTCGGCCTCGAGATGACGCTGGAGATCGCGGCGCTGTCCTACCGGCCCTCGCAGCTGGAGGCGGCGGTCGAGAAGGCGCTTGCTGAGCGGGAGGGCACAGGCGCGCGCACCGTCCCCGGCTCCCGACGCATGCTCCAGGCCACGGGCGATCCCGCACACCCCGACGTGTTGAGCGTCGAGGTCGAGGAAGAACTCTATTCGCCCCAGGTCTTGCAGCAGGTTCGCCGGAGGGCGCGAGGTCTGAGCGTCGCTGACGCAGCGTCTGAACTGGGCAAGCTCGAGGGGCTGGCGTCCTCACCGGTCGTCACCCTCCGGCCAGCCTGGTGGCCAGTGCTGCCGTGGCTGGAAGTGCGGCTCGAGGTCCGCTACGCATGGGAAGCCCGGTGAAGGCGCCCGTCCTGGCCATCGACCCGGGTGAGGTTCGCATTGGCCTGGCGATCAGCGATCCGACGGGCACGATCGCCCGTCCGCTGGAGGTTCTGCGCCACACATCTCGCCAGGCGGACGTGAGGGCAATTCTCGAACGCGCCGGCACGCATGCCGCCGCCTTGCTGCTGGTCGGGCTGGCGCTGGATTCGGACGGCGCCATCGGCCCTCAGGCCCGGCGCGGGCTGCGGCTGGCCGAGGCACTGCGGGCCGAGACGGATCTGGCCGTGGACACTTGCGATGAGAGCGGATCGACACTCGCGGCGTGGCGCCCCGCCGCGCGCCGTGGGCACGGCGACCCGATGATCGACGCGCGGGCCGCGGCGGTCTTCCTCCAGGAGTACCTCGATGCGCGCCGATCGGCCTAGACGAGGGTGTGCCTGCCTGGTCCTGCTGGCCATCTCGGTGGCCTGCGGTCTGGTGGCCGGCGCGGCGCTCATCGGATTGACCCTGGCGGAACCGTCTGCGGACCTGGGGCCTGCCGATCCGGCGCTCGACCCCCTCCAGCGCGGCCTGCTGGCGGCCTTCCTCAACATGCGGCGGACGGCGCTCGCGGAGCCGGCCGGCGCGGCCGTCGAGCCGCTGGATGTCGAAGTCCTGCCCGGACAGTCCGCTTCGAGCATCCTGGCCCAGCTGACGGAGCTGGGCATTGTCCGAGACGCCGTTCTGATGCGGGCCTATCTCCGCTACCGAGGCATCGATCGCACCATCCAGGCCGGGCACTACCTACTCAGCGGAACGATGTCGACGCGCCAGCTGGCCGAAGCCCTGCAGCGCGCCACGCTTCCACCGCTTGTTGTAACGGTGCCAGAAGGATGGCGCCTGGAGCAGATCGCCGAGGCTCTGCCGGGCGCCGGCGTGAGCTTCTCGCCGCAGGACTTCCTTGACTCGGCCCATTCCGGCCTGGTGCCTTCGCCGCTGCTCCCCGAACTCCCCGGCCCCACGCAGCTCGAGGGCTTCCTCTTTCCGGACACGTATTACCTCGACACGCAGTCGACGGCAATCGATCTGATCGGCGCCATGCTGCAGTCCTTCGATCGGCGTGTCACCTCCGAGATGCGCTCCGGCTTTGCACGGCAGGGCCTGAGCCTATACCAGGCGGTCACGCTGGCGTCCATCGTCGAGCGCGAAGCCGTGATCCCCGACGAGCGGCCGATGATCGCCTCGGTGTTTCTGAACCGGCTGGCGCTGGGCATGCGGCTGGATGCGGATCCTACGGTCCAGTACGCGCTCGGCCGCCAGCCGGATGGCTCGTGGTGGAAGCCGGGGCTGACGATCGACGACCTTCAGATCGCCTCGGCCTACAACACCTACGTCCACATCGGTCTCCCGCCGGGACCCATCGCCAACCCCGGACTGGAGTCGCTGCGCGCCGTGGCCGAACCCGCCGCCTCTCCGTTTCTGTACTTCCGCGCCGGCTGCGACGGATCGGGTCGGCATGTCTTCGCCGAGACCTTCGAAGAACACCTCCAGAACGCTTGCCCGTAGCGGTACCCTGCAACCGATTCCAGCAGTGTCCACATCGCCAACCATCGGTTGGAGGGGCACGCTCCGTCGGCGGGGCGACGCGTTCCTTCCTGCGACATCCCGCGCACACGAAGGTGACAATCTTCCTCTCAAAGTTCCCCGATGACGATTCTCCGGCAAAGGCGGGAGGCCTTGCACTGCCCGCGCTATGGCCCAACCGCTACCGTTGAGGTGGAATTCAGCCACGTGTGGAGGGCCGCGCCGTTGGTCCTCCTCGGGCCCGAGGGAGGCCGCATGAGATCCTTCCGGCGACTTGCAGTTGCCCTGTTGACCTTCGCAGTTGTGATGGTGATCGCCTTCGTGACGCGCGCCCCGCGCGCCGAAGCCACGACCGCCAGCGCCGCGTCTCCGGTTGAGGTGCTCAAGGCCTCGGCCCTGGCGGAGGCGCCGCCCCCCCCGGCCCAGGACACCTGCCAGCACTGTCACCTCTCCGGCGAGATCACGGCTCTGTTCTATCCGTTCGGGCGCTGGATGGTCTTCGCCGTCTTCGGCGCCATCTTCGGCTACGGCACTTGGCGCATGACCAGCAACTGGACGACGCGGGCGCCCTGGAAGCCGCTGCTGCTGCGCGCCGTCGACTGGACCGAAGAGCGCTTCCATCTCAAGGAGCCGCTGGGCAAGGCGCTCTCCAAGCCGGTGCCGATGTTCGCCACGGCCTGGTACTACTGCCTGGGAGGGATCAGCTTCGCCCTGTTCGCCGTGCTGGGGATCACCGGAATCATGCTGGCCTTCTACTACCAACCGACCCCTGAAGGCGCCTACGCCAGCATCCTGTACATCGAGAACGAAGTCCTGTTCGGCTCGGCCATCCGCGCCATCCACCACTGGTCGGCCAACGGCATGGTGGTCGTGGTCGTCGCCCACATGCTGCGCGTGTTCATCACCGGCGCCTTCAAGCCTCCACGCGAGCTGAACTGGATGAGCGGCGTGTTCCTGCTGGTCATCACGCTGGCCTTCGGCCTGACGGGCTACCTGCTCCCGTGGGATCAGACCGCCTTCTGGGCCAGCACCGTCGCCACCGAGATCGCCGGCGCCGAGCCGGGCATCGGCAACCTGGCGCTGGTGTTCCTGCGCGGCGGCTGGGAGGTGACGGCCGTCACCCTGAGCCGCTTCTTCGCCCTGCACGTGCTGGTCCTGCCGGCCGTGATCATCCTGTTCCTGGTGGCCCACTTCTTCATGATCCGCCGCCAGGGCATCGCCCGGCCGCTCTAGGCCCGCGCGGAGGACCGAGATGAGCGAGCTGACCGACAAAGACAAGACGATCCCCTTCTTCCCCACCCACATCACGACGGAAGCGTGGGTCACCGTCGGGTTGATGGCCGTCGTCCTGGCGGTGGGAGTCCTGGGAACCTTCTTCCCCATCGGCCTCGAAGAACGCGCCGACCCGATGAACACCCCGCCGCACGTGAAGGCGCACTGGTACTTCGTCTTCCTACAGGAGATGCTCAAGTACGTCCCCAAGAACATCGGCGTCGTGCTCCCGATCCTGGGGATCATCGCCATCCTTCTGTGGCCGTTCTTCGACCGGCGCAGCGACAGTCCACGCGCACGCCGTTTTCGCATCCTGCTCACGCTGGTGGTCATGGCCGGGATCGCCATCCTGACCGTGATGGGCATGCGCGCCTAGCGCGCCCGAGATCGACAGGGAGCCAACGATGACTCAGACGACGACGCGCGTTACGCGGCGAGGGTTCATCAAGCTGGTCTACGGCCTGTTCGGCGCGCTCGGGCTGGGCGCCTTCGCCGCACCGGCACTGGCGTACTTCTGGCCGGCGAAGCTCGAGGAGGTGCCGTCGGAGCCGGTCCCCGTGGGGCCGGCGGGCGAGCTCAAGGTGGGCGACTCGCGCACCATCAGCTACGGCCGCTATCCGGCGCTGGTGCTCAACACGCCGGCCGGCATGCGAGCCTACCTGGCCGTGTGCACGCACTTCGCCTGCCTGGTGAAGTACGACGGCGTCAAGGATGAGATCGTCTGCCCGTGCCACGCCGGCTTCTTCCGCTCCGACGACGGCTCGGTGATCTCGGGCCCGCCGCCCAAGGCCCTCAAGCCTGTCCCGTGGTTCACCAAGGACGACATCCTGTACATCGGGGGTGAAGCGTGACCACTCAGGCCGTCGCCCTGCCCTCCACCCCACCCACCGTCTCCCGCAGGCAGGCCTGGCTGCGCGGCGCACGCGAGCTCCTGCTGCACGCCGTCGTTCAGGACCGCGTGCTGTCGCGCTTCTACCCGGGCGTGATGCACTTCATGCTCTTCTGGGGCGTCTCCATCCAGATCGTCGGCACCATTGTCAATCTGCTGCAGTACCCGCTCTTCGTGCCCTTCACCATTCCCTGGCCGAAGGGGGGCTGGTACCTCGGCTTCGAACTGGTGATGGTCATCGCCGGCGGGATGATCCTGGTCGGCGTCCTGATGGCCGCCCTCCGCCGGCTCTTCTTCCGCCCCAAGTTCCTGGTCAACCGCTGGGAAGACTGGGCGGCGCTCGTCCTGCTGGCCGCCATCGCCGTCCTGGGCTTCCTGACGGAAGCCTTCCGCATGGGCTCCGTCGATCCGGCCTGGCGAGCCTGGTCGCCGATCGGCAACGCCACTGCCGTCTGGTTGGGGCTCAGCGGGCCCGTCGGCCAGCCGGTGCATGACTGGCTGATCGCCGGCCACGTCGTCGTCTCGCTCGGCCTGGTGGCGCTCATGCCGTTCACCAAGATGCGGCACCTGTTCGTCGGGCCGCTGAACATCCTCGTGCGCCCCGCGCGCCGGGACGGCGAGCTCTCGACGATCGAAGACATCGAGAACACCGAGAAGCTGGGCGTCGCCAACGCCACGGAATTCGCGAGCCCTTCCCTGGTGTCCTTCGATGCCTGCGTGCAGTGCGGTCGCTGCGAGTCGGTCTGCCCGGCCACCATCAGCGGCATGCCCTACAACCCGCGCACGCTGATCCATGATCTGCAGGTCAACGCCCACGCCACCTTCGGGCAGAAGCCCGGCGAGGAGTTGAAGCCGATCCTGGGCGAGACGATCGCCAAGGAAACGCCGTGGATGTGCACCACCTGCGGCCACTGCCTGGTCGTGTGCCCGCTGTTCATCGACCCCGTCTCGGCCGTCGTCGACCTGCGCCGCTACATGACTCTGACGACCGGCGAGGTCCCCGGCGCCGTCGGCGAGGCGCTGACGAACATCGAGCGCCGCGGCAACCCGTGGGGCATGGAGAAGGCGCAGCGCGCCCCCTGGGTGAGTGAACTGGGCGTACGCGTTCTGCAGCCGGGGGACGAGACCGACGTCCTGCTCTTCGTCGGCTGCGCCTACGCCTACGACGTCCGAAGCCAGAAGGCCGGACGCGAACTGGCCGTGCTGCTGCAGCGGGCCGGCGTCGACTTCGCCGTCCTCGGCCAGGCCGAAGGCTGCTGCGGCGAGACTGCCCGGCGGCTCGGTCACGAGTACCTGTTCCAGACAGCGGCCCAGGAAAACCTGGCCACGTTCGCCGGGGTCAAGTTCAATCGCATGGCCACCGCCTGCGCCCACTGCTACAACACGCTCAAGAACGAGTACCCGCACTTCGGTGCCGAGTTCGAGGTTGTGCATCACACGGAGCTGCTGGCCGAACTGGTCCAATCCGGCAAGCTCCAGGGCTTCACGCCGGCGACCGACGGCAAGACGCTCACGCTGCATGACTCCTGCTACCTGGGACGCTACAACGGGCTGTACCGCGAACCGCGGCAGGTCCTGGACGCCGTTCCGGGCGTGAAGCGTACCGAGATGCCCCGCAGCCGGGCGGAAGGCTTCTGCTGCGGCGGCGGCGGCGGACAGATGTGGATGGAGACCGACCCCACCACGCGCATCAACAAGCGCCGATTCGAGGAGGCGACTCAGAAGGCCGGGGCCGACGTGATCGTCACCGCCTGCCCCTACTGCCTGATCATGTTCGACGATGCCATCCGCACCGGCGGCGCCGGCGAGCGCGTCGCCGTCAAGGACATCGCCGAAGTGCTGACCGAGCGCCAGCAAGGCTGAGCCCTCGGTCCGCTCGCCGCGGAGGCGGGATGGCGCTCCAGAAGTTGCTCTCCGTCGATGCCAGCGGCCCGCTCGAGACGACGCGTCGTTTTCTGGCGCAGATCTGGGAGCGCAGCGCGCTGGACGGGATGTTCGTCCCGGCCTGGGCGGCGGGCGAGGATGATCCGCGCCCGGCACTGCTGACCGATCCTGCCGACCTGAAGCGCGCCGATCCCTTCGCCCCGCTGATGGTGCTCAACACGGCGCCCCACATCGCGGCGCTGGCCGCCGATCGCCCCCACCAGCGCCTGGCCGCCGTACTGCGCCCGTGCGAGCTGCGCAGCCTGCGTGAGCTCGCCCGGCGCCAGTCGCTCAACCTCTCCGGCCTGCTCCTGATCAGCCCCGACTGCCTGGCGACGTTCCCCCACGAGGACTTCGACTGGCGCGTGCAGCACGCCGCCTTCATCGAACGGATCACCGACGAAGCGCTTCACTTCGCCGCCCAGGGTGGCATCCTGCCGAGCCGGCTCCGCCCTGCCTGCCAGGCGTGCGATCAGCCCTACCCCTCGGATGCCGACATCCTCATTGGCGTGCTGGGCCTGGAAACCAACCACAGCCTGATCCTCGGCTTCCGCGATGAGGCACTGGCGGAGCAGGTCGGCTGGCGGGAGGCGCCCCCGCCGTCGGCCGATCTGTTGACCCGGCGCGAGCGCGTCATCGAGAAACTCCGGGAGTGGCGCCAGCGCTCGCGCGCCTACGCCGAGTCCCACCTGGAGGAAGGCGAGGCGACGCTGGAGGGCCTGGTGCAGCATCTGCGCCGGTGCGAGAACTGCCGAAACTGGATCTCGCGCTCCTGCCCGTTCTTCGCCGATGCCTGGCGCGCCACCGCCGAGGGCACGCACATGACTGATCTCGAGTCGTCCTGGCTTCCCTCCTGCGGTGGCTGCGGCATGTGCGACCACGCCTGCCCGGAGGACTACCCGCTCTCGACCGTCATCGGCCACCTCGCCCGCCGCGTCGGCTCAGGCGCTCTCTAGCGGGCTCCGCTGTCCGGAATCTCATCGCCCGGCGACCTGCGCCGGGCGATCCGATTCCCGTCATCCCTTCTCGCCCGCGAGGACTCCAGCCAGCCCTGCCGCCGGAGCCAGCGGGCCGGGACTCAGGCGTTTGCCGACAGACGCCAGGCCAGCGAGCGCTGGGCCCCGAGGCATTGCACGCCGTTCGGTCCGACGACCGCAGCATGCTCGTGCCTGCCGGTAGTTCGGGCCCGCCGCCCGCATCGCCCGCAGCAGCGGCTCGGCCACCCCGCAATCGGCGCCCGCTAGCCCCAGGATCAGCGCACCGTGCGATAGAACAGCGGCAGGGGTTGAACGGCGCGGGAGGTCAGCTTGAAGGCCGGAGCCACCTGCTGCCGCGCCGCGCGCAGCTTCTCCGGGTCCGAGGCGTGCAGCGTGTAAAGGGGAGCATCCGCGCGCAGCCGGTCGCCCACTTTGGCGTGAACAACGATGCCGACGGACGGATCGATCGGGTCGCCTTTGCGCGCCCGGCCCGCACCCAGGGCGACCGCCGTCATCCCGATCAGTCGAGCGTCCGCCTCCGCCAGGTAGCCGCCTTTGCCGCAGCGGACCATCTCGATGACCGGCGCTTTGGGAAGGCGGGATGGATCATCGATCACGGCGGGGTCCCCGCCCTGCGCCGCCACCAGGGCGCGGAACTTCTCGCGCGCCGTGCCGCCGTCGAGCGCCTCTTCCGCCGAGGCGCGTGCGGCGCGCAGGCCGGGCGCGTGCCCGGCCAGGACCAGCATGTGAGCCGCCACGTGCAGGCAGTGTTCGCGGAAGTCCGGTGGCCCTCCGCCGGCGAGCGTGTCGAGCGCCTCACGCACTTCGAGCGCATTGCCCACCGCGTGACCCAGCGGCTGGTTCATGTCGGAAATCAGGGCCACCACGTTGCGCCCCGCCAGCCGCCCGATCTCGACCATGCGGCGTGCCAGCTTGGACGCCTCGGGCACGGTCGGCATGAAGGCCCCCACCCCGACCTTGACGTCCAGCACAATGGCCTGTGCCCCGGAGGCGATCTTCTTGCTCATCACCGACGAAGCGATCAGCGGGATGGAGGGCACGGTGCCGGTCACATCCCGCAGGGCGTAGAGCTTGCCGTCGGCCGGCGCCAGCTCCGCCGTCTGCCCGCTCAGCACCAGCCCGACGGTCCGCAGCTGAGCGAGGAACTGCTGCGTCGTCAGGTCGACGCGAAACCCCGGGATCGCTTCCATCTTGTCGAGCGTGCCGCCGGAGAAGCCCAGCCCGCGGCCGGACATCTTGCCCACCGGCACTCCGCAGGCAGCCACGATCGGCTCGACGACGAGCGTCGTCTTGTCGCCCACGCCGCCGGTGGAGTGCTTGTCCACCGCCACGGGCACCACGCCGGTCAGGTCCAGCCGCTCGCCCGAATCGGCCAGAGCCAGCGTCAGTGCGTGCGTCTCCCCGGCGGTCATGCCGCGCAGCAGCACGGCCATGGCCCAGGCCGCCACCTGGTAGTCGGGGATGTCACCGCGCGTGAATCCCTGCACGAAGAATCGGATCTCGTCGGGGGTGAGCTCGACTCCGTCACGCTTCTTGACGATCAGATCAACTGCGCGCATGCTCCACCTCGGGCTCGATTCTACTCCACGCCGCGCGCGGGCGCGGCGCCCGATGCCTGGGCTATAATCCCCGGGACGCGGAGGAACGGCGGATGAACCAGGCGGACTGCATTCTCGGCAACGCCTACGTCCTGACGATGGACGACGTCTACGCCGCCTACCCGCGCGGCGCCGTGGCGGTGCTGGGCGGCGCCATCGCCGCCGTCGGCGACGAAGCCGAGCTGCGCCGCACCTGGCAGGCGACGGAAGTGGTCGACTGCGGTGGCCGCCTGCTGCTCCCCGGCCTGGTCAACGCCCACACGCATGTGCCCATGACGCTGCTGCGCGGCCTGGCCGACGACCGGCGGCTCGATGTCTGGCTGCTCGGCTACATGATGCCGGTCGAGCGCGAGTTCGTTTCGCCGGACTTCGTCCGCCTGGGGACGCTGCTGGCCTGCGCCGAGATGATCCGCGGCGGCATCACCTGCTTTGCGGACATGTATTACTTCGAGGACGCCGTGGCCGCCGCCACGGCCGAGGTCGGCATGCGGGCCGTCTGCTCACAGACGGTGCTCAAGTTTCCGACGCCGGATGCCTCCTCCTTCGAGGACTCGCTGGCGGCGACCAGCGACTTCATCGAGCGCGGGAAGGACCACCGCCTGATCGTCCCTTCGGTGGCGCCGCACGCACCCTACACCTGCACGCCGGAAATCCTGCAGGCGTGCGCTGCGCTGGCGGCCGAGTTCGACGTCCCCCTGCACACGCATCTGGCGGAAACCGCCCAGGAGGTCGACGACTGGCGCTCCGAGCACGGCATGCCCGTCATCCCGTGGGTCAAGAAGCAGGGGCTGTTCGGGGCCAAGGTGCTGGCGGCCCACTGCGTCCATATCGACGAGGGAGAGATCAACACACTGCAGCACGCCGGTGCGGGGGTGGCGCACAACCCGTCCAGCAACCTCAAGCTGGCCTCCGGCTTCGCCCCGGTCGCCAGCATGCTGCAAGCCGGGCTGAACGTCGGCGTCGGCACGGACGGACCGGCCTCCAACAACGACCTCGACCTGTTCGAGGAGATGCGCCTGGCGAACTTCATCGCCAAGGCGGTCAGCCGCGACCCGACCGCGCTGCCGGCCCGGGAAACGCTGGCCATGGCCACCCGCCTGGGGGCGCGCGCCCTGCACATCGGCGACCGATGCGGCACGCTCGAGCCCGGCAAGCGCGCCGACCTGATCCTGGTCGATCTGGAAAGCGTGCACGCCTGGCCGCGCTTCGAGCGCGAGCCGGACGCCGTCTACTCCCGCCTGATCTACTCGGCCAAGTCGACCGACGTCAGCGACGTGATGGTCGACGGCCGCTGGCTGATGCGCGACCGGCGGCTGCTCAGCGTCCAGGTCGGGCCGCTGATGGAAGCGGCCGGCGAGTACGCCCGGCGCATCGATCACTTCCTGCTCGCCCGCGAGGGATCGGTGCTCTCGAAGCTGATCGCCATCGGGGGCGCCGAGCAAGAGGAAAGCTACGAGGTGCAGCTCAAGGTCCACATCGATGATGCCGAGCCGGTGCTTCAGGCGATGCAGTCCGGGGCCGTCGAGGTCGTGCGCAAGGCGCACTACCACGAGTATGACACCTACTTCTCGTTCGGCGCCGAGGAACGCGAGCGGCTGCGCCACCGGGAGGACGAGTTCATCGACGAGGGCGGCAACGTCTTCAATGTGCGCTACCGCCTGACCCTCACCGGCCCGGCCAAAGAAGCGGAGTATCCGAATGCGGCGCTGCTTTCGCGCTCGCGCTTCATCGCACCCGCCAAGCACAGCCTGCGCTTCTACCGGGAGTACTTCAAGCCCTCCCTGGAGTCGGAGGTCACCAAGGACCGTCTTCGCTGGTTGATCTCATACCAGGGCGAGGAGTTCTATGTCAACATCGACCGGGTTACCCGCCCGGCGCTCCCCGGATTCTACGTCGAGCTCAAGAGCCGCACCTGGTCACGCCGCGACGCCGAGAACAAGGCGGCGCTGCTGAGCGAGCTCCTGGCGGCCCTGGGCCTCAACAACGCCGCGCCGGTCTCGAAGGAGTACGCCGAACTGATCAGCCCTCACTCGAGCTGATCCTCGGCGCGCCCCCTCCGTGGCGCGAACCGGAGGTGCGCGTGAAAACGCTCTTCATCCTCGCACTGGCGCTGACAGCCGTGCTCTCGGGCTGTGGCACACCGACGGCGACACCTGAGCCCGCGCCGGCTCGAAGCGAGGGAGTGCCGGGCCCGACCCTCTTCGAGACTGCCTGGAGGGACCCAGGTCCATTCCTGGTGGGCCTGGTCGAGTCCCAGGCCGAGTCCCTGGACGCTCTGCCCGCTGCCACGGTCTACCATCTCGACCTCGATCTGTCCGATGATCTCACCGTCGTGGAAGGCATTGAAGAGATCCTCTACACGAACAACGAGGCGGCGCCCCTCGACCAGATCGCCCTGCACCTGTATCCCAACCTGCTCGGCGGCGAGATGGAGGTCGAGTCCGTGCACCTGAACGGTGAGGGGGTGACGCCGGACGAGGGCGAAGCCGGGGGCTGGATGATGGTGCCGCTGGGAAACGGGCTGGCGCCTGGAGAGAGCGTCGTGCTGCGCCTCAAGTTCAGCGTGCGCGTCCCGCAGGAGCTCGACCTCAACTACGGTGTTCTGGCCAGCACTTCCGGCGTGCTGGCCTATGCGCACGGCTATCCGATGGTCGCCGTCTATGACGACGAGGGGTGGAACGTCGGGATCCCGGCCCCCTACGGGGACCTCACCTATGCCGACGCGGCCCTGTTCCTCGTGCGCGTCCGTGCCCCGGAACAAATCGTCGTGTGCGCCTCCGGGAGCCAGATCGAGCGCAGCCAGGCCGACGGACAACAGGTGGTTACCTACGCCCTGGCCCCTGCGCGTGACTTCTACCTGGCGGCCAGCGGCGCGTACGAGGTACTCACCCGGCAGGCCGGCCCAACCTCGATCCGCACCTGCGCGGCGGCGGACATGCAGGCCGCTGCCCGACGAGCGCTTGACATTGCCGCCAGATCGCTGGAGCTCTTCAGCCGCCTCTACGCCCCTTATCCCTACACGGAACTCGACATCGTCGCCACACCGAATCTCGCCCTCGGGATCGAGTATCCCGGCGCCTTCGCGCTCAACCAGCGCCTGCTCACTCCGGAAGAGGACTTCCAGTCGGCGCCGGAGGGCGTCCTACTGGAGTCGGTCGTAGTGCACGAAACCGCCCACGAGTGGTTCTACAACCTGGTGGGCAACGATCAGCTGGACGATCCGTGGCTGGATGAAGCGTTGGCGCAGTACGCCACGCTCCAGTACTACGAGGAGGCCTACGGTTCCCAGGGCGCCGAGGGCATGCTCGATTCGTTCTACGGTCGGTGGGAGCGCGTCGATCGGGAGCCGATCCCCATCGGGCTTCCGGTGGCCGAGTACGCCGAGGGCGCCTATGGCGCCATCGTTTACGGGCGCGGTCCGCTGTTCTTCGTGGCGCTGAAGGAGGCGATGGGCGCGGGGCCCTTCGAGGATTTCCTCGGCGAGTACACCGCCACCTACCGTTGGAAGCTGGCTACGCCGGAGGAGCTCAGGGCCCTGGCGGAAGGCCGGTGCGGTTGCGACCTGACGACGCTGTTTCAGGAATGGGTCTACGCCCGGTAGCTGCGGCGTGCCCCGGGCGCGCTCCCAGATCGAGGCCAGCAAGCCGGGGGCGTGCTAGAGTCGGATTCCGAGTCCGCCGATTGCAGCGCGCACGTCCTTCGACGGCCGTGTGGGGAGGGGATGCATGAGCGACATCATCGAATTCAACTCCAACTACAGCGACACCAGCACCGAGAAGGGCTTCCAGTTCGAGTTCAGCTGCGGCCGATGCGGCAACGGAACGAAGACCCGCTTCCGCCCGTGGGCGGTGGGCGGCGTCTCGTCGGCGCTGGACGCCGCCAGCAATCTGTTCGGGGGCGTGTTCAGCAGCGCCGCCGAAGTGGGGGAACAGGTGCGCTCGGCGGCCTGGGAGAAGGCACACGACGCGGCCTTCCAACAGGCGATCGAGGAGGTCCGCCCACTCTTCGTCCAGTGCCCACGCTGCTCGTCCTGGGTGTGCCGCAAGGCATGCTGGAACGAGAAGCGCGGGCTGTGCAAGGAATGCGCACCCGATCTCGGCGTCGAGATGTCCGCCGCCCAGGCCAGCCGGTCCACCGAGGAGGTCTGGGCCCACGCCAAGATGGCCGAAGAGGACAAGCGCCTGGCGGAGGGCGACTGGCGCGAGACGATCGTCGCTTCCTGCCCCAAGTGCGGTGCGCCCCAGGAGACCAACGCCAAATTCTGCTCCGGCTGCGGCACGCAGCTGAAGCGGGGCGACAAGTGCGCCAAGTGCGGCGCCAAACTGACGGCCAAGGCCAAGTTCTGTCCGGAGTGCGGCGAGAAGGTCTAGCGGCGCGGCGCATGCCCACCTTGCGCCCGCGCCGGCCCGCCCATCCGGCGGGCGGCGTGCCGCCCGGCATTCCTTCCCGGAATCAAAGCGCCCCGCCGGGGGCGGGGCGCGGGCGGTCGATGTCGGATTAGATCAGGACGACGTTGCTGGCCTGCGGGCCCTTCTGGCCTTGCTCGATGGTGAACTCGACCTTCTGACCCTCTTCCAGCGTGCGGAAACCCTCGGCCGAAATCGCCGTGAAGTGGACGAAGACGTCGGGGCCGCCCTCACGGGCGATGAAGCCGTAGCCCTTGCCGCTGTTGAACCACTTCACGGTGCCGACAACACGCTCTGCCATGGACCTGCCTCCTTCGGGCAAATGGGTGTTAGGCGCTTGCTTCGTTCGTCAGCGGTCGGGCTCCCGGTTTCCCGGTTCTTGCCAACACGGCCCGAGCATGCGTTCGCTCAGGCCGTGGTCTTTCGACTTCCTGACTGAACTACACGCGCAACCTACAGTTCCGCAGTTTAGCACGCATCCGCGCCGGTGTAAAGACCATTTCCGCTGGCGCGGCGCCCGGCATGCGACCCTTCGTCAGCCGCCGGTCAGGCCGGCTTCACGGAATCCCTCGCCCGGCGTGGTATTCTGTGGCTGGCGTGCGGGATTCCGCCGCCCGGTGCCGTGACCTTCAGCATCATCTGCAGAAAGGGACAATGTGAACGCTGATCGCAAACCGACCCCGTGGTACCTGTGGCCCTTCGTCGCCTTGTGGCGGCTGCTCACCGGGATCCTGGCCCTCACCGGTCGGCTGGTCGCCGTCATCCTCGGCCTGGTCTTCGTCCTGGTCGGCGCGCTGCTGAGCGCCACGGTCGTGGGGGCTATCGTTGGCGTGCCGCTGCTTCTGTTCGGCGCCCTGCTCGTCATCCGAGGCCTGTTCTAGCCTGGGCGTGGAGCGCCTCAATCGGCGGGGGGCTCCGGCTCGCGGCCGAAGCGCCGCTGCCATTCAAACAACCGGTTGAGCGCCTCGAGCGGCGTCAGAGACGCCACATCCAGCGCCTCCAGTTCGCTGAGCAGCGGGTTGTCCTGCGGGAAGAGCGCCAGCTGGCGGATGGGGGCCCGCTCCGAGCGCACCTGTCCGGCATCCGCTTCCAGCTGCGCCAGGATCTCCTGGGCACGATGGATGACCGGCCGCGGCAGCCCGGCCAGTTCGGCCACGTGGATGCCGTACGAGCGATCGGCACCCCCGGGCGCGATGCGGTGAAGGAAGACGACCTGGCCCCCCTCCTCCGACACGGCCACGTTGTAGTTGCGCACCCCCGGCAGCAGCTCGGCCAGGCGGATCAGCTCGTGGTAGTGGGTGGCGAACAGCGTGCGCGCCCGCAAGCGCGGGTGGTTGTGCACGTACTCCACGACCGCCCAGGCGATCGACACGCCATCGTAGGTACTGGTGCCGCGTCCAACCTCATCGAGGATCAGCAGGCTGCGCCGGGTGGCATGGTGCAGGATGTTGGCCGTCTCGACCATCTCGACCATGAAGGTCGATTGGCCGGCATGGATCTCATCTTGCGCGCCGATGCGCGTGAAGATCCGGTCTGTCAGGCCGAGGCGGGCTGACCGCGCCGGCACGAAGCTGCCCATCTGCGCCATCAGCACAATCAGCGCCACCTGCCGCAGGTAGGTGCTCTTCCCGGCCATATTCGGGCCGGTGATCACGCGCACCCACTCCCCCTCCTCGAAGGCTGCGTCGTTGGGCACGAATCGCTCGCCGCGCAGGAACTCCTCCACGACCGGGTGCCGCCCGTCGCGGATCTCGAGCACGTCCTGCTCGACGATCTCGGGGCACACATAGCCGCGGGCAACGGCCGCGTCCGCCAGGGCGGCCACGACGTCCAGGCGTGCCAGCGCCCGGGCCGTTCCCAGCAGGCGCGCCGCCTGCCGGCCGATCTCCTCGCACAGCTCGCCGAAGATCTCGGCCTCGATCTCGCCAATGCGCTCCTCCGCGTTCAGGACCAGAGCCTCGTACTCCTTCATCTCCGGGGTGATGTAGCGCTCGGCGTTCACCAGCGTCTGTTTGCGGATGTAGTCGGCGGGGACGGCGGCGGCGTTGGCGCGCGTCACCTCCAGGTAGTAGCCGAAGACCCGGTTGTAGCCGACCTTGAGGCTCTTGATCCCCGTGCGTTCGCGCTCCAGAGCTTCCAGGCCGGCAATCCAATCGCGCGCGTGCCGGGAGGACTCCATCACCCGGTCGAGGCGCTCGGCGTACCCGGGCCGAATGACGCCGACATGCGCCAGCGTCGCCGGGGGTTCATCCACCACGGCCCGCTCCAGCAGAGCCAGCAGCGCTTCGCAGGGGTCGATCTGCGCTGCGAGGGTTTCCAGAGCTCCGCCGCCGACCAGGGCCAGCACCGGCTGCACGCCGGGGATTCGCCGCAGTGTCTCGCGCAGGGATGCCAGGTCGCGCGGCGTGGCCAGGCCGGCCGTGGCGCGATTGACCAGGCGTTCGAGATCGCCCAGGGGCCGCAGCGCGGCGCGCGCTTCGGCGCGTGCCATGCCGTTGGCAACCAGCGCCTGCACCTGCTCATGCCGGCGCTGGATGCGCTCTCGATCGAGCAACGGCGCCACCAGCCACGTTCGCATCAGGCGCCGCCCCATGGGTGTGACGGTCACATCCAGCACGCCGAGCAGCGAACCGCGCACGTCCCCGGTCCGCAGCGTCTCGGTCAGTTCCAGGTTGCGGCGCGTGGCGCTGTCCAGGACCATGAAGTCGTCGAGCGAGTAGGTCGAGAGGCGCGTGAGGAGAGGCAGGATGGCCTCCTGCGTCTCGCCCAGGTAGTCCAACAGCGCGCCGGCGGCGCGCGCCGCCAGCGGGGACGTGCGGAAGTGCGCCTGAAGCCGCTCGTGCGTGCGGGCCTGTTCGAAGCGCCAGTCTGGCTGCGCCGTCAGGTGTCCGGCCCATCCCAGGTCGGCGGCGGCCGACTCGGCGACCAGCACCTCCGCCGGACGCAGGCGGGCCAGTTCAAGGCGCAGCGCGGCGCGCGGATCGCGGGCGGAGATCTCGGTGGCGGCGAACTCGCCCGTGCTGACGTCGGCGTAGGCCACCCCGGCACGCTCGCCTTCCCGAACGACGGCCGCCAGGTAGTTGTTGGCATCGCCGGGAAGCAGGCCGGGCTCCACCACCGTTCCGGGCGTCACGATCCGCACGACCTGGCGCGGGAAGAGCCCGCGCACGGGCGTCGTTCCCACCTGCTCGCAGATGGCAACGTGATGCCCCTGCGCGATCAGCTTCGCCAGGTAGGTTTCGGCGGCATGGAAGGGGATGCCGGCCATCGGCACCCGCATGCCCTTGGCCACATTGCGCGAGGTCAGGACGATGTCGAGCTCGCGCGAGGCGATCTCGGCATCCTGATCGAACGTCTCGTAGAAGTCCCCCAAGCGGAAGAAGACGATCGCGTCGGGATGCTGACGCTTGATCTGCAAGTACTGCTGGCGGACGGGGCTCAAGTCCTCGGTCACAACGGGCGCATTCTAAGTCGGCGCGGGCGGAACTGCAAGCACTTGTGCTATACTGCGCGCATGCCTGCGGTTGTCGCGGTTGACCTCGGCGGCACGAGCACTCGTGCCGCTTACTACACGCATGCGGAACCGCCGGCGCAGGCGCAGCACAAGATCCCCACGCCCAGCGGCCAGGGCGCCGAATCGGTCCTCGATCGCATCGTCCAGGCGATCGAGGCCGTCCTGCCGGGAGGCACGCGCCCCGAACGCATCGGCGTCGGCGCGCCAGGGCCCCTCGACCCCTACCGCGGCATCGTCCTGGATGCCCCCAACATCTCCGGATGGTTTGATTTCCCTTTGCGAGATCGGCTGCGGGAGTTCTTCGGCTGCCCGGTTGCCCTTGGCAACGACGCCAACCTGGCGGCGCTGGGCGAGATGGAGTATGGAGCCGGCCGGGGCGCTCGCAACCTGCTCTACCTGACCATCGGGACCGGCATCGGCGGGGGCGTGATCTCCGAGGGCCGACTGCTGCTCGGGAAGCGCGGGCTGGCGGCCGAGCTCGGCCACATGCAGTCGCAAGACAGCTCCGTCCGCTGCGGCTGTGGCCAGTACGGCCATCTTGAGGCCGTGGCCGCTGGGCCGGCGATTGCGCGTGCCGCCCGGCGGAGACTGATGGAAGGTGAGCCGTCCGCCCTGCGCCGCTTGAAGGGCGCACCGGAGGCGGTCACCACGCAGGATGTCGGCCGCGCCGCTCTACAGGGTGACGCCCTGGCGCGCTCGGTGCTCGAGGAGGCCGGATCGGCCATCGGCCGCCACTTGGCCAGCCTGGTGCACGCCTTCGATCCGGAAGTCATCGTCCTGGGGGGCGGCGTGTCCCTCATCGGCCCGCTCTTCTTCGAACCCATCGAGCGGGCCCTGCGAACCCACATCATGCATCCGGCCTACCTGGAGGGGCTGCGGCTCGCCCCGGCGGAGCTTGGCGATGAGGCCGGGCTGATCGGGGCCATGATCCTGGCCCGGGACCTCTGAGAGGATCTGCCCCATGCGTTCACGGGTTGTGCTCCTGGGTACCCTGCTGGCCGTCGCGCTGGCACTGGCGGCGTGCGGACCAAGCGCTCCTGCCGGCACGCTCGTCTACGGCCTGACGCTGGCGCCGACGGGCATGGATCCGCACCTGAACGCATCCTCCGAGCTCGGGATACCGCTCGCTTCGGTCTACGACACGCTGGTCTTCCTGGACGCGGAGTCCGGCGCGTTCGTTCCCGGCCTGGCAGAACGCTGGAGCGTGTCTCCGGACGGCAGGGAGTACACCTTCACGCTGCGCCGCGATGTCCGCTTTCACGACGGGACCCGCTTTGACGCCCAGGCCGTGCGCGCCAACGTGGACTACACGCTCAACCCTGATCACCACTCCCAGAAAGCGGCCTTCATGCTTGGCCCGCTCAACCGGGTCGACGTCGTCGACGACTTCACCGTCACCTTCGTGCTCGACGAACCCTATGCTCCGCTGCTCGATTCGCTCTCCCAGGTCTACCTCGGTATGGCCTCGCCGGCGGCCCTCAGCAAGTGGGGTCCCGAGTACCAGTTCCACCAGGTCGGCACGGGCCCCTACCGCTTCGTGGAGTACGTGCCCAACGATCACCTGACGCTCCAGGCGAATCCCGACTACGCCTGGGCGCCAGGGATCTACCGGAAACCGCGCCCCTCGATCGAGACGATCATCTTCCGCTTCTACACCGATCCGGCCACGCGCGCCCTGGCCCTCGAGAGCGGAGAGGCTGATATCGTGGGCGAAATCCCGCCTCAGGATGCTGCCCGCCTCACGAGCGAGGGCGGCTTCGCGCTCCACCCCGTGCCCATCCCCGGCCAGCCGCTCCAGTTCCTGTTCAACACGGCCCGGCCGCCTACCGATGACCTGGCCGTCCGCCAGGCGCTGCTCCTGGGAACTGATCGCTCGGCCATCGTGCAGACGATCTTCGGTGCGACCTCCCCCGTGGCGCGTGGACCGCTCTCCGCCGCCAACCTCGGCCTCCCTTCCGGCGCTGGATTGCCGGCCTACGACCCTGCCCGGGCGGCGAACCTGCTCGAGGCCGCCGGCTGGACGATCGATGCGGCCACGAAGTTGCGCGCACGCGATGGCCAGACGATGGAGCTGGTTGTCATCGTCCCGCCCTGGGGGAACAATCCCGAGGTGGCTCAACTCCTTCAAGCGGACTGGTCCCGGCTCGGGATTCGCGTCCGCCTGCAGGCGGTTGCCAGCTTCGGACAACTGAAGGAGGCGCAGGTCGCGGGGGAGTACAACGCCATCGGTGTCAACTTGTTCGGGACCGACCCTGACCTGCTGCGCCCCTTCTTCACCACTGGCGGCTCATACAACTGGGCCAACGTCCAGTCGGCCGATCTCGACCGCTTGCTGCTCGCCGGCTCGCAGATGACGCTGGATCCGGAGAAACGCGCCTCGCTCTACGCCGAGGCCGGCCAGTTGATCCTCGATCAGGCGCTGCTCCTTCCGATCCGGGACTACGTCAACCTGGTCGTCGCCAATCCACGCGTGCTCGACCTGCGCTTCTCGGCCCAGGGATGGTTTCCCCACCTGATCGAACTCCGCCTGGGCTCCTGACCGCCGCAGGCCGCCGGGCTATCGACGGCCTGGTCACCGCCTGGGCGGCGGTCAGCCTGACCTTCTTCGCGTTGCGGCTGATCGGCGGGGATCCGGTGGCCAGCCTGCTGGCGCAGGGGGTCGCCAGCGCCGAGCAGGCTGCCGCGCTCCGCCACCAACTCGGGCTGGACCTTCCCCTTCTCCACCAGTATGCCCGCTTCCTTGCCGGCCTGGCACGCGCCGATCTGGGCGACTCGCTGTACACCGGGCAACCCGTCGCTCGCATCATCGGCGCGCAGATGCCCTACACCGTCCAGCTGGCACTTGCCGGGCTGATGGTGGCCCTCGTTCTCGG
Source organism: Candidatus Aquidulcis sp. (assembly GCA_020723365.1). GTDB lineage: Bacteria > Chloroflexota > Anaerolineae > Anaerolineales > E44-bin32 > DYJB01. The sequence goes on along the minus strand of DYJB01000030.1, from coordinate 1,256 downwards.
CTTCCTTCTCGGCCTGCTGTCAGTTCGCGATGACCAGCGGCGGACCCTGCCGGTGGCCGCCGGCGTTGCGGGGCTGGCCATGGCTTTGCCAGTCGCCTTCAGCGGCGTGCTGGCGATCCTGCTTGGGCTCCGTCTGGGACCGCCTGGCAGTTCCACGGCGCTGCTCCTACGGGGCCTCGGCCTCCCGGCGCTCGTGCTCGGGTTCTCGTCGTGTGGCGCGATTGCGCGCCTGGTGCGGGCCGGGATGCAGGAGACGCTGGCGGCGCCCTTCATGCTCGCCGCCCGGGCTCGAGGGGTACGCCACGGGCCGCGCCTCATCTGGCACGCTCTGCGTCCGGCGCTCGCCCCGGTGATCTCGCTCGTCGCGGTCGAAGCGGCCTTCCTCTTCGGGGGAACGGTCGTCACCGAGACGGTCTTCTCCCGGCCCGGGCTGGGCCGACTGCTGGTCTCGTCAATCTTGCAGGGCGATTTCCCCGTCGCCCAGGGGCTGGTGGTCTTGTCGGCCCTGATCTACACCCTCAGCCACGCCGGCGCAGACGTGCTCAGCATGCTCCTTGATCCGCGGCTGAGGCGGAGCGACTGATGCGGCGACTCCTGGCTGGTGCAGCCGTGGCATGGCTGGGAACGGTGGCGTTGGCCGCCATCCTGGCGCCTGCCCTGGCCGTCCACGATCCGATCCAGCCCATCGCCGCGCCGCTGTCACCTCCCGCGCCCGGTGTGCTCCTCGGCACGGACGCCCTGGGACGCGATCTACTGGCACGCATGCTCTTCGGAGCGCGCTTCAGCCTGGTCAGCGGGATCCTGGCGACGGCTCTCGCCGCTTTCGCCGGCGGCACCGCCGGGCTGGCGGCGGCCATGCGCAGCGGCTGGGTGGAGCGGGCGATCCTGTGGGCCGCCAACACGCTCCTGTCCATCCCCGGACTGCTGCTGGCTCTGATGTTCCTGGCGGCGCTGGGACCCGGCATGGCGACCATCGCCCTGGCGGTGGGCCTGGGAGGCGCCCCGGGTTTCGCGCGCCTGTCGCGCGCCGCCTTCTTGACGGCGCGACGGAGCGACTACGTGCGCGCCTCGCTGGCGCTGGGGGCGGGCTCGCGCTGGGTGGCCCTGCGGCATGTGATGCCCAACGCCCGCGCCGAGCTGCTCTCTCTCATCACGACCCAGTTCGCCTGGGCCTTCCTGGGCACGACCACGCTGACCTTCCTCGGCCTGGCCGGCGATCTCTCGCTGCCCGAATGGGGAGCCATGCTCAATGATGG
>DYJB01000264.1 GCA_020723365.1 Candidatus Aquidulcis sp. | reverse complement strand
TCGAGGTCGATGGTGATCCGTGTCGCGCGGCCCTTGAGCCGCCGCCGATGGTGCTCGATCACGGTGTCGGCCAGCACGCGCCCCATCGCGATCAACTCCCGCCGGCCCACGGCGTTCTCGAACCGCGACAGCGTGGGCTGCGAGGCCAGGGCCGGGCCGGCCAGCGGATCGCGCTCGAGCAGCAGCTTGTGGATCGGGTCGTCGGCCAGCCGGGCGGCGTCGTTGCAGTCGGCGTAGCCACACGCGAGCCCAAAGACCCGCTGTCGAATCAACTCGACGGTCTGATGCTGCACCTTGCCGGGCTGGCGCGGATCGCTGAGGCAGGCGGCCACGCGCCGGGTCAGGTCCCACCGCGTATCGATCGCCTTGAGCAGCACCGCGCCGCCGTCCGAGCTGGCGTGGGCCATGTCGAAGGCCGCCACGACCGGCTTCGCCTGGGGGTGGAATTCGAAGGTGACTTGAGGTATACAGTCTGTAGCCATCGAGCCTCCTTGGGGGCGTGCTTGGATACGTTCCATTACTGCATCTATAGCACGTCCCCGAAGCTCGATGGCTGTTTTGTCTCATCGTTCAGTAGAGTGAAGGGCGAGCGCGGTCGTGTCCAGGTCCGGCGGCGCCCCACTGTTTCCGCCCTTTCGGGTCCGGTGTCCCTTCGCCGAGTGGACCATCACGCGTTTCTCGCCCCTCCTCATCGAACCGGACGTGCGGTTTTCCCGCATCCGGCTCTCGGACGGGTTTCACACCCGGGCATGCGCAGGCGACTCCAAATGAAAGCGCCGAAGCTGGAACACCCCCAGCTCCCCGAAGACGACGTCTGCGGAATAGCGCTTTGTCCCTCGCGAGGGGACCTTGTGCCTCCGCCGCAGAAAGTGCCGCACACGCTCCCAGACGTAGTGATCGACCGCCCGGTAGGCCATGAGCCGGGTCCCATAGGAGAAGTAGTTTGCCCAGCCGCGAATAACACGGTTGAGTTCTTCCTTCACCTCGTCCCACGGCGCCTGGTTACGCGGTCGGAGGATCTGCCGGATGCGTCCCTTGACCCGTTTGACCGCCTTCTTCGCGGGTGCCGCCCCCAAGTACCAATGGCCATCCTTCCGATACCGCATCGGCCCGAAGGTGTAGCCCAGAAAGGTAAACGCCTCGCGCCGCCCGTCGCACACCCGGGTCTTCTGCTCACTGAGCGTCAGCCCCATCTGGGTGAACCACCGGCGACTCTGCGCGAGTACTTCCGCGGCCCCGCTGCGACACAGGACCACGAAATCATCCGCGTAGTTGACAAGGCGCGCCCCGTAGCGCCGGTCGAGCCCCCGGAGGCGAAACACCTTCAGATAGCGATTCATGTAGACCAAGGCGAGCAACGGCGAAATCACCCCACCCTGGGGAGTTCCGCGCGTGGCCCGTTTGCCCCCACTCAGCCGCCACCCGCCGCCCTCGGCTCGCTCCGCCACTGGCGCCTTGAGCCACATCTTGAGCAACCGGAGCATCTTCCGATCGCTGATGCGGCGGGCCAGCGACTTTACCAGGTCCGAGTGCGGAATTGTGTCGAAGTAGCTCGACACGTCGGCGTCTATCACTTCGGTGTGCCCAGCGCACAGCGCCCGATGCACCCCCTGAACGGCCTCCAGCGCCGTCCGGCCCGGCCGATAGCCATAGGCCGTGGGTTCCAGGTCCGCTTCGAAGATCGGTTGCAGGATCAGCAGGGCGGCGGTCTGCACCACGCGATCGAGAATCCGAGGGATCCCGAGCGGGCGCTCGCCCACGCCGCCAGGCTTCGGAATCAGCACCCGCCGCACCGGGTAAGGGCGGTACGTCTCGGTCCGCAGCGCCTCCTGCACGGCGGCCAGCCATGGCTCCAAGCCTGCTGCTTCAATGTCCTCGAACGTCACGCCGTCCACGCCTGGCGCCCCGCCGTTTTGCTTGGCGAGCGCGTAGGCGTGAGCCAGGATGTCCGCCCGATACACCTTGTCGTACAGCAGGTAGAAGCGATAGGCCGGTTCCTGCTTGGCCTTGGTGTACAGCGCCTCTTGGAGCCGCCGGAGCTTCAATGGAGTTGCCAGGCTCACGCCAATCCCCCGCCCCTTGGCTCGTCGAAGCACACCCCAAACCAGGGCGCCTTCCCTCCCGACCGGTTGTGCTGTCCGGCCGGTCCAAACGGTAGTGTGCGCCCCTCCGACGCCCACAGCCGTCTCCCCAGACATGCGGAGTTGAGGGACGCGACCCCTCGCGGCGATGGGCCTCCCGTGTTGCGCCATGCTCTGTGCCGACGTGCCACGCCCCCTACCCCGGTGAGCGATCGCGCAGTCATCAGTCGGTTGCTCCTGCGTGATCCAACGGCCTTCCCTGTAATTCAGGCAGGTCGGCGCTCACGACATCCCTTTCGAGGCCTGCTCGGGCTTCACACGTGTTGCGGCCCGTCGGCTTGCAGACCCACCCATGGTGGGCCGATGTCCCGAGAGCTTCAGCAAGTCGGTCTCCCTTCTTGCCGCCTCGGTAGCTACTGGGGCGAACCGACAATTCCCCCAGGCCGGACTTGCACCGGCAAGAACCTGGCACCTTTTCACGGCGCGCTGAATTTTTTCAGGCACTTAGAAAAAAAGTCGGCAC
>DYJB01000263.1 GCA_020723365.1 Candidatus Aquidulcis sp. | reverse complement strand
TGATCACCGGCAGGCCGTCCATCGCCCGGAAAAGGCCGTCGAAATCGGAGCGCTGGAAGGGCAGCAGCTTGGCCAGCGCCTCATCCCGCTGTCGGGCGGCGGCATCCTTGTCGGAAAGGGTCTCGGCCAGGATCATGGCCTGGACGTAGGGCAGCCGCTCGGTCTCGAAGAACATGTGCTCGGTGCGGCACAGCCCGATACCCTGCGCGCCGAACCTGCGCGCCCGCTCGGCGTCGCGCGGGTAGTCGGCGTTGGCCCACACCTGGAGCTTGCGGAACTTGTCGGCCCACGACAGGAGCTTGGTCAGGTAGGCATCATTCAGGTCGGGAACGACCGTCGGCACCTGGCCGGCGAAGACCTCGCCCGTCGTGCCGTCGATCGAGACCCAGTCGCCTTCGTTGTAGGTCTGGGTGCCCACGGTCATGCGCCGGTTGTCGACGTCGACGTCGAGCGCCGCCACACCCACGACGGCCGGCTTGCCGAACTGACGCGCCACGAGGGCGGCATGCGAGGTGCGTCCGCCCTTCGAGGTCAGGATGCCATTGGCGGCCAGCATGCCGTGCACGTCGGACGGCCCGGTCTCCGGGCGCACCATGACGACCTGCTTCTTCTCTTCCTTGGCCCACTTCTCCGCCAGGTCGGCGGTGAAGGCGATCTGGCCGACGGCGGCGCCGGGCGAGACGTTCAGGCCGGTGGCGATCTTGGCCGCCGCCTTCTTGGCCTTGGCATCGAACTGCGGGTGCAGGTAGAAGTCCACCTGCTCGGGCTTGACGCGCAGGACCGCTTCCTTCTTGGTGATCAGGCCTTCCTCGGCCATGTCCACGGCGATGCGCACCTCGGCCTGCGCCGTGCGCTTGCCATCGCGCGTCTGCAGCATCCACAGCTTGCCGCGCTCGATGGTGAACTCGACGTCCTGCATATTGCGGTAGTGCTTCTCGAGGCGCTTGGCGACCTTGGCGAATTCGCCGTAGGCCTTGGGCATCTCCTTGGCAAGGTCCTCGATCGGCTTGGTCAGGCGGATGCCGGCCACGACGTCCTCGCCCTGGGCGTTGGTCAGGTAGTCGCCCTCGATGGCCGGGTCGCCGGTGTTGCCGGAACGCGTCATGGCCACGCCGGTGGCCGAGTCATCGCCCATGTTGCCGAAGACCATCGTGACGATGTTGACGGCCGTTCCCAGGTTGTGGGCGATCTTGGCCGCGTTGCGGTAGTCGACGGCGCGCTTGCCGTTCCACGAGCGGAAGACCGCTTCGACCGCCAGGCGCAGCTGCTCCATCGGGTCGGTTGGGAAATCGCGCCCGGCGTGCTTCTTGACGATCGCCTTGAAGGTCCGCACCAGCTCGCGCAGGTCCGCCGCCGAGAGCTTCGAGTCCTCGGTCGTGCCCGCCTTGGCCTTGGCGGCTTCCAGCGCGTCGTGGAAGGGCCGATGTTCGAGGCCCATGACAACGGTGCCGTACATCTGGATCAGCCGGCGATAGGCGTCAAATACGAAGCGCTCGTTCTGGGTGAGCGCCACCATGCCGGCGGCGGTGTCGTCGTTCAGCCCGATGTTCAGGACGGTGTCCATCATGCCGGGCATCGAGAACTTCGAGCCTGAGCGGCACGAGATCAGTAGCGGGTTCTTGGGATCGCCAAACTTCTTGCCCGAAGCCGTCTCGGTCGCCTTGAGCGCCCGCAGCGTCTGCTCCCACATCCCCTCGGGGAACTTGCCCTTCTTGGCCAGGTAGGCGTTGCAGGCTTCGGTCGTGATGGTGAACCCCGGCGGGACGGGCACGCCGATGCGTGTCATCTCGGCCAGGTTGGCGCCCTTCCCGCCCAGCAGGGCGCGGACGCCGTCCCACGTCTTGGCCTTCTTCTCAGCGAGGTCGACTTCGTCGAACCGGTACACCCATTTCGTCGGCATGGAGTTCTTCCTCCCGTGATCGCACGGTTGCAGATTCAGAGTTCGCGCCGCACCCCCCTGCGGGCGGGCACGGCGCAGTCCAGACAATCATACCGCGATCCTCACTGGCGATAAGCGGAGGGCAGCTTAATCCCTTGTGACGTATGTCACGGACGTGGCTAGCCGAAGGGCGGCAGGCCCACCTGGATGTCCCGGCCGTCGACGCGCACCGGGTAGGCGGGGATATCGAGCACGGCGGGGAGCGTCAGCGCCTTGCCGCTCTCCAGGTGGAAGCGCGCCCCATGGCGCGGGCACTCGACAGTCAGGTCGTGGATCTCGCCTTCGGCAACCGGCCCGTCGTCGTGCGAGCAGCGGTCGGCGATGGCGAAGTAGCGGCCGGCGATGTTGAAGACCGCCAGCGGCTCGCCGTCGGCGTCCAGCAGCTTGCGCTCGCCGGGGCCGATCTCGTCCACCGTCGCCACGGTGACGTACTCGAGTTCGACGTTCTGGGGCAGGCGGTAGTTGAACATCGTCCCCCGTCAGGCCAGATCGGCTTCCAGCTGGTCGATCCCGTACACGCCGGCCTTGAGCACCTTCAGCGACAGCAGGGCGCACTTGAGGCGCACCGGCCCGAGCTCGATGCCCAGCATGTCGAGGATGTCCTCCTTCGACAGGGCCTTGACCTCGTCCAGCGTCTTGCCCACTACGGCTTCGGTCAGCAGGTCGGCC
>DYJB01000262.1:2163-2610 GCA_020723365.1 Candidatus Aquidulcis sp. | reverse complement strand
CCGGTGCAGGTGCGGCTCGAAGTCACCGGCCAACTGCCCGATCCCTGCGGCACGCTGGGCTGGGTGGTGGCGCCTGGTGACGACCAGGGGCGCATCCAGGTCTTGCTGTACGTCGACCGGCCGACGGACGCCGCCTGCATCCAGGTCGTGACGCCGTACGCTGCCAGCATCCCGCTCGGGACCTTCGAACGCGGGTCGTACGCCGTCTTCGTGAATGGCACGCAGGTGACCGACTTCGTCCTGCCGTAGCGGCGGACCTTCCCCCCATCCTCGGGCGCCTCCAACCGTGATAGAGTCAGGCGCGTTTCGCCTGGAGGCGGGAGGACGCGCCCCATGCCCGGACTGGTCGGCAAGAGCCTGGATACGTATCGCCTGGTCGAGCAGGTCGGCCAGGGCGGGATGTCCACTGTTTACCGCGCCGTCGACGGCCGCACGCAGCAGGACGTG
>DYJB01000262.1:0-2153 GCA_020723365.1 Candidatus Aquidulcis sp. | reverse complement strand
TCGCCCACCATCTCGTCCGACAAGCGTTTCGTGCGCCGCTTCCGCCGCGAAGCCGGCCTGCTCTTCCGCCTGCGCCACCCCAACATCGTCCCGGTCACCGACTACGGGGAGGCGTCCGGATTCGTCTACCTGGTGATGCCCTTCGTGCAGGGCGACACGCTGCACGACCGCATCGTGCAGCAGCGCATTTCGGTCCCCGACCTGGCGAAGTGGGTCGGGCAGGTCTCGGATGGGCTGCAGTTCGCTCACGACCAGGGAGTCATCCACCGCGATATCAAGCCCGCCAACGTCCTGATCAGCCGCACAGGGAACGCGCTCCTGACCGACTTCGGCCTGGCGCGCCTGGTGGAGGGTTCGGCCTCGCTGACCGGCTCGATGCTGATGGGCACGCCGGCCTACGTCTCGCCGGAGCAAGGCAAAGGGCAGAAGCTCGATGCCCGTTCCGATCAGTATTCGCTGGGCGTCATCCTGTACCAGATCGCCGCTGGCCGGCTGCCCTTCGAGGCCGACACGCCCATGGGCACCGTGCTGCAGCACATCCAGGAGCCGGTGCCGGCCGTCCGCGGCTTCAACAAAGACGTCTCGCCGGCGCTGGAACGGGTGCTGATCAAAGCGCTGGCCAAGGATCCGGAGGGCCGCTTCCCTAACGTGGCGGCCCTGAACGCAGCCTACCAGGCGGCACTGGCCGGCGGCGACGAAGCCGTGCGGCAGCCGACGCAGGTGATTACGGGGCCGCGCCGTCCGGGTTCCTCGCAGGTGATGGCCAGGCGCCGGACGGGGCTCCGGGCCGGATGGGTCGTTGTGGGCGTTCTGGCGCTGGCGGTTCTGGCGTTGGCCGCGGTGGTCGCCGGCCCGACACTCTTCGGGGGCACGCCGCAGGGAAGCCCGTCCGCCCCCGCGCCCGAGGCCCCGCTGGTGGCGCTGCCAAGCGCCGTGCCTGCCGCCAGCCCCACGCCGGCGCCGACGGCGGCTCCCACGCCCGTCGAGTCGGCGACCTGCCCGGGGCTGCGCCTGATCGGGCCGGAGCGTTTCGGGGACATTGTGACCTGGACGATCGACAATGGCACGGAGGGCGATCTCTACCTGACGGCCTCGCCGATCGCGTGGCGCGATGACAATCCCCTCAGAGAAGTGCGCATGAGCGGGGAGAAGGTCCTGCCCCCGGGGGATCAGGTGATCGACGACCAGACGGCCTTCACCGTGGCGCGTGACGAGCGCACGACGATCCGGGCGGGAGCGTCCAAGCCCTTCGCGCTGGTCTTCGAGTGGCAGGACGTCGAGCCTCTCCTGTCTTTCCGATTGGTCTTCACCGGCGGCTGCGAGCTGCTGTACGGACCCCCGCCGGAGGGCTAACCACCGGCATCCGCGCCCCGAGCCAGCGGCCGGGAGAAGGAGACCTGATGGCCGATCCGCGTCTGGAGCAACTGGCCAGCGTCCTGGTCAACTACTCGATCGAGGTCAAGCCGCGTGATCACGTGGCCGTGATCGGCGCCCCGGCGGCGCAGCCGCTGATGCGCGAGGTCGTGCGCCAGGTGCTGCGCGCCGGCGGGTTCCCCTACCCGATGATGGGCTACGACACCTACCTGGGCTACTTCGGCTTCGACGACATCTTCCTGAGCGAGGCCAATGACGAGCAGGCCCAGCATGTCTCGCGTGTCGAGGCCATGGTGCGAGGTGAGTTCGAGGCCATGATCATGCTCCGCAGCCGGGAGAACACCCGCTCCCTGGCCGGGGTGGACAACGCCCGCCGGGCAATGCGCGCCCGCGCCCATGCCGGGCTGACCATGACCTTTCTCGAGCGCAGCGCGCGCGGCGAGTTCCGCTGGTGCTTCAGCCTGTATCCTACCTCCGGGCTGGCGCAGGACGCCGACATGAGTCTGGAGGACTACGAGCGCTTCGTCTTCGGCGGGATGTACGTCGACGAGCCGGACGCCGTGGCCAGCTGGCGGCGGCAACGCCAGGAACAGCAGCGGCTCATCGAGTGGCTGCGCGGCCGCAAGCAGGTCGAGGTGCGCGGGCCGAACGCCGACCTGCGCCTGTCCGTGGAGGGCAGGACCTTCATCAACTCCTGCGGCAAGTACAACATGCCTGACGGCGAAATCTTCACCGGTCCGGTGGAGCGGACCGGGCCCTACTACCGTCTGGCCGACGCC
>DYJB01000029.1:9309-20913 GCA_020723365.1 Candidatus Aquidulcis sp. | reverse complement strand
CACAGGCGGCAGTCGGCTCGCGGGAGGGGAGGCGTGCCCGGCTCGCGGCGATCTTCACCGGAGGGGCGGTCTTGGCGATCGGCCTGGCGCGCGCTCTCGGTTCCCCGACGCCAGCCGCCGGAAGGGACACGCTGCTTGTCTGGGCGGCGATGGTACCCTCTCTTCTGGCGGTTGCGGGGACGGCCTGGGTGCTGCGGATGACATCCGGACAGGTCGTGCCGTCCCGCACTGGATCGGCGCTCCTCCTGGCGATCGTGGCGCTCGATCTCGGCTGGGTGAATCTGTTCACCATCGAGACGCGGTCTCTGGATGCCCGGGCCGACGCTCCTACATGCGGCCTCCTGGGTAGCGCCGAGCAGGCCGGCGAGAGGCGGAGCTTCTCCCCCTCCTACAGCCTGCCCCAGCCCTATGCGCAGGGCTGTGGCATCGAGCTCGCCGACGGCGTCAGCCCACTCCAGTTGACTGAGTATCGCGACTACATGGCCGCCGCCACGGGCTTTCCGTCCGTCGCGTATAGCGTCACGCTGCCGCCATTTGCGCAGGGCGATCCCTACGCAGACTGGCAGCCGAAGCTTGACGCCGACATGCTCGGCCGCCTGAGCGTGGAACGGATCGTTTCAGCGTACCCACTCGAGGTGGATGGACTCAGCCTGCTCTCCACCAGTCGAGGCGTGTGGGTCTATCGGAATGAGCGCGCCCGTCCGCGAGCGTGGCTTGAGCCGGACGGGGGTCAACCATCCGGCGGATGGCGGCCGGTGGAGTCGCTCAACTGGTCGCCAAATCGGATCCGGACTACGGCCGAGGGCCCGGGAAGGCTTGTGTTGAGCGAGGTGGACTACCCCGGATGGCAGGCGTACGTGGACGGGGAACGCGTTCCCATCGGGCGCGATCAGGGTCTCCTGCGCTCGATCGTTTTGCCGGCAGGCCCACATGACGTCCTATTCGTCTTCAGGCCCTGGAGTGTCTATGCCGGGATGGCGCTGGCGTCGCTGGCGCTGGCGGCGCTGGCGGCGCTGTGGGCGCGCCGATGAGCCGAGCCGCGCTGCTTTGGTGTCTGGCGCTTGGAGCAGTCCTGGCGCTGGTGACGACCCTGCCGTTCTTGTACGCCTTCGAGCGGCAGGGCGCCGATATGCGCTTCACCGGGTCGCTCCTGGCAGTCGAAGACGGCAACTCGTACATCGCCAAGATGCGCGCAGGCGCGGAGGGCGAGTGGCTCTTCCGCTCGCCCTTCACGGCTGTGCCGCAAGCCGGCATGCCCGCCTTCCTGTTCTACATCCTGCTCGGCAAGCTGGCGCAGGGTCCCGGCATGCACGTGCAGCTCGTGGCGCTGCTACATGCGGCGCGTGTGCTGGCCATCTTCCTCGTCGTCTGGGCGACCTACCGCTTCGCGGCCCGCTTTCTGGCGGAGGAGCGCTGGCGTCGCTGGGCGACCATCGTGTCAGTCGCCGGCGGCGGCCTCGGATGGCTGGTGATTGCGGCCGGGCGAACCGAACTGCTGGGTACCCAACCACTCGAGCTCTACTCTCCGGAGACCTTCGGCTTCCTGGCCCTGCTCACCTTTCCCCACCTGCTGCTGGCACGTGCGCTTCTGCTGCTCGGGCTGGACGCCTATCTGGAGGCCGGCCGGGAGAGCCATGCGGCGTCCCGCGCTTCCGTCTGGCTTGCGCTACTGGTGCTGACCCAACCGTTGTCGCTCGCCGCAGCCGTGGCAGCCATTGGGATGCACCAGCTCTTGGGCATCGCCCGCAGGGTCACTCGCCGGGAAGGCAGGCCGGTGGAGTGGGGCCGGGTGCGCCCGGCCCTGGTCGCCCTGGCATTGCCGGCGGCGCTGGCGGCCGGCTACACGCTCATCCTGCGAACCGATCCCTTCGTCCGGAGCTGGGCGAGTCAGAATATCCTGATCTCTCCGCATCCGATCCACTACGCTCTGGCCTACGGAATCCTGTTGCCAGCGGCCATGCCTGCCGCATGGCGCGCTCTGGCCGACCCGCTGCCGGACCGGCTGCTGCTTGCGGGATGGGCGGCGGTCCTTCCGCTCCTGGCGTACGCCCCGACCGTTATCCAACGCCGGCTTCCGGAAGGAGGGTGGGTGGCGCTGGCCATCCTGGCGGCACTGGGGCTCTCGCAGCTGGGAGTCGCGCCCCAGCGGAGCTGGCGCCTGGCGCTGGGCGTGGCAGGTGCGTCGCTGATCAGCAGCGCCCTCCTGCTGGCTGGGTCGTTCCTGGCCGCCACATCGGGCGCCTCCCCTGCCTACCGAAGCGCCGGCGAGGTGGCGGCCTTCGAGTGGCTGGATGCGCAGCCTGGTGATCCGTCCGTTGTCCTGACGGCCTACGCGACGGGCAATGCCCTCCCGGCCTGGGCAAATGCGCGCGTCGTCATCGGGCATGGGCCGGAGAGCGCCGGACTGGCCACGCTTCGCCCGCGGGTCGAAGCCTTCTTCCGGGGCTCGGGCGCCGGCGCTGGGGCTGCGGGGCTGCTGTCGGAGTATGGGGTGGACTACGTGTTTACCGGACCGGCCGAGCGCGCCTTGGGGTTCGACGAGAGCCGCGTGCCTGAGACCCTCGTCCCTGTGTACACGCAGGGCGGCTACACGATCTACGGCGTGGGACCGAGCCCGTCGGCGGCGCGCGGAACGCAGAGTACACTGGCGATCCTGTCTCCGGCTGCGGGGCTGCGAGCTGGATGGTTGCGTTGAAGCGAGTTGTCGACCGCCTCGAATGGCTGATACTCGTGGGCCCGGCGCTGCTGCTGGGTCCCGGACTCCTGCAGGGCAACGTGCTCTTCTGGGGCACGCCTCTGTTGCAGTTCATCCCGTGGCGCACCTTCGCCCTGGAAGCGCTGCGGGGCGGCCACCTGCCTTTGTGGAACCCGCTGGTCGGCATGGGCGCGCCGTTGCTGGCCAACTACCAATCGGCGGTCCTCTACCTGCCCAACGCGCTGCTGTGGTTCCTGGAGCCGGCCGCCGCCTCAACGCTGCTGGTGGCGCTCCACCTGGCATGGGCCGGTTTCGGGATGGCACGGCTGGCGCGCCGCCTGGAGATGAATGCCCTCGGCCAGGTGGTGGCGGGCACCGCCTTCAGCCTCTCCGGCTACCTCGTGGCGCGCGCCGGCTTCTACTCCATCAACGCCGCCGCTGCCTGGCTGCCGTGGATCATCCTCGCCGGCGACCGCCTGGCCTCGGACCCTCCAGCAGCTGGCGGCGCCCGCCGGCGCTGGGCGGCCGTGCTGATGCTTGCCCTGGCGCTGGCGCTGCAGTGGACGGCCGGCCACGCGCAGACGGCGTGGTACACGCTGGTGATGCTGGCCGTCTGGATGATGTGGCGCATCATTCGCCAGCGTTCCTGGCGGCGGGCGCTCGTGATCGTGATCGGAGCAGCGGCCGCCGGTCTGCTGGCCTTCGCTTTCGCCGCACCACAGCTCCTCCCAACGCTAGAGTACCTGCGCGAGTCCCAGCGCGCCCAGAGCCTTGATCCGGCCTTCGTCATGACCTATTCCTTCTGGCCCTGGCGCTTCCTTGGGCTGCTGGCGCCGGGGCTCTTCGGCAGCCCGGTCAGCGGCGACTACTGGGGCTACGGCAACTTCTGGGAGGACGCCGTCTATGTCGGCGTTCTGCCGCTACTGTTGGCCGTCGTCGGCGCCCTGCGCGGCCTGAGCGGACGCGCCCCGCACTCAGGCCTGGCGCGCTTGCTGGTCGGGCTTATGGCCGTCACGGCAATCCTGGCCCTCGGCAGCCACACGCCGGTCTTCCCGTGGCTCTTCGGCAACGTGGCAACCTTCGACCTCTTCCAGGCGCCCACGCGCTGGATGCTGCTGTTTGTCTTCGCCCTGGCCTTGCTGGCCGGGGCAGGGGCATCGGCATGGAAGCGTGCCGAAGGCCGCGCCCTGTACTGGTCGCGCCTCGGCACCGCCGGGGCGTGCGCGGTGCTGGCGCTGGGGTGGCTGGCGCCGACTCTCGTCCCCATCGTGTCCGAGCCGGCGGGGCTGCGCGCCCTCACCATCAGCCGCGGACTCTCGCTCGCCGGATTGTGGCTGGCGCTCTCCGGCGTGCTGGTGCTGCTGCGGCGCGACGAGCCCCACCCGGCCTGGACGTGGGCCGCATCGCTGCTCGTGGTTGCTGATCTGGTGCTGGCCGGCGCCGGACTCAACCCCATGACGCGCAACGACCTTTACCGGGGGCGCTCAGCGCTGGCGGACCAGCTGGGGGCCGCACACCGGAGCTACATGCCTGCGGACCTGGAGACGCAGGCCAAGTTCGACTGGGCCTACCGTTTCGACACCTTCGCCGCGCTGGACGACTGGCGCCGTGTGCGCGAGGTCGGGTTGCCCAATGCCTTGATGCTCGATGATGTGCCTTCGGCGAACAACTTCGATCCGCTGGCGCCGGGCCGGAGCGCGATCTGGATGGAGATGGTGGAGGCTCATCCGGCGCCGCAAGCGCTGCTCGCCCTCATGGATGTCGCCTGGGTTGCTGCTCCGTCCCCTGCGGGGGTTCTTCCGATCGAGTACCTGCCGGTGGGCGGCGCGCAGCGCGCCCGCCTCGTTCCCGAGGCGGTCCTGGCGCCCTCGGCCGACGAAGCGCTGGCGCTCGTGCGTGCCCCCGGGTTCGAGCCGGAGACGCTGGTCGTTCTCGAGCCGCTGGAGGGCGAGCGTGTGCCGGAAGGCGGCGGCACGGGGACGGCTGTCCTGCTCGCAACGAAGGACGCCAACCGTGTCGAGGTCCGGGTGGAAGCCGCCGCGCCCGCGTGGTTGGTGCTCTCCGACACCTGGTATCCGGGCTGGCAGGCCGAGATCGACGGCGAGCGCGTGCCGATGTGGCGCGCCGACTACCTCTTCCGCGCCGTCCGCGTCCCGGCCGGCGAGCACACCGTCCACTTCGTCTATCGACCGGCCAGCTTGCGCATCGGGGTGTGGCTGGCGACCCTGGCGGTGCTGGCGACCGGCTTCAGCAGCGGTTGGCTGGCCCGGCGTCGGAGCGCGCCGGAACCGGGCGCAACACCTTCATAGCTGGGCCGGGGTAAACTTGGGGTTCGAGCGCGGCCCTGCGGCCGCACGCCGGAGAGTGGCATGATGCATGCTGTCCAGACGCTGACCGAACGCCTGATGGGGAACGTCGAGAAGGTGATCGTCGGCAAGTCGGAGGTCATCCGGCTGACGGTGATCGGGATGTTGTGCCAGGGTCATCTGCTGATCGAGGATGTTCCTGGGACGGGCAAGACGATGCTGGCCAAGAGCCTGGCGCGCTCGATCGGCGGCAGCTTCAATCGCATCCAGTTCACGCCCGATATGCTGCCCAGCGACGTCACCGGGGTATCGATGTTCAACCAGAAGACCGGCGAGTTCGAGTATCGCCCCGGGCCGGTGATGGCCAACATCGTGCTGACCGATGAGGTCAACCGCGCCACGCCCAAGACCCAGTCGGCGCTCCTGGAGGCAATGGAAGAACGCCAGGTGACCGTCGATGGCGTAACGCACAAGACGCCCTCGCCCTTCATGGTGCTGGCAACCCAGAACCCGATCGAGTACGAAGGCACCTTCCCGCTGCCCGAAGCGCAGCTCGACCGCTTTATGTTGCGCATCAGCCTGGGCTACCCGTCACCGGCGGAAGAGATCCGCATGATCGAAGCCCAGCAGATCGCCCACCCGGTGGATGCACTTGAGCAAGCCGTGCCGGTGCAGGACTTGATGGCGGCGCAGACGGCCGTGCGCCACGTCACAGCCACGCCGGAGATCAAGCGCTACATCCTCGAGATCGTCACGGCCACGCGGCGGCATGAGGACGTCTACGTGGGCGCAAGCCCGCGCGGCAGTCTGGCGCTCTTCCGCACCGCCCAGGCCCGGGCGGCGGTTCTGGGCCGGGACTACGTCGTGCCCGATGACATCAAGGCGCTGGCCGTCCCGGCGCTGGCGCACCGGCTGATCGTCGGCTCGGCGGCGCGCGTGCGCGACGTGGACACGCGCGCCATCGTGCAGGAGATCACGCGCTCGCTGCCGGTGCCGGGGGGTGAGATCGGCCGATGAATTCGCGGGCGCGCGGCGTCGCGCTGCTCAGCGCCGTCTGCCTGGTGGCCGGAGCCGTCAGCGGTCGCTCGGCCTTCTACAACCTTGCTTACCTGTGGCTGGGAGTGCTGATCGTCTCGTTCCTGTGGTCGCGCACGGCTCTGCGCGGCGTCTCCGTCCGCCGGCGCCCGGCCGGTTCGCGCTCGCAGGTCGGTCGTCCTTTCGAGGAAGCCATCAGTCTGGCGAACCGCAGTCGCATTCCGAAGCTGTGGATCGAGCTGCGCGACCAGTCCGAGCTCCCCAATCACCGCGCCTCGGTTGTCATGGTCGGAATCGGCGCCGGACGTGAGCGGGCACAGCTGGTGCGTACCTACTGCACGCAGCGCGGCCGCTTCCGGCTTGGCCCGGCTCGCCTGCATGCCAGCGACCCGTTTGGGCTCTTTCCGGTCGCCCGGGATGTGCCCGAGACCCACCAGCTGGTCGTGCTGCCGCTGGTGACGACCCTGCCGGCCTTTCCGCTGCCCTCTGGGCGCCTCCCGGGCGGCACGGCCGTGACAGAGCCCACACACCAGATCACGCCCAACGCCGCCGGCGTGCGCGACTACATGCCGGGCGACAGTTTCAACCGAATCCACTGGATGTCGACGGCCCGGCGCCGGCGGCTGATCGTCAAGGAGTTCGAGCTCGATCCGCTGGGTGACGTCTGGCTTGTGCTGGACACCTGCGCCGCGTCGCAGTCCCGGCGACCGGTGGATGAGCAGGCGAGGCCGGAAAGCCCGTTCCTGCCCAGCCGCATCTCATTGCCGCCCTCAAGCCTTGAGTACGGCGTCGCCTGCGCCGCTTCGCTGGCGCATCACTTCCTCCGCCAGGACCGGTCGGTCGGCTTGCTGGCCTACGACAGGCTGCGCCAGAGCATCCAGCCTGACCGCGGATCGCCGCAGTTGATCCGCGCCCTGGAGACGCTTGCCGTCCTGGATGGCGCCGGCGACACGGCCGTCGAGGATGTCCTGCGCATCGAGGACACGCACCTGACGCGCGGTTCGATGGTGCTGGTCATCACACCCAGCGCTGCGCTGGGGCTGTCCACGGCACTGCGTCGGCTGCGCAACCGCTCCCTGGCGCCGGTGCTCATCCTGCTGGACGCGGCCTCCTTCGGCGCGCCTTCCGACAACGCCGCCCTGGCGATCGAGGCCGCCCGAGCGGCCATCCCCACGCGCGTGGTTCGCTGCGGCGACGCCCTCGAGGCGGCGCTCTCTGCGCCGGCGCACTTCGCCGGTCTGCGCCCGGCGGCCTGAACCCTTGGAGATCGGATGGATCGACGACTGCTGCTGCTGACCGCCTTCACCGGCGGAATGACGACCCTCGGAATCGAGCTGGCCGCCTCCCGTCTGCTGGGGAATGTGTTCGGGACGAGCAACCTGGTATGGGCCAACATCATCGGCCTGATCCTGGTGTACCTGACGGCGGGCTACTTCCTGGGAGGGCGGTGGGCCGATCGCTCCCCGTACCCGCGGACCTTCTATCGGCTCGTCGTGTGGGCGGCTTTCGCCGCCGGGATGGTGCCGGTCATCGCCCAGCCCGTCCTCCGCTGGGCGGCCGGGGCTGTCGAGCAGCTCAACGCGGCCATCATGGCCGGATCCTTCCTGGCCATCCTGCTGCTGTTCTCCGTCCCCGTGACGCTGCTCGGGTGCATCTCGCCGTTCGTCATCCGCCTGGCCATCACCGACCCGCTGCGGGCGGGCCGGATTTCGGGGCAGGTGTACGCCATCTCTACCCTCGGCTCGATCCTCGGCACCTTCCTGCCCGTCCTCTGGCTGATCCCCGAGGTCGGGACGGCGCGCACTTTCCTGGTGCTGAGCTCCGCGCTCATGATCGTGGGCTGGATCGGCCTGCTGACGGTGGATCGCCGCCAGGCTCTGCTCCACCTGGGGCTGCCGGTGATCCTGGCGATTTTGAGCGCCTGGGCGCTGCAGGGCCCGATCAAGGCCAGTGTCGGCCAGCTGTACGAGGGCGAGTCGGCCTACAACTACATCCAGGTGCGTGAGATCAACGGCGTGCGCTACCTGATGCTCAACGAAGGCCAGGCGGTTCACTCGGTCTACGATCCCGCCGGCCAGGCAACCTACGGCACGTGGGACTACTTCCTGGCGGCGCCCTACTTCAACGCCGCCCCCTTCGCGCCGGAACGCGTCGAGCGCCTCGGGATCGTGGGGCTGGCCGCCGGGACGATCGCCAAACAGTTCACGCATGTCTATGGGCCGATCCCGATCGACGGCTGGGATATCGACCCGCAGGTGATGGAGGTCGGTCGCCGGTTCTTCGACATGACCGAGCCCAATCTGCAGGCGATGGCCCAGGACGGCCGCTGGGGGTTGGAGCAAAGCGAACAGCGCTACACCGTCATCGGCGTGGACGCCTACCGGCCGCCGTACATCCCCTGGCAGTTGACCACGCGCCAGTTCTTCGAAATCGTGCGCCATCATCTGACGCCCGACGGAGCGCTGGCCATCAACGTCGGCCGGACGCCGGACGACCGGCGGTTGATCGAGGCGCTGGTTGGGACGATCGGCGCCGTGTTCCCGAGCGTGCACGTCGTCGATGTGCCGGGCACCTTCAACACGATGGTCTACGCCACCGTCCTGCCGACCGAGGCGGAGAACCTGAAGCGCAACCTGGCCGCGCTGCGGGATTCGGGGGCGGCCGCGCTGCTCGTGGATGTCGTGCAGCGCGCCGCCGCCAACCTTGTGCCCACCCCCGATTCGCAGATCGTCTTCACCGATGACCGCGCCCCGGTGGAGACGTTAATCAACTCGATTCTCGTGCGCTTCGTGCTGGGTGGGCAGCTCGAGACGCTCTCGGTGGAGTGAGAAGCATGGAGAACCGCACCTCGAAGCCGTGGCTGGAGCGCGCCCTGCGCTGGCCGCTCCTTGTGATCCTGCCGGTTGTCTTCCTGCTGACCAGCGTGCGCCTGCTGCTGACGCCGGCCTTTGTTCGCCTGGACTACGCCCTCCCCGGCTTCCCCGAGGATCCGTACGGCTTCACGCTCGAGGACCGTCTGCAGGGGGCGAAGGTGGCCCTCGAATACCTGCTGAACGACCAGCCGATCGACTTTCTCGGCGACCTGCGCTTCGACGATGGCCAACCGGTCTACAACGCCCGAGAGCTCAAGCACATGGAGGACGTGAAGGTCCTCGTGCAGCAGGCGATGGCCGTCTGGCTGGGGGCGGTCGCCCTGGCCGCGGTGCTGACCCTCGGCCTGGTGCAGTTTGCGGGCGGGCGGCCGGCCTGGCGCGCACTCCATCAGGCGGCGCGCCTGACGCTGATTGTGATGGCGCTGCTGTTGGCCGGGATCGCGGTTTCCTTCTCGTTCCTGTTCGTCGGGTTCCACCGGCTCTTCTTCGAGGGCGACACTTGGCTGTTCCTGTACAGCGACACGCTCATCCGGCTGTTCCCGGAGCGCTTCTGGCTGACGGCCTTCGTCGGCATCGGGGCGGGGACCGTGCTGCTGGCAGGGCTGCTCCTGGGCCTCAGTGCCTGGCGGCTTCGCCGACTGGCCGGACCTCGCATCCCGGAGGCGGAGGGAAAGGCATGAGCCTTCGAACGACGCTCGTCACGCCGCGGGTCGTGGTGATGCTGATCCTGGTGCTGATCGTGATCCCCATGCTCCCGCTGTTCATCACCGGGAACTGGAGCTGGTGGGAAGCATGGGCCTACGTTGTCGTGAGCATCGTGGGCTTTGTGCTCAGCCGCTGGCTGGCGGCGCGCCGCCATCCGGACTTGATCACCGAGCGGGCGCGCTTCATGGAGCACGCCGATGCCAAGCCATGGGATCGGCTGCTGGCCCCTCTGGTCGCCCTCGGCAGCGTCGTGATCCTGATCGTGGCGGGAGTGGATGTGCGCTTGGGCTGGTCGCCGGCATTCGACCTGCTGCCCCGTGTGGCGGGCCTGGGCGTTGTGATCGCCGGCTACATCCTGGGATCGTACGCCCTGATGGAGAATCGCTTCTTTTCCGGAATGGTGCGGATCCAGCGGGAACGCGGCCACCGCGTTGTCTCGAGCGGCCCGTACCGCTGGGTGCGCCACCCGGGCTACGCCGGCGCCATCGCAACCTACCTGGCGATACCGCCTCTGCTCGGCTCGCTGTGGGCCTGGCTTCCCGCAGCGGCACTGGTGGCGATCCTGGTGGTACGCACGCGTCTGGAGGATGCCACCTTGCGGTCTGAACTCGAGGGGTATACGGCCTATGCCGAGCGCGTGCGCTTTCGGCTCCTGCCGGGAGTGTGGTAGGCGGCGACTGGCGGCTAGCGACTGGCAGCCAGCGCATGGCGCATGCCGGCAGTTGATCGTCGCTGGCGGCTCGTGCCCAGGCAGCCAGAACCGGGTACCTGGGAGCCAGCGGCCACAAGCTAGTTGCTGGAGGCTGGAAGCTAGCAGCTAGCTGCTAGCTTCCAGGCGCAAGGAGCCATCCCTCAACTGCCGATCGCGCCCTACGCCCCGAACTTCTCCAGCCTCAACGCATGCGCCAGCATCAATGGCATGGCCTCGGTAGCCAGGAAGGTCCCCAGGCCGCCGCGTGCGCAGGCAGACTCGCCGAACTGCGTCTGGTCGTCCGTGCGGACGGTGGCCGGTGCCCACAGCAGGAACGGGACCGGGTGCCAGGAATGGGTCTTGAGCTTCGCCGGGGTCGAGTGATCGCCGGTCACGGCCAGGACGGACGGCCCGAGCTCGAGCACCTTGGGCAAGGCGGCGTCGACGGACTCGATGACGGCGGACTTGGCGGCGAAGTCCCCGTCCTCGCCGCGGCTGTCCGTCTTCTTGATGTGCACGAAGAAGAAGTCGAAGTCGTTCCAGGCCTTCGCCAGGGCAGCGAACTCGTCCTCGGGTCGGTCGCCCTCGACCCTGAGCACCGACATGCCCACCAGTTCGGCAACTCCCTTGTACATCGGGTAGACGGCGACGCACGCCGAGCGGAGGCCGAAGACCTCCGGGAAGCGCGGCAGCTCCGGGTCGGTGCTGAAGCCGCGCAACGTCAAGGCGTTGGCTTTGGGGTGGTCGGCGATGACCTTGCGGGCCTCGGCGATCCAGCGGTTGAAGAGATCGGCCGTGGCCTCGGCCCGCGGCTGGGTGGCGCGGGCGGGGAGGGGTGCGACGCCCGTGCGCTGCGGGTCGGTGTCGGCGATCTGGGGCTCGAGCCCCGGGCCGCGCATCACGACCGCGAAGCGGTACTCCTGCACGTGACGGACCTCGACCTCCACGCCGGGAACCTTGACCTGGGCCAGGCGCGCCACGAGCGGGATGGCCTCACTGGAAGCGATTCTCCCGGCGCGCCGATCGGTGATCCTGCCCTCGGCGTCGACGGTGCAGAAATTGCCGCGCGCCGCCACCTCGCCCTTCTTGACCACGATCCCCACGCCGACGCCCTCCAGCACGCCGCGCCCGACGACATACTCGAGAGGGTCGTACCCGAACAGCCCCAGGTGCGCCGGGCCGGAGCCGGGAGTGATCCCGGGCCGGATGGGGATCGTCTGGCCCAGCGTGCCTTCGGCGGCCAGACGGTCGAGATGGGGGGTGCGCGCCGCCTCCAGTTCCGTCGGCCCGCCTGGCTTG
>DYJB01000029.1:7663-9299 GCA_020723365.1 Candidatus Aquidulcis sp. | reverse complement strand
AGGCCGTCCAGCACCAGCAGTACGATCTTGCTGTCCGCCTTGCGGCGCAGCTCGCGCATCAGATTGAAGTCAGGCATGTTCCTTCCTCGTAGCGCAATGCAGGCGAGGTGGCTGCATGAACAAGCCCCCAGGCGCGAGGGCCCGGGGGCTGGGGTGGCAGGCCGGGCCGGCTAGCCGATGGACCGCTGATCACCCTCGGGCTCGAACAGGTGCATGTTGTCCATGTTGAAGACGATCTGCGTGTCCATGCCGGTGCGGACCTCGGTGCGCGGGTCGACCCGCCCGACGAAGTTGGAGGCCCCGGCCAGGAGGTACAGGAAGATCTCGTTGCCCATGAGCTCGGTGACATCGACCTTGACGCTCACCGGTGCGGCGTGGATGCCGGGCGGTGAGAAGTGCGGGTCGTGGATGTCCTCCGGGCGGATGCCGAAGATGACCGGCTTGCCAGCGTGGGCGTCGAAGGCCGGGACCTTGCTCGGCGGGACCGGGACGCGGAAGGTGCCCGCGTCCACCACCAGGCCGCCGTCGGCCTTCTCAAGCCGGGCGTTGAAGAAGTTCATGGCCGGGGACCCGATGAAGCCGGCGACAAAAACGTTGGCCGGATGGTCGTACAGGTGCTGAGGGGTGTCGAGCTGCTGCAGCAGGCCGCTCTTGATCACGGCGATGCGCGTGGCCATCGTCATGGCCTCGACCTGGTCGTGCGTGACGTAGATGAAAGTCGTCTGCAGGCGCTGGTGCAGTTTGCTGATGTTGGCGCGCGTCTCGACGCGCAGCTTGGCGTCCAGGTTGGACAGGGGCTCATCGAAGAGGAAGACCTTCGGTTCGCGCACGATGGCGCGCCCCACGGCCACGCGCTGCTTCTGGCCGCCCGAGAGCTGGCGCGGCTTGCGGTCGAGCAGCGCCTCGATGCCCAGAATCTCCGCCGCTTCCTGGACCCGGCGCTTGATCTCGTCCTTGGGAGTCTTGCGCAGCTTGAGGCCGAAGGCCATGTTGTCGAAGACGGTCATGTGCGGGTACAGCGCGTAGGACTGGAAGACCATGGCGATGTCGCGGTCCTTGGGGGCGACGTCGTTAACCAGACGGTCGCCGATCAGGATGCGGCCCTCGGTGATCTCTTCCAGCCCGGCCAGGAGGCGCAGAGCCGTCGTCTTGCCGCACCCAGACGGGCCGACGAGTACGAGGAACTCCTTGTCGGCCACCGACAAATCGAGATTGTTGACGGCGATGACATCTCCGAAGCGCTTGTAGACGTGTTCGTACGTTACGCTGGCCATGGCCCTGCCTCCATTCGCTTATGTATGGTGACGACATTATACACATGACAACCAAGCGGCGCATGTGCCGAATGTTTGTTGACCGGCCAATTTAAGTCTGATATAGTCGCGAGCGTGGCTGAGACCGCTCCGGCTGGCCCCCGACCGGATCGGGGGCCAAATCACGTCTGGCGCCAGTTGCGTCTGTGGCTTGAGCCCGGGATCGGAGTCAAGCGCTGGCTCCTGCTTATGATTCTGGGAACGGCCCTGATCGGGCTGGGGCTGTCGTACCTCTCGGGAAGCCTCGAGGCGCTTTGGCCGCCGGCGTTGGTGCTCACCGGGGCCCTCGCCATCTGGGCCGTCGTGGTCCTGAGCGGACTGCT
>DYJB01000029.1:5067-7653 GCA_020723365.1 Candidatus Aquidulcis sp. | reverse complement strand
CGGGCTGGGGCTGGCGTACCTCCTCCTCGATCTCTACCGCGCCAATCCTGATTCGGACTTCCTGGCGGCCGTCAGCCTGACGGTGCTGCCGCGCTGGGCGAGGGCCCTGCTGCTGGGGGCGGCGGGCATCGGGCTGCTGGTCCTGGGCGGGCTCCGGCTCAACCGGACGCTGCTGGCGCCTTTTGTTCGGCCGGGAAGGCCGGTGGTGGATGTCGTCGCCGAACACCGGCGCCTGGGACGGGGTCCCAAGGTCGTCGCCATTGGCGGCGGCAACGGCCTGGCGACGCTGCTGCGCGGACTCAAGGAGCACACGACCAACCTGACGGCCATCGTGACCGTCGCCGACGACGGCGGTTCCTCCGGCCGGCTGCGCCGCGATCTCGGCCTGCCGCCGCCCGGGGATGTCCGCAACTGCCTGGCGGCCCTCTCGGACGATGAGGACCTGCTGACGCAGCTCTTCCAGTACCGCTTCCTGGAGGGGCCGGGGCTGGAGGGGCACTCCTTCGGCAACTTGTTCATCGCCGCCCTGGCCGGTGTGACCGGATCCTTCGATCGGGGCGTGTTGGAGGCGGGCCGCGTGCTGCGCATTCGCGGGCAGGTGCTCCCGGCAACCCTCTCGGACGTCGCGCTGGTGGCCGACAAGACTCCGGCGCTGGACGCCCGGACGGTGCGGGTGCAGGGCGAGAGCCGCATCCCCGACTTCCCGGGCCGCATCTACCATGTGCACCTCGACCCCGGCGAGCCGCCGGCCTACCCGGAGACGATCCGCGCCGTGCTGAGCGCGGACATGATCGTCATCGGACCGGGCTCGCTGTTTACCAGCATCCTGCCGAACCTGCTGGTGCCCGACCTGGCGCAGGCGATTCGCGCCAGCCGGGCGTTCAAGGTCTTCGTGTGCAATGTGGCGGAACAGCCCGGCGAGACCGATGGATTCGACTGTGGGCAGCATCTGGAAGCGCTCGAAGCCCACGTCGGTCCCGGCTTGGTGGACGGCATCCTGGTGAATGTGAACGTTCCGGACCGCCTTCCGGAGCGGGTGCAGCCGGTGCCGCTGTCCGGGGGCAGGCCGTTGGCTGTTCCGGGTTTCCCGGCGGATGTCATCGATCTCGACCGTCCCTGGAGGCACGATTCCGAGAAACTGGCGCATGTGCTGCTGCGGCTGCTTGAAGAGCGCACGGGGCCGCTGGAGTTGACCCCGATCGACCGCGCCCAGGCGGCCCATCCCCTCAACGGATCTCACTCTCCATAGGAGAAACGCAATGGCAACCCGAGTTGGAATCAATGGTTTTGGCAGGATCGGACGGCAGGTACTCAAGGCCATACGGGACATGTACCCCGATACGCTTGAGATCGTGGCCTTCAACGACATCGGCGATCTGCCGACGATGGCGCACCTGCTCAAGTACGACTCGAACTACGGCCGCTTCAACGGCAAGGTCGAGGTCGGCAGTGACGGCCTGATCGTCGACGGCAAGGCCATCAAGGCCTTCAAGGAGAGTGATCCCTCCAAGCTGCCGTGGAAGGATCTGGGCGTCGAGATCGTGATCGAGGGCACCGGCCTGTTCACGATCAAGAAGGACGGGGTCAACAAGAAGGGCAAGGAAGTCAAGGGCGCCGAGAACCACATCACCAAGGGCGGGGCCAAGAAGGTCATCATCACCGCCCCGGCCGAAGGCGAGGATCTGACGATCGTCCTGGGCGTCAACGGCGACAAGTACGATCCGGCCCAGCATCACGTCATCTCGAATGCTTCCTGCACCACCAACTGCCTGGCGCCGGCCGTCAAGGTCGTGCACGATCGGTTCAAGATCCTGCGCGGCTTCATGACGACCATCCACGCCTACACCAACGATCAGAAGATCCTCGATCTGCCGCACAGCGACCTGCGCCGGGCACGCGCCGCCGCCATGAGCATCATCCCCACCACCACCGGCGCCGCCAAGGCCCTCAAGCTGGTCATCCCTGACCTGGCGGGGAAGTTCGACGGCTACGCGCTGCGCGTCCCGACCTCCACCGTCTCGGTGGTGGACTTCACGGCCGTCATCGAGAAGCCGACGACCACGGACGAGCTGCGCCAGGCCTTCCGCGACGCTGCCGCCTCCGGCCCGCTGAAGGGCATTCTGGCGGCGGTCGATGAGCCGCTGGTGAGCATCGACTACAAGGGCGACCCGTTCAGCTCCTCCGTTGACCTGCCCTTCACCACGGTGCTGGGCAAGGAGAAGAACGACTTCATCAAGGTCGTGACCTGGTACGACAACGAGTGGGGCTACTCCGTCCGCACCGCCGATCTGGCCAACCTGCTGGCCAAGAAGCTCTAAGAAACGTGACCATCGCCGGCTGGATCCTCCGCGCCTCTTGGGCGGAGGATCGGCTGCGGAAGGGATCCATGGACAAGAAGACCGTTCGCGATCTCGATCTGAAGGGCAAGCGCGTCCTGATGCGGGTCGATTTCAATGTCCCCATGAAGGACGGAGCGGTTTCGGACGACAAGCGAATCCGCGCTTCGCTGCCCACGATCCAGTACATCCTCGATCAGGGCGCCTCGCTGATCCTGATGAGTCACCTTGGGCGGCCGAAAGGCGGGCC
>DYJB01000029.1:4793-5057 GCA_020723365.1 Candidatus Aquidulcis sp. | reverse complement strand
CGGCCGCCGAAGCACTTGGCAGGCTGCTCGAGACGCCGGTCAAGATGGCGCCGGACTGCGTCGGTCCCGAGGTCGAGGCCATGGCCCGGGCGCTTCGGCCCGGCGACGTGCTGATGCTCGAGAATGTGCGCTTCCACAAGGAAGAAGAGAAGAACGATCCCGCCTTCGCCAGGCAGTTGGCCGACGTGGGCGAGATCTACGTCAACGACGCGTTCGGCTCGGCGCACCGCGCCCACGCCAGCACGGAGGGGGTGGCGCGGCACC
>DYJB01000029.1:0-4783 GCA_020723365.1 Candidatus Aquidulcis sp. | reverse complement strand
TCCGGGTTCCTGATGGAACAGGAGCTCGAGTACCTCAGCCGGGCGACCGATTCTCCCCAGCACCCGTACATCGCCATCCTGGGCGGGGCCAAGATCAGCGACAAGATCGCCGTGATCGAGAACCTGCTCAAGAAGTGCGACCGTCTCATCATCGGCGGCGGCATGGCCAACACCTTTCTGGCCGCCAAGGGCTACGCCATGGCGGATAGCCTGGTGGAGGCCGAGGCGGTCGAGACCGCCCGGGGGCTCCTCGCCGAGGCCGGGGGCAAACTGCTCCTGCCGCTCGATGCCGTGGTGGGGGACAAGTTCGAAGCGGAAGCCGCCACGCAGATCGTCGACGTCGACAAGGTCCCGGCCGGTTGGCGCGTCATGGATATCGGGCCGCGCTCGCTGGAGGCCTTCCAGGCGGCGCTCAAGGGAGCCAAGCTGGTGGTGTGGAACGGCCCGATGGGCGTCTCCGAGTTCCCCAAGTTCGCCGAAGGGACCTTCGCCCTGGCCAAGTTCCTGGCAGGCGTCGGGGCGGTCACGGTCATCGGCGGCGGCGACAGCGCCAGCGCCGTCAAGAAGGCCGGTGTCGCCAAGCAGATGACGCATGTCTCGACGGGCGGCGGAGCCTCGCTTGAGTTCCTGGAGGGCAAGGTCCTCCCGGGCGTCGCGGCCTTGAACAAGAAGTAGTCGCACGCCGTTCTTCGAAACCTGCCCGGCGGCCGCCTCGGCCGCCGGGTTGTCTTCCACGGGTCGTCGCCCTGAGCGGCCGCTGGCCTGGCTTCCGCCTGCGCGGCGTGATTGTCCCGCCATTGCCGGTCCCCTTATAATGGGCCGACTCTGAAACAGGAGCCGGTATGCCATTCTCTCAGGGCGAGAACGTCGGACCCTACCGGATCATCGAGCAGCTGGGCCAGGGGGGCATGGCCACGGTCTTCAAGGCCTACCATGCCGGGCTCGACCGCTTCGTGGCCCTCAAGGTCATGCACCCGGCTTTCAAGCAAGACCCGAACTTCCTGGCGCGCTTCCAGCGCGAAGCGCGCGTCGTGGCCAAGCTCGAGCACCCCAACATTGTCCCGATCTACGACTACGCCGAACACAGCGGCAACCCCTATCTGGTGATGAAGTTCATCGAAGGGGAGACGCTCAAGGCGCGCCTCAGCCGCGGCCCCTTGACGCGCGAGGAGGGGCTGCGCATCGTCGACGCCATGGGGAAGGCGCTCGGCTATGCCCACGGACGTGGCATCCTGCACCGCGACATCAAGCCCTCGAACATCCTGCTCTGCCCGGACAACTCGATCTACCTGGCGGATTTCGGTCTGGCGCGGATCGCCCAGGCGGGCGAATCGACGCTCTCGAGCGAGATGCTGCTGGGCACGCCCCACTACATCTCCCCCGAGCAAGCGCGCGGCGAGCGCAATCTGGACGCCGGCACGGACATCTACTCCTTTGGCGTCGTGCTGTACGAGATGGTCGTCGGACGTGTGCCTTTCAACGCCGACACCCCCTTCTCGATCATCCACGATCACATCTACACGCCCCTGCCGCTGCCCCAGAAGATCAACGCCCGGGTCCCTGACAGCGTCCAGCGCGTGCTGCTAAAGGCGCTGGCCAAGGAGCGGGCCGACCGCTACGCGACGGTCGAAGAACTGTCGGCGGCGTTCCTGAAGGCTGTGGCCGCGCCCGGGATGGGTGCCGCCCCGCGCCTCGACGCTGCCGACACGCTGATCGGGCCGCCGACTCCGCCGCCCATGCCCGCGCCGGGCGACCGTGCCGACACCCCGGCGCCGCCTCCGCCGCCCGCCTCCTCCGGGACGCCGGCTGCCACGCCGCCGCCGATGGCCATCGTCCCCAAGCCGAAGCGTCGCCGCGCCTGGATGTGGGTGGCCGGCGGGCTGGGACTCATGCTGCTGTGCTTGTTCCTGCTGATGGCGGTGGCGAGCAACCGGGAAGGTGATCCGCCCGCCTCGCCGGATGCGGCCGCCGCCGCTGTCATGGCTACGGATGAGGTGCGTGATCCGGGCGTCCTGGCGGCGCGCGCGGCCCTGGCGGCGCGGCCCAATGACCCGGAGGCGCACTACGCGGTCGCCGAGGCCGAGGCGCAGGCAGGCTTTCCGCTCCTGGCGGCGCGAGACTATCGCAAGGCAGCCGAGCTCTTCCTGCGGTCACGCGCAAGCCTGAGGGCCTCCGAAGCCTACCTGAAGGCGATCGTGTACCTCGGAGGACCGGAGGAGGCCGAAGATGGGCTGCTGGATAGCGCGCTCAAGGCGGCCTTCACCGCCGGGAGCGATGACCCGCAGGGGACACTGACGCTACTCGAGGAGGCGTACAAGGTTCTGCCGGATTGGCCGGCGCTGCTCCCACTGGGGGCACATGCCCAAATCGCGGCAGGTGAGCTCGATCCGGCGCGCCAGCTGATCGACACGGCGCTGACCCAGAACCCCCAGGATGGCCTGGCACTCGCCGTGCAGGCGGAGCTGCTCAGGACGGTCGGCGACCGGGCTGGCGCCCGCCAGGCGGCCGAAGCGGCGCAGGCGACCGGGACCATCCCGGCCTGGCTGATGGCGGTCCTGAGCGAGTCCCTCGAGAAGCCGCCCGGGCCGGAGCTCCTGACGATCGGCGGCGAGGGCACGGGGCCCGGCTTGTTCACGGACGCCCGCAGCATGGGCATGGACGAGGCCGGGCGCATCTACGTCGCCGAGTACGACGGCGGTCGGGTGCAGGTCTTCGACAGGCTGGGCGTGTTCCAGACGCAATGGTTCGCCGATGGCGAGGCGCCGCTGCGCGCCATCGCCGTTCGCCGCGATGGGGCGGTCTACACCGGGCAGGACGGCGGCATTGTCCTGCGCGATGGACAGTCGGGAGAGCCGCTCTCCCGGCTAGCCTACCTGCAGGGAAGCATCTTCAATGACGTTGCACTGCTCCCGGATGGCAGGCTGCTCACCGCCTGGTACCGGAATCGCGACGACGTGGCCCTCCTCGAGCCAGGGGGGAAGGCGGTCGTCACCATCGAGGGTGTCGTCAGCCGGCAGACCGGCGAGCCCGAGCTGAACCTGCGGGTGGCCTCGGACGGTCAGACGGGCTTGTGGGTGCTGGGTGAGTTCAGCAGCGCCGTCTTCCATTTCGACGGGGAGGGGCGCTTCCTCAACCGATTCGGCAGCGCTGGAGATGAGCCGGGCCAGTTGAGTTCGCCGCAGTCGATCGCCGTGGATGGCAAGGGCCGCATCTATGTGGGAGACTTCTCCGGCGTGCAGGTATTCGGCGAAGATGGCAGGCTGATCGGCCGCGTCGAGGTCGAGGGTCCTTGTTACGGCTTGTTTATCGATCCGGGTGGCCGGCTGTGGGTGGCGAACGGCACGACGGTGCGGCAGTACGAGGTGACACTCCCATGACGCGGGCCAATGAGCGCCCAGTCGCTCGCTGCCAGCTGCTAGCGGCTAGCTGCTTGTTGCCAGCTGCCAGTCGCCAGCTGCGGGTCGCTTCCCGAATCTTGGCCCTGAGCCAATCCATCCCGGCGGCCGAGCCGCCCCAAGAGGTGTCTGCATGACGACGCGTGTTCCGATCGTGGCCGGCAACTGGAAGATGAACAAGTCGGCGGTCGAAGCCGCCGCACTGCTCGAGGGCATGCTCTCCGAGCTCAAAGCGATCACCGGAGTCGAGCGGGTGATCTGCCCTCCCTTCGTGGCGCTGGCGGCACTGGCGCCGCGGCTGGCAGGCTCGGGCATCGGGCTGGGTGCCCAGACGATGCACTGGGAGGACAGCGGCGCGTTCACGGGCGAGGTCTCGGGGTTGATGCTGAAGGGGCTCTGCTCGCACGTCATCCTCGGGCACTCCGAGCGGCGTGCCTACTTCGGTGAGACCGACGAGACCGTGAACAGGCGCCTGCATGCCGCCTTGAAGCACGGATTGGTGCCCATCGTATGTGTTGGGGAGACGCTGGCGGAGAACGAGGCCGGAAGGACGGCCGAGGTCGTGACGCGCCAGATGAAGGGCGCCCTGGTGGGGCTGACGGAGGAGCAGGCTGCCGGTCTGGTGGTAGCCTACGAGCCGGTGTGGGCCATCGGCACAGGCAAGGCGGCGACGCCGGGCGGCGCCAATGACGTTATTGGCGGGATGATCCGCCCCGCGCTGGCGGAGTTGTACAGCCGAGCCCTTGCGCAGTCCATTCGGGTGCAGTACGGAGGCAGCGTCACGGCCGCCAACGCCGCCGAGCTCTTCGCTCAGCCCGATATCGACGGGGCGCTCGTCGGCGGCGCCAGCCTTAAGCCCTCCGAGTTCGTCGCCATCGTCGCCGCGGCGCGAGGCTGACGCTGGAGCTTCCCGCGCTCGCTGCCTGGTGGCTCGTCTCACTCCTTCTGCTGGTCCCCCTCCAGCGCTGGATGACGGGCAGCCTGCAGCACCTCCTGGTCCGCCTGCTGCGCAAGCCCCAGCGGGCGATGATTGCCTACGCGCTGCTCTTCCTGCCGGGAGTGGCGCTGCACGAGGCTTCACACTGGCTGGCGGCCCGGGCCATGGGCGTGCGGGCGACGTCCTTCTCACTCCTGCCGAGGATCACGCGCGGCGGCGCTCTGCGACTGGGCTATGTCCAGGTCGAAACGCTGGATCCGCTGCGGGCCGCCCTGATCGGGGCAGCGCCGCTCCTGACGGGGAGCCTGGCGCTGACGGCCATCGGGACGTCCGTGCTGGCCCTGGACCGCTTCGGCCTGTTGCTCGCCTCTCAGCGGCTCCAGGACCTCCCGCTTGGCCTGTCGGCGACGACTGCTGTTCCCTGGTGGGGCGCCTGGGTCTACCTGGCGGT
>DYJB01000261.1 GCA_020723365.1 Candidatus Aquidulcis sp. | reverse complement strand
GATCGCTGGCGCGGCGATGAAGGCCAGGATGAAGGCCTGCATGACCGAGATGATGTCGATGGGGATGCCGGCCGACGCCTGCATCCGGACGGCCCCGTTGCGGAGGAAGCCGAAGAGCAGCGACGAGAGGATCACGCCGACGGGATGGGTCCGTCCGAGCAGCGCCAGGGCGATGCTGTCGAAGCCGTAGCCCGGTGAAAAGGACTGGGAGAGGTTGTGGTTGACGCCGAGAAGCTCGTTGGCACCGGCCATGCCGGCCAGCGCGCCCGAGAGCGACATGGCCAAGACCGTGCCGGTCACGATGTTCATGCCGGCATAGCGGGCGGCCCGGGGGTTGGCGCCGACCGTGCGCAGGTCGAAGCCCCAGCGGGTCTTGAACAGGAACCAGTACACGAGCACCGCCACCGCCAGCGCGACGAAGAAGCCCAGGTGGAAGCGGATGGGATCCGGGAAGAACTGCGGCAGCTTGGCACTGTCCTCGATGATGGGGCTGATGGGGTTGGTCGAGCCCGGGCGCTTCATCGGCTCACGCAGCAGCCAGTCGGTGAGCCGGTAGGCAATGTAGTTCATCATGATCGTGTTGATGACCTCGTGGCCGCCGGTCTTGGCTTTCAGCAGCCCGGGGATGAAGCCCCACAGCGCCCCTCCCAGCGCCCCCGCCAGGAAGGCAAACGGGATGTGGATGAACGGGGGCAGGCCGATGAAGGTGTACCCCACCCACACCGAGAAGATGCCCCCCATGAAGATCTGGCCTTCCACCCCGATGTTGAAGACGCCGGCCCGGAACCCCAGCGCCACGGCCAGCCCGGCGAACATGTAGGGGATCGATTTCACCAGGCTCTCGAAGAAGGGGTTGAAGGCCCGCCGGATCTCCAGCGCATCTCCGCCCTGAACGGCGTCGATCATCCTCGACGGTCTCCCGAACGCGCCGGCGAAGAGCGTTACGTAGGACTCCCAG
The DNA here is from genome assembly GCA_020723365.1 of Candidatus Aquidulcis sp. GTDB lineage: Bacteria > Chloroflexota > Anaerolineae > Anaerolineales > E44-bin32 > DYJB01. Next base: position 1,654 of record DYJB01000261.1, on the reverse strand, counting down.
GCGGCCTTCAGCCCGTTGCCGATGGCCTCCAGCGGCGAGGTGGACCACACCTCGTAGAAGCTCTCGCTGGAGACGGCCACGATCAGCCCGCCCAGCAGCAATCCGCTCACGATCGCCAGAACGGGGATCAGCAGCGAGCTTCGACGCAGCTCATCGAAAAAGATGCCGACGGCGGATGGCTTCGCTTCCTGGGCTTCGGGCTTCGCATCGCTCATGGGCCAGACCTCTTTGCGGCGTTGCGCTGATGAGCAGCGGCTGTCAGGCCGCCTGACTCTCGGGATGGACGCCGGCCATCAGCAGGCCGACGCGCTCCTTGGTGGCCTCTTCGATCGGCAGCACGTCGACGATCTGGCCTCGGTACATCACCGCCACCCGATCCGAGAGCTGCAGGATCTCATCCAGTTCGGTGGAGACCAGCAGCACGGCCACGCCCTCATCCCGCTTCTGGATCACGCGGCTGTGGATGTACTCGATTGAGCCGACGTCGAGTCCGCGCGTCGGCTGCGCCGCGATCAGCAGCTTGATCGGGCGCGAGAGCTCGCGCGCCACGATCACCTTCTGCTGGTTTCCGCCCGAGAGCGTGCCGACGCTCACCAGCGGCGACGGCGTGCGGATGTCGAAGGCTTCGATCAGCTCCTCGGCGTGTTCGAGGATTACTTTCGGCTGCAGCACCACTCCCTTGGCGTAGGGCTCCAGGTAGTACGTGTTCAGCACCAGGTTGTCGGTCACCGGATACGAGAGCACGAGACCGTCGCGCTGGCGGTCCTCCGGGACGTGCGCCGATCCCAGTTCGGTGATCCGGCGCGGCGTGCCGCGGCTGATCTCCTTGCCCAGCAGCTCCACGCGGCCTTCCGCCGGATGACGCAGGCCCGTCAGCGCCTCCACCAGCTCCGTCTGCCCGTTGCCCTGCACGCCGGCGATCCCCAGCACTTCCCCGGCGAACACCTCGAAGCTGACGTTGTTGACGGCCACCCTGTTGCGGTCGGAAAGGACCTTCAGGTTCTGCACCTTGAGTGTGACGCCGGCCGGCTTGGCCCTGGCCTTCTCGATCTCCAGAACCACATCCCGCCCCACCATCATCGACGCCAGCTTGTTCATGTCCGCTTCGCGCGGCGTTGTGGTACCGATCACGCGGCCCTGGCGGATGACCGTGATGCGGTCCGCCACGTCCAACACCTCCCGCAGCTTGTGCGTGATGAAGATGATCGACTTGCCGCTCTCCGCCAGCGAGCGCATGATGCGGAAAAGCTGATCCGCTTCCTGGGGCGTAAGCACCGACGTCGGCTCGTCGAAGATCAGGATGCTGGCCTCGCGGTAGAGCAGCTTGATGATCTCCACCCGTTGCTGCACGCCCACCGCCAGGGCGCTGACCAGCGCCGAGGGGTCGACCTCCAGGTTGTACTCGCCCGAGATCTCCAGGATGCGCTTCGCCACCGTCTTGTGGTCGAGGACCCCGCCAAGGGTCGTAGCTTCGTCTCCCAGCATGACGTTCTCGGTGACGGTGAAGACCGGGATGAGCATGAAGTGCTGGTGGACCATGCCGATACCAGCCCGGATGGCATCACCCGGAGAGCGGATGTGGGAGTCCTGGCCCCGGATGAGGATGCGGCCTTCATCCGGAGAGTACAGCCCGTAGAGGATGTTCATCAGCGTC
>DYJB01000028.1:16229-20960 GCA_020723365.1 Candidatus Aquidulcis sp. | reverse complement strand
TGCAGAGGCGCAGCGACTGGATGCTGCCCATCTGTTCAGGGTCCGAGAGGCTCAAAGTGGAAGGCCGGCGGGCGCACGCCACGCAGAAGCCCGAGGCGCTGCTCCATCGCATCCTGCTGGCGACGACCAGCCCGGGCGACGTCGTGCTGGATCCGTTCTTCGGAACTGGGACAACCGGTGTGGTAGCCCGCCGCCTGGGAAGGCACTTCATCGGGATCGAGCGCCAGGCGGACTACGTTGAGCTAGCGCGCGCCCGTCTGGCACGGGTCACACCGGCTTCGGCGGGAGAGGAGGTGCTGGACGTCCGCGATCGGCGCCGATCGGCGCCGCGCGTATCAGTCGGCATGCTCGTCGAAGCGGGCCTGCTCACACCCGGGCAGCGCTTGTACTTCCGACGCCAGCCCGAGCCGGTGGCCCGCCTGCGCGCCGATGGCCACGTCCTTCTGCCTGGGTTCGAGGGTTCGATCCACCAGGCAGGGCGCCACCTGACCGGGGGCGCCCCGTGCAACGGGTGGGATCATTGGTACTTCGAGGACGCCGCTGGATCCCTGCAGCCCCTTGACGTCCTGAGGGAGCGGCTGAGGGCATCGGCGGGGCCGGCGCAGGATCCCCAGGACGGCTCCGCCGACCAGCCCACCGCCACCCACGCTGACTGACCCGCCTGGCCTATCTTTCGGCCAGGGACGTTCGGTGTCCAATTCCCCCCGCAGGGAATGCCAGCGTCGGGGCTAACGAGCCCCGACGCTGATGGCATCGGATGGGACGAAGCGCGACCGGCTACCTTGGGTCGGCTGGGGCCGCGGGCGGCTCGTCGTCCACTTCGATCTTGTGCCGCTCGTAGTAGCGCATTAGATCGTCGACGTGCAGCCTTTCCTTGCCGTGGATGTCGCATTTCCAGAAGTCGTTGTCGTACAGGGTGCCCTTGCACAGCACCTGTTCGGCTACCCAACCCTCGCCCGGGAAGCACAGCGCCGATTGGCGCTCGGCCGATGGATGTGTTTCGCTGACCAGGATGCAGTACTTGCCGCCGCCGGTCAGCAGCCACATGTCGAAGAGGGGCTTGGCTCCGCTGGAACCCGATCCACATGCCGGCAGCGAGGAGTCCAGGGTGATCGAACGGACGTCACCGGGGTACACCCAGAAGTACGCCCCGAACTGAGTCCCTTCGGCCATGCCCGTCACCGTGTGGGTCCAGCCATCCGCCACAGGGCCCATGCACTGTCCCCAGGGCCCGGGATGGTTCTCATCGATGACATGCAGATCTGTCCAGAAGGATCCGTCGTGGTGAGCGGTGATCGTGCCCGTGAAGGTTCCGCCGGGCTCCTCGCAGCCGGTGACTTGAATGTCGTAGGGCGCGGCCTGCGCAAGGACGGCTCCGGTGGGGAGGGCTAGGACCAGCAAACTGAGCAACAGCACGATGCGTTTCAAGGTGACCTCCAGAACGGCGTTTCCGCCATCCTAGCAGGCTTGTCCTCGTGAGCGCATTGCGCTCGACTTCCAGGACCCTTGCAACCTCTTTTCGGCACGATCGGGGAGGAGTTGTCCGGATAGGGTTTGCGACAACGCCACGATTCGAGAGGCGCCCGAATCAGGGCGCATGGGCCTGCGCACCGGACGCCGAGTCGGCAGCCGACATAGGCACAGGCGCCCCATGGGGCGCCTGTGAGGGCCGTGCGAGTGCCGAGAGCCAGAATCGGACTGGCGACACCGCGATTTTCAGTCGCGTGCTCTACCAACTGAGCTATCTCGGCAACGGTGGTCATTCTAAGCGGCGGGTCATGCCGTGTCAAGGAGGGCACCCCTCCCGCGCGGCGCACGAGTCCCCCCACCAGCTGACAGGTGGCCACGGAACCTGTCAGGTGGTGGGGGAGCCGTGTACCACGCGCTGCCGGGGACGCGAGTACAATCTCGCACCGATCATGCCCGTCCTCGACACGCTGCTCCTGGCCTTCGCCCTGGCGATGGACGCCTCCGCCGTCTCCCTCGGCATCGGCACCGCCGGCTATGCCCGCGCCGCCCGCCCGATCTTCCGCATCGCCTTCCACTTCGGGCTCTTCCAGGGGTTGATGACGCTTCTGGGATGGGCGGCCGGCACCGGGCTGGAACGCCTGATCGCCGGCGTCGATCACTGGATCGCCGTGGTCCTGCTGGGTTTCATTGGCTTGCGCATGATCATCTCCGGGCTGGATCCGCGGCCGGAGGCGCGCTCGGTCGATCCCACCCGCGGCCTGACGATGGTCGCCCTCTCCATCGCCACGAGCATCGATGCCGCCGCCGCCGGGCTCAGCCTGGCGGTACTCGGCCATCCGATCGCCTTTCCGGCGATCGCCATCGCCATCGTCTCGAGCGGGCTGTCACTGGCGGCCCTCACTACCGGCCGACAGCTGGGCCAGGCGTTCGGCAAGCGCATGGAGATCCTGGGCGGGATAGTCCTGCTGTTCATCGGCCTGCGCATCCTGTTGACCCACCTCTAGACGCCGGAAACAGGCAACCGGCCGCCGCCGTACGGCCGGGTCGGAGAACGATGACTGCCGACTCCTCCTCACGCACCGGTCCGACCATCGAACGCGCCCGGGCCGTTACGCCCGAGCTGGTTGGGGCCATGGCCCAGCTCATCCCCGCCCTCAGCGCCAACCGGCCGCCGCCTGACGCTGCCCAGCTTCAGGCCCTCCTGGCGGACGAGCGCCTTCACCTGTTCCTGGCCAGAGACCCGCAGGGTTCCATTGCCGGAATGGTCACCCTGATCCTTTACCGCGTGCCGACCGGACCGCGCGCCCGCATCGAGGACCTGGTCGTTTCCCCTCGTCATCGCGGCCTTGGCCTCGGCCGGACCTTGATGGAACACGCCATGCTGGCCGCCCGGCAGGCCCACGCCCACGTGCTCGACCTGACGTCGAATCCCTCCCGCCTGGACGCCAATCAGCTCTACCTCGCCCTGGGCTTCACGCGCTGGGAGACCAATGTCTACCGCAAGGTGCTGGATGAGCCGGGAGCCGGCCTGCCCGGGTAGCCTCGCCGCCCCTGCGCTGCCGCCTTCCTTTTCTGGTATGATTGTGGTGAAAGCCGCTCCGGAAGACCCCGCCCGGCCATTCGTAGGCCGGTCTTCTTTTCACTCGAGGTTGGCCAGGTGAAGGAAGCCCGACAGGATATCCGCAACATCGCCATCGTGGCGCACGTCGACCACGGCAAGACGACGCTCGTCGACGGCCTGCTTCGGCAGGCCAAAGCCTTCCGCGACAACCAGCAGGTCGCCGAGCGGGTCATGGACTCGCAGGACCTGGAGCGCGAGCGCGGCATCACCATCCTGGCCAAGAACACCGCCGTCACCTACCTCGGCAAGCGCATCAACATCGTCGACACCCCCGGACACGCCGACTTTGGCGGTGAGGTCGAGCGCGTCATGAACATGGTCGACGGCGTGCTGCTGCTGGTCGACGCCGCCGAAGGCCCCATGCCCCAGACGCGCTTTGTGCTGCGCAAGGCGCTGCAGATGGGCCACAAGGCCATCGTCGTCATCAACAAGGTCGACCGCAAGAATGCCGACCCGGTCGAGGCGGTGAACAAGACCTTCGACCTGTTCATCAACCTGGGCGCCAGCGAGCGTCAGGCCGATTTCCCGGTCATCTACACCAATGCCCTCACGCAGCAGGCCGGCACGACGCCCGATCTCGGCCCCGACCTGCAGCCTCTGTACGAGGCCATCCTGGAGCACATCCCGGCGCCGGTGGTCGACCGCCAGGCGCCGCTGCAGATGCTCGTCACCACCCTGGGCTACGACGAATACAAGGGCGTGATTGCCGTCGGCCGTATCTTCGCCGGGACGATGCGCATCGATCAGCCGGTCGTTCGCCTCGATACCGAGGGGGGGCAGACGGCCTCGCGCGTGCGCTACCTGTATATCCACCAGGGGCTGCAGCGCCTGCCGGTCGAGGTGGCCGAAGCCGGGGAGATCGTCGCCGTCGCCGGGATCGAAGACGTCGGCATCGGCGAGACAATCGCCGACCCCGAGCAGCCGGTTGCGCTTCCCGTCATCCGGGTCGAAGAGCCGACAGTGCGCATGACCTTCGGCGTGAGCACCTCGCCCTTCGCCGGGCGCGAGGGAACCTGGGGGACATCACGCAAGCTGCGCGAGCGCCTGTTCAATGAGCTGCTGCACAATGTCGCCCTGCGAGTGGAGGAGACCGAGAGCACAGACACGTTCCTGGTTTCGGGCCGCGGCGAGCTGGCGATCCTGATCGAGACCATGCGGCGCGAGGGCTACGAGTTTCAGGTCTCCCGCCCGGAGGTCATCTACAGGGACGGCGAAGGGGGCGAGGTGCTCGAGCCGTTCGAAGAAGTGCACATCGAAGTGCCCGAGGCGCACGTGGGAACGGCCGTCGACCTGCTGGGGCAGCGGCGCGGACAGATGATCGATATGGAACACGGCGGCGCGGATGGCACGGCGCACCTGACGTACATCGTGCCCACCCGCGGCCTGCTCGGCTTCCGCTATCAGTTCCTCACGGCCACCAAGGGCCTGGGCATCGTCCACACCATCTTCCACGCCTACCTGCCGGTGGCCGGGCGCATTGACGACCGGCCCGTTGGCTCGCTAGTGGCCTGGGAGGCCGGCACGGCCACGGCCTACGGCCTCAAGGCGGCTGAGGACCGTGGGCGGCTGTTCATCGACCCGGGCATCGAAGTGTATGAGGGTATGGTCGTCGGCGAAAACATCCGCTCGGAAGACCTGGC
>DYJB01000028.1:6656-16219 GCA_020723365.1 Candidatus Aquidulcis sp. | reverse complement strand
GCAGCACCAGCGCCCGGGGGACCTGGCAATCAACATCGCCAAGAAGAAGCACCTGACCAATGTGCGATCGTCGACCCAGGACATCGAAGTGCGCCTGGCGGCCCCGCGCCGCATGAGCCTCGATGAGTCGCTTGAATACCTGGGCGAGGACGAACTGCTGGAGGTCACGCCGCTGGCTTTCCGCATTCGCAAGCGCATCCTCGCCACCGAGGAACGCGGCAAGGCGACCAAGCGCGCCAAGGAAGGCCTTGCCGCCGGCGCGTAGCCGGCGGAGGGCGGAGCGGGCTCGCGTCGGCGCGGGCGGGGCAGCGCCTCCGGCGAGAGAGGCCGAGCCACCGTCGTCGGCCTGGCGGCTGCCGGCGGTAGAATGTCCCCACACGGGCCGATGGGGCAGGCATGACGGTATCCCCTGTTCGTCGCAGTCAGCTGTCGGATTGGAAGCGCATGCGGGCGACGCTGTGGCCCGAGTGCCCTGAGGCGGACCACACGCGCGAGATGGCCGAGATCCTGGGCGATCCGGAGTTCAACGCGGCCTTCCTGGCCCACGCGCCCGACGGGCTGCCCGTCGGATTCCTCGAGGCCTCGATCCGATTGACGGCGGAAGGCTGCCGGCCCGGTCGGATCGGCTACCTCGAAGGCTGGTATGTTGAGCCAGAGTGGCGCGGCCGCGGGCTGGGCGCGGCGCTGGTGCAGGCGGCCGAGGCCTGGGCCGTCGAGCGCGGCTGCCGTGAGATGGCCTCGGATGCCGAGATCGAGAACGCCGCCGGACGCCAGGCGCACGCGCACCTGGGCTACCAGGAGACGTCCCGCCTGGCGCACTTCCGCAAAGACCTGCGCGGGCGGTGAGCGCCGGCCTGCTGCGACGGACCGGGTTCTGGTCGCCCGCCTCCTCAGCCGGTCACCCGACCCCGTCCACCACACCCTGCGCCGCACGCTGGAAGTCCGGGTACACCGTGCCCCCCGCCTCTTCCAGGGCCCGCGCCTTGGCGGGCAACGTCATCACGCCTCGCAGGTCCAGGGTGATCTGCACGCCGATCCGTTCCAGCGCCGCCTGGGCGGCGCGTGCGCTCTTCAGGCCTCGGAATGAGTCTTCGAAGACCGTGGCATGGGTTCCGTGCAGCATGGTCCAGCCGCCGTCATCGACCTGATCGAGGGCCAGCCTGGCGGCGGCCTCGAGCGAATCAACCAGGCCGCCTCCTGCCGCCCGCTGCAGCGCCGCCAGCACGTGGACGGGTGAGGGTTTGAGGAGGGACTGCTCTTCCAGGCCTCGCTCGGCAGCCAGCCAGTCCATATGCCCCATGGAGATGAACGGCAGCGACGACAGCCCGATGCGTTCAAGGCCAATCTCGGCCTCGGGCGTGCCGCCTGCGCCGCGCGGCATCATGGATGGCCGATTGGTGAAAACCACGGCCCGCTTCCCGGGCTCCGTCGCCCAGCTCGCCAGGCGCGCCGCCGTCTGCGCCGAGATGAGGGGCGAATCGAGCGTCGCCAGGTAGCCGGAGCCGCGCAGGGCGGCGGGTGCGCCGTAGGCCGCCAGGAAGCCCGCGGGGCCGAGGTTGAGCTCCTGGATGATGCGAGCCGTCAGCGAGCGCATCGGATCGTACGCCTGGCGCAGGAGGTCCCGCAGCGCCTTGAGCTGCTGCTCGGTGTGCGTGCGGGCCGCGCTCAGGCGCTGCTCGGTCGCTGCTCGCCCCTCCGGGCCGGAGAGACCGGGGTGGATGACGGAGCGGAAGTGGCCCTGGAAGTCCGGGATGCCGGCTTCCAGGGGACGTCCGTCCGGCGCGTCGGGCGAGTCGGGAAGGCGCCGCGATGGATCGTCCTCCCAGGCGCGCTCCAGCAGCAGCGCGGCGCAGATGGCGGCCGAATCCCACTCGGAGGTCACGCCCAGCGACTCGAAGACCGAAATGTCCTCGTCGGTCAGCGCCGCTCGAATGCCGCACCACCGGCCGACCATTGCCACACAGTCCTTGAGCGACTGGTGGTAGGCGACTTGTTGGATCAGCACGTCATCGAGGTCGAGGAGAAGGATGTGGAGTGAGGGCATGGGAGGGAAGGGGGCCTAGGGTGCCCCGGCAGTGATCTCCGCGGTCAGGATGTCGAGCGATTGCGGGTCAGGCGTCGGCAGCACGCCGAAGCGCAGGCCGGCCTCCGGCCTTGCGACGGCAAACTGGTTGTCGATCCATGCTACGAAGCCGAGGGGCGCCGTTGGCGGGCGGGGGGCGCGCAGCACGGGGCGCCCGTCCACGCTGAACGTCGCTGACGTGCGCTCCCATTCGATCACGTAGTCATGGACCTCTTCCGTCCCGGCCGCGAGCACGGCCTCGGAGGCGGTGACGCGCGACAGGGCGTAGCGCAGGACCCGCCCACGCAGCGGCCGAAGCTGGGCGAGCGCCAGCGCAACCAGTGCAGCGGGCGTCAGGATCCAGCCAGGGATGGTGGGCGAGTCGATCGCCATGGCCCGCCAGCCGCAGGTCGGCCCGGAGGTGAAGCCGAAGGCGTTGGGTGGCGAGGCGTGGAAGAACCAGACGGCGCGCGGGGCGCATGGCGTGCGACGCGCGGCTCCACCCATTCCGAGGGAGAGGGCGAAGGGGTCGTTCCAGAAGCCAAAGCCCCAGGTGCCGAGGGGGGCGGGGTGGTCAACGCGAGCGCGAACGGCCAGGCGGAGCGGGGGCCGCCAGAGGAAGCGAGCACGCGGCAGCCCCTGGGTGTCGTCGAGCTGCGCGTCCGCATACCCGGCTGGGGTCGCCGGGATCGTGAGTCGCATGCCGCCGGAACCGAGGCCATCGATCCGGCCACCCCCGGCGAGAAACGGGCGCGCGCTCTGGAGAAGATCGGGCACGCGGCGATTATACCCAGCCGGGACTCAGCCTCGAGCACGTTCCTTGAGGATGAGATTGGCGGCACGGATCCCGGAGATGGCCGCCATCGGGACACCGAAGCCGGGGAAGCAGGACTGCCCGGCCAGGTAGAGTCCCTCGATGGGGGTCCGCTGCGGGAAGAGCGCCGTGAACCCCGCTGACGGATCGACGCCGTAGATGCCGCCGCCAGAGAGCCCCAGCTCGCTCTCGAAATCCTGGGGTGACCGCACGCGCCGGACGACGACCTCGAACGGCTCGCGGGCGCGCAGCCACTCGATGGCCGCCTCGGCGAGGTGCTCGCGTCGGTAGGCAGTCCACGCCTCGGTCGGCTCCGCCTGAGGTATGGCCGGATACAGTTCGACGACGCTGCTTCCCGCCGGCGCTAGGCCGGGAGCGACCAGGCTTGGGACCGAGGCGTAAACCCAGTCCACGGCGCCGGGCTCCGGCGCGAAGTAGGACTCCATCGACTCCGGCGACGGCAGGTGGTGATTGAGATGGGATAGCGTCCCGACGGCGCCCCGGAGTCCCAACTGCACGGAGAGCACCTTCATCGAAAGGCGAGGCCGTGCCAGGCGATGCTGCCATGAGAGCGGGAGGCGAGCCTCCTGCAGCAGGCGGCCCAGCGATGTATAGGGGCTCGCCGTCGATATCACCCACCGGCAATCGAGCGGCCCGCCGGATTCTGTGTGCACGGAGAAACCGCCACCAGGCTTCCGGATGATTCGGTCCACGGGAGCGCCGGGCGTGATGGTGCCACCACGCGCGCGCACGCTTCCGGCCAGCACCTGCGGCAAGGACCCCATGCCACCTTCGGGGACGAACAGCCCGTCCGCAAGGACGCTGACCAGGGCCAGGATGGACGGGGCCGGAAAGCGGCGAGCGGGCGCTCCGGCGAAGAGCAGGTGCCCGGCCATCACGCCCCGGAGGGCCGGGTCGGAAAAGAGCCCCTCGAGCTCGGACTGCAGGGAGCGGGTGAACAATGGCAGATGGGGTCCCATGCGCCGGGCCGCATCCAGCGGGTGGATCGGCTTGAGGAGCCAGTCATCGCCGGCCAGCACCTTGAGCAGAGGCTGCCAACGGAGGAGCATGCGCTCGATCTCGGCCTGCGCCTTGCCGGCGTCAATCCTGCCGGCCAGCACCTCGACCCGCCGGTCGGCGTGCAGGTGGACTTGCGTGCCACCGGCCAGCACCGTCTGGAGGGGGGTGCGGGCACGATGGAGGGGCAGGCGCGCCGGATCGATCCCCAGGTGCTCGAGCACCAGGCCCACCAGTTGGGGGAGCATGATGAACTGGGCGCCGTCGTTCAGGCGGTAGCCGCCCAGATCCGTCGTACCGCAGCAGCCGCCGATCGTTGGGCGGGCTTCAAGCACGGTTACACCCAGTCCATGTGCGGCCAGCTGCGACGCAGCCGCCAACCCCGCCACGCCAGCCCCAATCACGACGACCTGTTCGGACGCACTCGTCATGGCCCGGACCTCCCCTGCGCTTCAAGGCTCGCGCAGGTTGCCCCTGCCGGCAAGTCGGCCTGCGGGAGCCCCTCGTGTATAATCGACCGGTTGGGAGGGTTGGCGGCATGGAGATCGTCTGGTACGGGCTGTCCTGCTTCAAGCTCAGCGAGCGCGGGCTGGCGACGGTCGTCACCGATCCCTACGACCCGTCCAGCGGTCTGCCGGCGCTCAAGCTGAAGGCCGATATCGTCACCGTCAGCCACGACGCGCCCGGGCACAACTTCCTCAAGGCGGTCAAGGGCGAGCGGCGGGCGATCACCGGCCCCGGAGAGTACGAGATCGGCGGTGTGTTCATTACCGGCATCCGCATGGACCCGAAGGACGCCAAGAAGAACGGCTCGAAGGCCAACACGTTGTACGTCTTTGACTTCGAAGGTCTGACGGTTGCCCACCTGGGCGACCTGGCCTACGTCCCGACGCAATCGCAGATCGAGGATCTCGGCGCGGTGGATATCGTCCTCGTTCCGGTGGGAGGGGGCGGGGCGCTGGGCGCCTCCGAGGCGGCCGAGATCGTCAGCCTGATCGAGCCCTCGATCGTCGTCCCGATGCACTACAAGACGGGCAAGGAGGAGTCGAAACTGACGCCCGTCAACCGCTTCCTGTCCGAGATGGGCATCTCCAAGTCCGATCCACTGCCGGTGCTCAAGGCCGCCAAGTCATCCTTGTCCGAGGAGACGCAGGTGGTCGTCCTGGCCCCGGCGAGTTGAGGCGGGCATGCCGGTCAAGCTGCTGATGACCTGGGACATCATCCCGGGCCGCGAACAGGAATACTTCGAGTTCGTGGTTCGGGAGTTCGTTCCCGGCGTCCAGCGTCTCGGCATTCAGCCGACGGAGGCGTGGTACACCACCTACGGCCGGCGGCCCCAGATCCTGACCGGCGCCGTGGCGGAAACGCTGGCGCGCATGGAGCTGGCGCTGGCGACCGAGGACTGGAAGCGTCTTCGCGACCGTCTCCTGGACTACGTCACCAACTTTGACTGGAGAATCGTGAGAGCCGCCGGCGGCTTCCAGATGTGAACACGCGAGCAGCCGGGCATGGAACGGAAAAGAGCCGCTGGAGCGGCTCTTATGATTCCAGGGCGGAGAGAGAGGACGGGCTAGCTCCCGGTCTCGGCCTTGGCCGGCGCTGGCTCAGAGGCGGCGGATGTCGACTCGGCCTTGTCCGCCTTCTCGGCTTTCTCAGCCTTCTTGGCGGACGACTGGCCCGAGGGCGAGCGGTGGTCGGTGGCGTAGAAGCCCGAGCCCTTGAAGACGACGCCCACCGGCTGGAAAAGCTTGCGCAACGCCTCCTCGCCGCACTCGGGGCAGTGCGTCAGGGGCGCGTCGGTGAAATGCTGACGTTGCTCGAACTGAACGCCGCAGTTGTCACACCGATAACTATAGAGCGGCATTCACCACCTCCGCAGACCCCCTCATTATAGTCCAGTCGGCTGACCCCGACAACCGAGCGCCGGCTGGGTCTGCATCGCGGTCCATTGTGGGGCGTGAGCGTCTGATGGAGGTTAACGAAACCCGAGTTCGGAAGTCCCTGCGGGGCTCCCGAACTCGGGGCTGGAAGTCGGGGTAAGATGGAAGCGGGTGTGAGTGGGCCGGGCGATCGCGGCCGGCTCGGCCGGCTGAGGAAAGTCCGCGCTCCACAGGGCACGGCGCCGGGTAATCCCCGGGCGGGGCGACCCGCGGACAGGGCCACAGAAACAGACCGCCCCGGCGCAAGCCGGGGTCAGGGTGAAAAGGTGGTGTAAGAGACCACCGGCGCGGCCAGCAATGGCCGCGGCCAGGCAACCCCCGCCGGGAGCAAGGCCAAGCAGGAGCAACGGTCCCTTCGGGGATCCAGGGGGCGGCTCGTCCCCTCCGAGCTCCGGGTAGGCTGCACGAGCCACGCGGAGACGCGGCGGCCCAGAGAGATGATCGCCCATTCACCGCCCTCCGGGATGAAAGCCGCAAGGCCGTAAACCGGAGGGGGGTGATGGACAGAACGCGGCTTACAGGCCGACCCACAGCCAAGGCCCCCGGGCAACCGGGGGCCTTCTTCTTTAGGAATCGGCGCGGAGGGGGGCTAGGAGAAGCGCAGGACGGCGCCAAAGTCGGGCGCCCAACCGTCGGGCCGGAATTCGCCCGTCGCCGGCTCCTGCATGTAGCGCCCTTTGTGCTTGCCCGCTGCCACGATGGCCAGCGCCTCCAGCAAGCGGTCGATCTCCTGGGTCGTGTTGTACAGCCCGAAGCTGATGCGCGTCATGCCGGGCATCGTGCGCCGGTCCCCGGAAAGTATGGTCATCCGCACCGCCTCCGCCCGGTCGTGGTCCAGCCCCAGCAGGCGCAGCACGTACGGGTGAGCGCAGAAGCAGCCGGATCGCACTCCGATTCCGAACTCGTGGCCGAGGATGGCTGCCACCTGGAAGTGCGAGACGCCTTCCACCTGGAAGGGAATGACGCCCAACCGCTCGGAGGCGCGCTGCGGATCGCTGTCGCCGAAGAGGCGCAGGCCGGGTAGCGGGCGCAGCCGCTCGAGCGCGTAGGCCGTCAGCTCGGCTTCGTGCTGGGCGATGGCCGGCATGCCAATGGCGTTCAGCTCGCCCATCGCCAGCATCATCGCCACGGCGCCGATCACGTTCGGGCTGCCGGCCTCATCCTTGTCGGGCGGTTCGGCCCAGGCGACGGTGTCGGTCGTGACGACCTCGACCGTGCCGCCGCCGCGCACGTCGGGCTCGCCGGCCTCGAAGATGTCCTTGCGGCCGACGAGGGCGCCGGTGCCGTAGGGTGCATACATCTTGTGGGCGGAGAGGACAACGAAATCAAGATGCTGCGGATCGTCGAGGGGGCGCACGTCGACGGCGCGGTGCGGCGCCAGCTGCGCGCAATCCGCCAGGATCATCGCCCCGGCGGCGTGGGCCTTCTCGGCCAGCCGATGGATCGGATTCAGGTAGCCGGTGACGTTGCTGGCGCCGGTGACGGCCACCAGGCGAACCGCCTTGCCGTGGCGCCTCATCTGGTTGTCGAAGTCGGCCTCGTTCAGGCGGCCCTGCGCGTCGACGCGCACGTGGACGACGCGGGCAGCGGCGCGGAAGGGCAGGTCGTCCGAGTGGTGCTCCATCTCGGTCGTCAGGACGATGTCCTGAGGCCGGAGCTCGAGTCGCCGCGCCAGCTTGTTGATCGCTTCGGTCGTGTTCTTGCCGAAGATGCAGGTGTGCGTCTCGGGAGCGGCGCCCACGAACCGCAGCGTGGCCTGGCGGGCCTGCTCGTAGGCCCAGGTGGCCAGCTGCGACTTGAAGCCGGTGCCGCGGTGCACGCTGGCGTAGTAGTCGAGGAAGCGATCGACGCCGTCGCGCACACTGACCAGGGCCGGGGTGGAGGCGGCGTTATCGAAGTTGATGTAGGTCGCCCAGGCACCGTCGAGCAGGGGGACGGCGATCTCGGTGCCGACGACGCGGGAGCGGAGTCCATGACTGGGGTTCGGATAGTCCAAGGGGCAGGCCTCCGGGAGCGCGATTGGGACCTAGGTACCAGCCAGGACTGGTGGGGAACCTGTTGCGCAATCCAGAAAAATGCGTGTATACTGTGGCAGATTGTGGGCGCGAGTGGGTCGAAGTGGGACGCCGGAGGAACCCGGCGTTCCGCCTTTGAAGGGACGATTAGAACACATGTTCTTGGGCCAATACACCCACAACCTCGATGCCAAAGGCCGCTTGACGATCCCGGCGCGCTTTCGGGAGGCGCTCGCCTCCGGAGCGTATGTCACGCAGGGCTTCGAGCGCAACCTGATGGTTTATACCATGGAGAGCTTCGAGCGGTTGGCCAAGCGCGCCTCCACGCTGACCGCCACGGATCCCGAAGCGCGTGCTGTGCGGCGCGTGATCTTCGGCGGCGCCACGGAAGTTGAGATCGACAACGCCGGGCGCATCCTGATTCCCGAGTTCCTGCGAACGTACGCGCAGTTGGAAGGAGAGGCGGCCGTCGTCGGCGCCGGTGAGTACTTCGAGATCTGGGCCCAGCAGGCCTGGGAGAAGGAACTCGTCGGGGTGACCGATCCGGACAACAACGCCAAGCGGTTCACCGCGTTCGATCTCTCGGCGGGATAGGGGATGGCCGGCGGGCCGCCCCCACATATCCCCGTCCTTTACCAGTCCGTGCTCTCTGCCCTCCGTCCGGCTCCCGGCGGCCGCTATCTCGATGGCACCGTCGGAGTCGGCGGGCACGCCTGGGGTCTTCTCGAGGCCAGCGCTCCAGATGGGGAGCTGCTTGGCCTCGATCGCGACCCCCAGGCGTTGCGCGTGGCCGGTGAGCGGCTGCAGCCCTTTGCAGGGCGGGCGCACCTGCGCCAGGCCTCCTTCGCCGAGATGCTTTCGGCGGCCAGCGCGCAGGGCTGGAGCCAGGTGGACGGGATCGTGCTCGACCTGGGGATGTCGTCGATGCAAGTGGATGACCGGCAGCGCGGCTTCTCCTTCCTGAACGACGGTCCGCTCGACATGCGATTCGACCCGGGTCAGACGCCGAGCGCGGCGGACCTGGTGAACAACCTGGAAGCGGAGGAGCTGGTCGATGTGCTCAGCCGCTACGGAGAGGAACCCCGGGCACGGCGTGTGGCGCAGGCCATCGTCGCCGCCCGGCCGATCCGCACCACACGCGCCCTGGCTGAGATTGTCGCCCGGGCGTCGGGTTATCAAGGGGGACGCACACATCCGGCGACGCGCACATTCCAGGCGCTACGCATCGCCGTGAACAACGAACTGCAGGCGTTGGAGCAGGGGCTGGAGCAGGCCGGGCAGCTGCTATGCCCCGGAGGACGGCTGGCGGTGATCGCCTTCCACTCGCTGGAAGACCGGCTCGTCAAGCAGTTCATGAAGCGGGAGAGCACGGACTGCTTGTGCCCGCCGCGTCAGCCGGTCTGCACCTGCGGCCATCGCGCCATCCTCCGCCGGGTGGGCCGGTCGCTGATCCGGGCAGACGAGGCGGAGGTCCGCCTGAACCCAAGGGCCCGCAGCGCTCGGTTGCGCATAGCCGAGCGCCTGGAAGTGGCATGAAGGTTGCACGCGCGCGCTGGAGGGCTGGGCAAACGCATGGGTGTGAAGGCCAAGCGAACGCATGCTTCTCGCCAGGCTCCCTGGCGGCTGCAGGTGCGCTGGACGGGCAAGACGATGCTCGTGGTGATCGTCGTCCTGGTCGTCAGCGGCGTCTACCTGGCCGTCAATGCACGCCTGGC
>DYJB01000028.1:0-6621 GCA_020723365.1 Candidatus Aquidulcis sp. | reverse complement strand
GAAGCGCGCCGCGCCGAGCTGCTGCGCACCACCAGCGAGCTCAACGCCGAGTTGGCCTCGCGCACGGCGCCCGAGACGATGATGGCCAAAGCCGTCGCCCTCGGCTTCCACCCCGCGCAGGGCGACGACGTGCTGTTCCTGACGATTGACGGCTACGTTCCGCCGTCGGACTTCGTGGCCCCGCGGCCGCCGGCCGAGCCCGATAGCGGCCAGGCCATGCTCTCGCCCGCCTACACCGAAACGCTCGGTGATTGGCTGATGCGCTGGTTCGGCCCGGCGGGGGATTCCTCGTGAACACCGAGGGTGTGACCCGGCGCCGCATCCGCTTCATCCTGCTGATCATGGCCGGCGCCGTCGCTGCCCTCGTGCTTCAGCTGGTGCGCGTGCAGTTCGGACCGTACGCACCGGTGTTCGCCGCGCGCGCCGAGTACGGTGCGGCCATCGTCGAGCGCGTCGTCCCGGCCCGCGGCCAGATCTACGACCGCAACGGAGCCCTGCTGGCCGCCAACGGCACGATGTTCTACATCGAGATCGAGGTGCGCCAGCTCACCGAGAAGAGCAAGAAGGACATCCCCCTCACGCTCTCCAAGCTGCTGCTCCTGCCCCTCGAGGACCTGTACACCCAGGTGACCACCGACTGGCCGGCTCTCGGCCAGTACCGCATCCGCCTGACGCGCAAGGACGCCCAGGGAAGTCCATGGCCGTTGACCGTCGATAAGACGGTGGCGGAGGTGATCAACGGCTTCCTGGCCGATCCGCTGGCGCCGGACCTGAGCGGCCTCGACCTCGTGGCGGCCCCCAAACGCGTCTACCCGGCCGGGACGATCGCCGGCCACGTGCTCGGTTTCGTCAATCAGGAGGGCCAGGGTTTTTACGGCGTCGAGGGCTACTACGACGAATGGCTGTCGGGCAAGCCGATCACGGTTCACCGGCCCTTCATCCCGCTCGAAGCGCGCCTGCAGCCCAACCCGCCCTCGGGCGTCAACCTGGTGCTGACGCTCGACCTGGCCGTGCAGCAGATGGTGGAGACTGTCCTTAAGGAAACGATCGAGTCGAGCCTGGCGGAGAGCGGGCAGGTGGTCGTCATGGACCCGCGCAACGGGGAGATCCTGGCCATGGCCGCCTGGCCGGTGCTCGATCCGAACAACTACGAGCCCTGGTTGCCGGACACCGTGGAAGAGGAAGACGGCAATCCGGTCATCACACCGGGCGTGGCCGGGACGTACGAACCCGGGTCGACCTTCAAGGTCCTGACCATGGCGGCGGCGCTCGACCTCGACCGGGTGAAGCCGGAGACGGAGTTCATCGACAACGGCCAGATCGAGGTCGGCGGTCACATCATCCGCAACTGGGACGGGCGGTCGTGGGGACAGCAGACGATGGTCGGCTGCCTGGAGCACTCGCTCAACGTCTGCCTGGCCTGGATCGCCTCCGATCGCCTGGGCGCCACGGATCTCTACGCCTACCTGAGCCGCTTCGGCATCGGTCAGCTGACCGGAGTCGATCTTGCCGGCGAGGTGAGCGGTGAGCTGCGCACGCCGCGCGATCCGGACTGGACCGAACCCGACATGGGCACCAACTCGTTCGGGCAGGGCGTCTCGCTCACGCCGCTGCAGTTGCTGACGGCCGTCTCGGCTCTCGCCAACCACGGCGAGATGGTCCAGCCGCACATGGTGCGCCAGGTCGTCGGGCCGCAAGGGGCCTACTGGCCGCAGCCGACAGTGCTCGGCCGGCCGATCACGCGGGAGACGGCCGAGACGCTGACGGAGATGCTGGCCCAGTCGCTCGAGGGCGAGACCCGCTACGCCGCCGTCCATGGCTACCGGCTGGCCGGCAAGACCGGCACGGCGCAGATCGCCACCGAGAAGGGCTACGACCCGAAGTGGACGGTGGCGTCATTCGTCGGGTGGGGTCCGCTGCCCGATCCGCGCTTCCTGGTGCTGGTGCGTATCGACAAGCCGGCGACGGCGCCCTGGGGTTCGGTCATCGCCGCGCCCGCTTTCCAGGAGATCGCCGAGCGGCTGGTGGTGATGATGGGGCTGCCCCCCGACACGTCGGTGGCGCAGCAGACGGTGGGCGGGTGAGACGGCGATGTTGACGCTGGCCACGGTCGTCGAGGCGCTGACGGGACAGTCCTTCGCCTTTCTGGACCAGGTGGTCACGGACGGCGCCATCGACTCGCGTCTTGCGATCCCCGGTGCGCTGTTCGTGGCCCTGCCCGGCGAGCGCGCCGACGGCCACGACTACCTGGCGCAGGCCTTCGAGCGCGGCGCTGTGGCGGCGCTGATCGAGCGCGACGTGACGGGGCCGTGGACGGTCCTCGACCTGCGCGCCCCTCTGACGGAAGAGCAGGCGCGCGCGTGCCGCGCGCCGGTGTGCCTGCGCGTGCCGGCCTCGCTTCCGGCGCTGCAGGCCGTGGCGGCCGCCTGGCGGGCGCGCCTCACGGGCCTGCGGGTCATCGGCATCACCGGCAGCGTCGGCAAGTCGAGCACCAAGGAGCTGGCGGGCGAGGTGCTCGAAGGCCGCTTCCGGACGCTGCGCAACCCGGGCAACCTGAACAACGAGATCGGCCTGCCGCTGAGCATGCTGCGGCTGACCGAGACGCACGAGCGGGCCGTGCTCGAGATGGGCTTCTACGTTCCGGGCGAGATCGCGCTGCTGTGCGCCATCGCCCGCCCGCAGGTGGGCCTGGTGACGAACATCAGCCCGGTGCATCTGGAGCGGGCCGGCTCGATGCAAGCCATCGTCGCTGGCAAGGGCGAGCTGGTCGAGAGCCTGCCGGCTGCCCCCGACGGCGTG
Source organism: Candidatus Aquidulcis sp. (assembly GCA_020723365.1). Taxonomy (GTDB): domain Bacteria; phylum Chloroflexota; class Anaerolineae; order Anaerolineales; family E44-bin32; genus DYJB01. The sequence continues at coordinate 3,822 of DYJB01000028.1, read as the reverse complement.
GCCATCCTCAACGCCGACGACGAACTGGTGATGAGCATGGCCGCCCGCACCCAGGCGCGGGTCCTGACCTACGGCCTGACGCCGTCGGCCGACCTTTGGGCCAGCGACGACCAGGGACTCGGGCTGGAGGGCATCCGCTTCATCCTGCACCACGGGCGCGAGGCCTTCCATGTGCACGTGCCCCTGCTCGGACGGCATTCGGTCCACACCGCGCTGCGCGCGGCGGCTGTGGCGCTCACCGAAGGAATGCCCTGGGATGCCATCCTGGACGGGTTGCAGAACACCCAGTCGCAGCTGCGCCTGGTGGCCGTGCAGGGGCCGCGCGGGGCGCTGCTGCTGGATGACACCTACAACGCCGCGCCGTCGTCGGTGATCGCCGCGCTGAACCTGCTGGCGGAGCTCGACGGAAGGCGCATCGCCGTGCTGGGCGACATGCTCGAGCTGGGCGAATTCGAGGAACGCGGGCACCGCATGGTCGGGGCGCGCGTGGCCCAGGTGGCCAGCGAGCTGGTGACCGTGGGCGAACGGGCGCGCTGGATCGCCGATGAGGCGGCGCGCTCCGGGCTGGGGGCGGCGCGCATCAACGCCGTCACCGACAGCGCCGCCGCCACCGAGCTGCTGCGCGGCCGCATCGGTGAGGGAGACATCGTCCTGATCAAAGGCTCGCGCGGCATGCACATGGACGCCATCATCGCCGGCCTGGAGGAAGCTGCGTGAGCGACACCTCGATCGCCCTGACGCTGGCTGGCCTGACCTACCTGCTGTCCGTCATCTGGGGCGGCCCGCTGGTGCAGGTGCTGCGGATCCTCAAGATCGGCAAGCAGATCCGCATCGAAGGCCCGCAGCGGCACATCACCAAGCTGGGCACGCCGACGATGGGCGGCTGGCTGTTCATCATCCCGGTGGTGCTCATCACCGGCACGCTCAACCTGGTCTCGATCGTGACCGAACTGGACGTGCTCGGCCGTTCGATCCTGCTGCCGCTGGTGGTCCTGCTGGCCTTCGCCGTCCTGGGCGCCTGGGACGATTGGAAGGGCGTGCGCGGGGTGCGGCGCGGCGAAGGGCTGCGCGCCCGATCGAAGTTCCTGTGGCAGATCCTGCTGGCGGTGGGCGCGGCGCTGGCCCTCAAGTACGGGCTGCAGGTCCCCGAGCTCTACCTGCCCAACTATCCGGAGGAGATCAAGCTCGGGATCTGGTATGTGCCTCTGGCCGCCTTCGTCATCGTCTCGTCGACCAACGCCGTCAATCTGACGGACGGGCTGGACGGGCTGGCCGGACTGATCTCGGCCGTGGCCTTCGCCGCCTACGGCATCATTGCCGCGCTGCAGGGGCAGGTCTTCCTGCTGCGCTTCTGCTTCACCATCGTCGGCGCCCTGTTCGCCTTCCTCTGGTACAACGTCCACCCCGCCGAGCTCTTCATGGGGGACACCGGCTCGCTCTCGCTCGGGGCGACGCTGGCCGTCGTGGCGCTGATGACCGGCCAGTGGGCCTTGCTGCCGGTGATCGCCATCATCCCCGCCAGCGTCACCGCCTCGGTCCTGCTCCAGGTGGCCTACTTCCGCATCACCCACGGGCGGCGCCTGTTCAAGATGGCGCCGCTCCAGCATCACTTCGAGCTCCTCGGATGGAGCGAAACCCAGGTGGTCCAGCGCTTCTGGATCGTCAGCCTGTTGGCGGCCATGGTCGGAATCGCCCTGGCCCTACTGAAAGGGAGGTGACATGGACATCGGAATGCTCTGGTTCGATGACAGCTCGCGCTCATTCGCCGAGAAGGTGCGGCGGGCGGCGGACTACTACAAGGAGAAGTACGGCCGGGAGCCGACGCTGTGCCTGGTGAACCCCGAGACGTGGGACACCGCCGGCGAGAAGTCAATGCCGGTCGAAATGCGCCAGGCGCGCCTGGTCCTGCCGAACCACTTCTGGATCGGCGTCGAGGACGACCTGCGCCAGGCGCACAAGCCGGACGCGCAGCAGCGCGCCGTGCGTCCGGCTCGCCGCGCCGCTCCTGCCCGGCAAGCCGAGCAGGCCGCCTGACCGTGGCGCATGGCGGACTGGGCGGGCAAGCGCGTGGTCGTGGTCGGCCTCGCCCGGCAGGGCAAGGCCCTCGCCCGCTATCTGACGCAGCAGGGTGCACACGTGACCATGTCTGACCAGAAGCCGGCCTCGGAGCTCGCTCAGGCTGTCGAGGAGCTGCAGGGGTTGCGCCTGGACTTCGTGTTCGGAGGCCATCCGCCCACGCTGCTCGAGGGCACGGACCTGGTGTGCCTTTCCGGCGGGGTTCCCGCCGATCTGCCGCTGGCACAGCAGGCGCGTCAGCGGGGCCTGACGGTGACGAACGATTCGCAGATCTTCGTCAACGCCAGCCCCGCGCCCACGATCGGCATCACCGGCTCCGCCGGCAAGACGACCACGACGGCGCTGGTGGGGCGGATGGCCGAGCTTCATGCCCAGGCCACAGGCGTGCGCGCCTGGATCGGCGGCAACATCGGCCGCCCGATGCTGGAAGACCTGGGCCTGATCCAGCCGCACGACTTCGTGGTCATGGAGCTGTCGTCCTTCCAGCTTGAGGTCATGTCAAGCAGCCCGAATGTCGCCGCCGTGCTCAACGTCACGCCGAACCATCTCGATCGTCACAAGACGATGGCGGCCTACACCGAAGCCAAGGCGCGCATCCTGATGGCTCAGGAGCCGGACGACGTCGCCGTCCTCGGCCACGACGACCCGGGCGCCTGGGCCCTCCGGGACCGGGTGCGCGGCACGCTGTGGTCCTTCGGACGGGAGCGGCCGCCGACGAACCGGGGCGCCTCGTTCGGGGGCGGACTGGTTGTGCTGCAGGACGGCAGGCAACATCAGGTGGTGTCCTCTATCGGCGACGTGCAGCTGCGCGGCGAGCACAACCTGCAGAACGTTGCCGCCGCCTGCGCCATCGCCGCCGCGGCGGGCATATCGATCGAGGCCATGCGCCAGGCGATCCACGGTTTCCGCGGCGTCGAGCACCGCCTCGAGTGGGTGCGGCGCGTGCAGGGCGCCGATTGGTACAACGACTCGATCGCCACGGCGCCCAAACGCGCCCTGGCCGCGCTGCGCTCCTTCAGCGAGCCGATCGTGCTGCTGGCCGGCGGGCGCGACAAGGATCTTCCCTGGGGGCCTTGGGCCGACGAGGTCACGCGCCGCGTCGACCACCTGATCCTGTTCGGCGAGGCGGCGCCCAAGATCGCCGCCGCCCTGCGGCCGTTCGCCGGCCGGCCGCGGCCGATGACGACCGACCTGTGCGCCGAGCTCGAGCAAGCCGTGCAGGCCGCCGCGCGGCGCGCCGAGACGGGCGACGTCGTCCTGCTCTCTCCCGGGGGCACGTCGTACGACGCCTTCGCCGATTTCGCCGAGCGCGGCGATCGCTTCCGAGCGCTGGTGAGGGACCTGTGACCGCCAACGCCTTCACCCCGCCCGTCGCTCAGCCGCTCGGCACGCGCCACTCGCGCTGGCTGGGATTCGATCCGTGGCTGCTCCTGCTTGTCATCGGGATGATCGCCTTTGGGCTGGTGATGGTCTATTCGGCCAGCTGGGACGTTTCCTGGCGCTTGTACCTGGACCCCGATGCCATCTTCTTCAAGCAGCTGGGCAACCTGGGCTTCGCCGCGGTGGTTCTGCTGCTGGCGGCTTTCTTCCCGCTGCACTGGCTGCGCCGGCTGGCCGTGCCCGTCATCGGCGCCGCCATCTTCGGCCTGGTGCTGTCACTGGTCCTGAGCGTCGGCGGCGACCCGCGCCGCGCCATCCTGGGCGGCTCGGTGCAGCCGTCGGAGATGGCCACCCTGGCGCTGACCA
>DYJB01000260.1 GCA_020723365.1 Candidatus Aquidulcis sp. | reverse complement strand
CCCGCCAGGACCGAGGGGACCGACGATCCGGAACCGCCGATCCACAGCGCCACGTGCGGCGCAGCCAGTGTCATCAGCGCCGCCTGCGTTGCTCCGGCGAAGATGTAGGGCGTGCGGTGAAGGCCGAAGTACGGCCGCCGATCCGAGCGGTGGCCGAGTGGGATGGCGAGCGGCGCAGCAAAGTAGTGCAGGCCGATGACCAGGCCGACCAGCCCCAGGTCGATGCCCAACTCGACCTTCATGACGCGGTTGAGGATGCCCAGCGCCAGGATGGAGAGCATCCCGGCGGAGAACTGGCGCAGACCAAGGCGAAGCAGGCTTGTCAGGTGCAACGATCTACCTCTTGTCTACGGCACGCGTGCTGTGCCGGATCCCGATCCCACATGAGCGGGGAGCGGATATTCTCCGATCGGCCGGGCGTCTGCTTCCGGGACCATCCGCCCCGCCACCGGATTCCGACCGCTGGCTGCCCGGTCTAGTAGCGCGGCAGCTTCGGGTCCACCTGGCGCGCCCACTCGTTGATCCCGCCGTACAGATTGCGCACCTTGCGGAAGCCGGCGCCGGCCAGCAGCTCGAGGGCGCGCGCCGAGCGCGTGCCCGACTTGCAGAAAACGACCATCTCTTCGGCGCTGTCGAGCTCGTGCAGCCGCGAAGCCAGGGACCCCAGCGGGATCAGTGTGGCGTCCGGCAGCCTCGAGATCTCGAGCTCGTGAGGCTCGCGCACATCGAGCAGCCGCACCGCCTTGCCGGCTTTCAGCTCCGCCGCCAGCGCCGCCGGCTCGACCTCCCACTCGCGCGCCAGGTGGCCGTCCTCATGGTCATGGCCGGGCACGCCGCAGAAAGCCTCGTAGTCGATCAGCTCGTGGATCTCCGGCTCCGCCGAGCAGATGCGGCAGCGCGGGTTCTTCTTCAGGCGCAGCTCCTCGAACGATAGACCCAGGGCGTCGAACAGCAGCAGCTTGCCGATCAGCGGCTCGCCGATCCCCAGCAGCAGCTTGAGCGCCTCGGTCGCCTGGAGCGTGCCGATCGTGCCCGGCAGCACGCCGAACACGCCGCCCTCGGCGCACGACGGCACCAGCCCCGGCGGCGGCGGCTCGGGGAACAGGCAGCGGTAGCACGGTCCCCGGTCGGCCCAGAAGACGCTCACCTGGCCCTCGAAACGGAAGATCGACCCATACACATTCGGCTTGTGCGTCAGCACGCACACGTCGTTGACCAGGTAGCGCGTGGGGAAGTTGTCCGTGCCGTCGATGACCAGATCGTACGGCGCCGAGAGGCGCAGGGCGTTCTCGGACGTGAACGGTTCGTCGTAGGTCTCGACGCGGATGTCGGGATTCAGATCCAGCAGCCGGGCGCGGGCCGAATCGACCTTGCGCTGTCCGACGGTGCCCATGCCGTGGATCACCTGGCGCTGCAGGTTGGTGAAGTCGACGCGATCGTAGTCGACCAGCCCCAGGCGGCCGACGCCGGCCGCCGCCAGGTAGAGCGCCACGGGCGAACCCAGGCCGCCGGTGCCAATGACCAGCACCGAGGAGGCCTTGAGCTTGCGCTGTCCCGCCAGGCCGACCTCCGGCATCAGCAGGTGGCGCGAGTAGCGCAGGATCTCATCGTGGCTGAGATCGAGTTCCGTTGTCACCAGCGGGGCGTTGGCCATGCCATGGGCTCCTTACGCAGGGCGCGGGGGAACGCTCCCCGGGCGGATTGTAGCCGAGGGCGAAGGTCCCGGCCGCTCTTCCCGGGGCGCGCCGCCGGCGATGCTGGGAATGATCATCAACCGGTCGCCGGGCTTCAGCGGCGTCGCCTCGCCCTGCAAGGTGCGCACATCGTCGTCATTGAGGAAGACGTTGACGTAAGCCCGCAGCGCGCCGGTGTCATCGAACAGGTGGCGCTTCAGGTCGGGGTAGTGCTGCACCAGATCGCCCAGCGCCTGCGTGACGTTTTCGCCGGAGACCTCGACCTCCTTGGCGCCGCCGGTGTACGGCCGCAGCGGGGTGGGAACACGGATGGTCGTCATGACGCCTCCTCAGCGGGCGCGGGATCGGTGATCTCGAGGGCCTCTTCGTCCATCCGGGACCGGTCCTCGGTCAACCGCCAGCAGGTCGACTCGAACGCCCGGGCGGACTGCACCCGCGTGATCAGGTAGGAGTAGACCGGCAGGGCCCACTGGGTGTCGAACTCCGAGGCGCGGGCCGGGTGGTCGGGATGCGAATGAAAGACACCCACGACATCGAGCCCCAGACGTTCGGCCTCGTCCTCGGCGCGCAGCAGGTCGCGGGGGGTGATCAGGTAGCGGCGTCCGCGCGACTCAGGCTGGAAGTGATTCTCCAACGGCAGCAGGTGCGTGACCACACGCGCATCGCCGTCGAAGCGGCCGAACATCAGCCCGGCGCCTTCCTCCGGGTAGGCCTGCTGCCCGTGCTGCCCGATCCGGGCGAGCAGCGCCTCCGGGATCCGCAAGGTCATGGCCGGCTCCAGAAAGCGCCGCCCAGGTACTTCAGACCCGAGTCCGGCAGCAGGACGACGACCGTGCCCTGATCGAGGCGCTCGGCCACGCGCAGGGCGGCATCAACGGCCGCCGCCGCCGAGACACCCACGAGGAGCCCCTCGCTGCGCGCCAGCCGGCGCACCATGGC
>DYJB01000027.1 GCA_020723365.1 Candidatus Aquidulcis sp. | reverse complement strand
TCAGGAGGGCATCTTCGTCGGCAAGGGCATCATGGACGTGGCCGCCTTCCGCCGCAGCCTGGCCGGCCGCGTCCCGGAGAACGCCCTGCTCAGCCACGACCTGTTCGAGGGCATCGTCGGCCGCGCCGGCCTGGTGGCCGACGTCGTCGTCCTGGAGAACTACCCGGATCACTACCTGGCCTCGACCGAACGCCAGCACCGCTGGATGCGCGGCGACTGGCAGCTCGTGCCCTGGCTGCTTCCCTCGGTACCGGCCGAGGGGGGCGGCACGATCCCTAACGACCTGTCGACGCTCGACCGCTGGAAGATCCTCGACAACCTGCGCCGCAGCCTGCTGGCGCCGTCGCTGCTGGCGCTGCTCATCGTCGGCTGGCTGTGGCTCCCGGGTCCGCCCCTGCTGTGGACGGCGCTGGCCGGGCTGGCGCCCGGGGCCTCGATTCTGGCCGGCCTGGCGCTCGGCTTCCGTCTGCGGCCGGGCGTGCCGCCCTTCGAACAGCTGCGTCCGCTGTGGATGGACCTGGCGCGCTGGCTGCTGGCGCTCGTGCTGCTGCCCTTCGAGGCGCTGCTGGCGCTGGATGCCATCGGCGTCACGCTGGCCCGGTTGCTGCTCACTCGCCGGCGGCTGCTCGAGTGGACGCCGGCGGCGCAGATCAGCCGCGCCCTGGGTAAACGCGGCGCGCGGGCCATCACCTGGAGGCGCATGGCCTCGGCCCCGCTTACGGCGTTGGCCGTGGGTCTGCTGCTCGCGCTGCTGCGTCCGGCCTGGCTGGCGCCGGTGGCGCCTGTCCTGCTGGCCTGGCTGGTCTCGCCCCAGGTGGCGCAGTGGCTCAGCCGTCCGCTGCGCCACCGTCAGCCGGCCCTGACGGCCGATCAGCGTGCCCGGCTGGGCGCCATCGCCCGCCGCACCTGGCTGTTCTACGAGCGCTTCGTCGGGCCCGAGGATCACTGGCTGCCGCCGGACCACTTCCAGGAGTCGCCGCGCGGCCAGGCGGCGCACCATACCTCGCCCACCAACATCGGCTTCCTGCTGCTCTCCGGGCTGGCCGCCAGCGACCTCGGCTACGTCGGGCTGCTCGGCCTGGCGCTGCGCTTGAACTCGACCCTGGACACGCTCGACAGCCTCGAGCGCCATCGCGGCCACTTCCTCAACTGGTATGACACGCGCACGCTGGCGCCGCTGACGCCGCGCTATGTCTCGACCGTCGACAGCGGCAATCTGGCGGGCTGCCTGATCGCCCTGGCGCAGGGCTGCCTGGCGATGCCGGAGGTGCGGGTCTTCCGCTGGGAGCGCTGGCAGGGCCTGCTCGACACGCTGGCTCTCCTGGACGAAAGCCTGCAGGCGGCGGTCGATACCGAACCGCCGTCCTCCCTCAACGCTGCGCTGGCGGCGGTGCGGCGCCAGGTGCTGGAGGTGAAGGACGATCCCCGGCGCTGGCTGCCGGCGCTGGAGGCGATCTCGCAGCGCGCCCTGCCCGAGATCGAACAGCTGCTGTTGCAGCTGGTCGAGGCCCGGCCGCACGCCCTCACGCCGGAGGCCCTGGACGGGATGCGCCTGTGCTCGGAGCGCGTGCGCCATCACGTGATGAGCATGCGCCGCGAGGCCGGGCTGCTCGTCCCGTGGGCCGGGCTCTTCGAGAATCCGCCGGCGCTGTTCCGCGACGCACAGCCCGGGGAGCGGCTGCTGGAGGCCTGGCGCCAGCTGGTCGAGGCGCTTCCTGTGACGCCTCGCCTGGGCGAGATCCCGCCCCTGAGCCGCAGCGCTGAGGGCCATCTGGAGACGCTGCGCGAGGTGCTGTCGGGGCGCGGCCCGTCATCGCCGCCCGATCCGGCCGCCGATCAACAGCTCGGGGAGGCGCTGGCCTGGTGCACGCACCTGGCCGAAGTGCTGCAGTCCGCCCGCCTGGCGGCCGGCAGCCTGTTGATCGGCTACCGCAACCTGAGCGAACGCTGCCTGGCGCTGGTCGAGGCTACCGACTTCTCCTTCCTCTTCGACCGGCGCCGGCAGGTCTTCCACATCGGCTTCAATCTGGAGGCCGGCAAGCTGGACGAGAATCACTACGACCTGCTGGCGTCCGAGGCGCGCCTGGCCAGCCTGGTGGCGATCGCCAAGCGCGACGTGCCGCTGTCGCACTGGCTGCACCTCGGCCGCCCGCTGACGCGCCTCGACGGTTCGCTGGCACTGCTGTCGTGGAGCGGCACGATGTTCGAGTACCTGATGCCGCTGCTGCTGACGCGCTCCTACCCCGGCACGCTGCTCGACCAGTCCTGCCGCACGGCGGTGCAGCGCCAGATGGAGTACGCCGGCGGGCGCGATGCCCCCTGGGGAATCTCCGAGTCCGGCTTCTATGCCTTCGACGCCGCGCTCAACTACCAGTACCGCGCCTTCGGCGTCCCGGGGCTGGGATTGCGGCGCGGCCTGGCCGACGACCTGGTCATCGCGCCCTACGCCTCGCTCCTGGCGCTGCCCCTGGCGGCCGAGGCCGTGCTGGATAACTACCAGCGCTTCCAGCGTCTGGGGATGGTCGGGCTGTACGGGCTGTACGAGGCGCTCGACCTGACGCCGGCGCGCCTGCCGGTCGGGCAGTCGCTGGGCCGGGTGCGCTCCTACATGGCCCACCACCACGGCATGTCGTTGGTCGCCCTGGCGAACGTGCTGCAGGACGACGTGATGGTGCGCCGCTTCCATGCCGACCCGCGCCTGCAGACGGTCGAACTGCTCCTGCAGGAACAGCTGCCGGTGGGCGCGCCGATCGCCGAGCTGCCGCCGGCCGTGGTGACGAGCGAGCGCCTGCTGCGCACCCAGGTCAGCCTGACGCCCTGGCGTGAGGCTGTGCAGCCGCCCTCGCCGCGCGTGCACTACCTCTCCAACGGCAGCTATGGCGTGATGATGACCAGCGCCGGGGCGGGCTACTCGCAGTGGCGCGAGCTGGCGCTGACGCGCTGGCGGGCGGACACGACGCTGGAGGACGGCGGGACCTGGCTCTACGTCCAGGACCTCGCCCGCGGCTCGCTCACCTCGCCCACCTTCCAGCCGCTGGCCTCGCCGGGAGGCGACCCGCAGGCCTACTTCTACCCGTACAAGGCGGAGTACCACCGCCGTGAGGACGACCTGGCGCTCAAGCTCGAGGTGGCCGTGGCGGCCGAGGATGACCTCGAGATCCGCCACCTGGTGCTGACGAATCACGGCGACGAGGCGCGCCGGCTGCGGGTGACCTCCCACGGCGAAGTCGTCCTGGCCTCGCACGAGGCCGACCAGCGCCACCCGGCCTTCAACAAGCTGTTCATCGAGAGCGAGTACGAGCCCGAGCTCAACGCCCAGATCTTCCACCGCCGCCCGCGCGCCGCCGAGGAAGAACCGGTCTTCCTGGTCCACATGCTGGTGGCGGACCCGGCGAACGGTCCGGCGCGCCCGGCCTCGGATCGGGCGCTGTTCCTCGGGCGGGGCGGCACGCCGCGCTCCCCGCAGGCCCTGCTGAGCGCCGAGACCGACGCGCCCGGCGCGAGCGCGGCGACGCTCGACCCGATCCTGTCGCTGAGCGCCGAGCTGGACCTGGCGCCAGGCGCCACCGGCCGCCTCGACTTCCTGACGCTGGCCGGGAGAGACCGGGCCGGGGTGCTGGCGCTGGCGCGCCGCTATCAGAGCCGCCTGGTCATCGACCGCGCCTTCGGCCGGGCGCGGGTCATGGTCGGGCGCGAGCTGCGCGAGCAGGAGCTGACGACGCAGGACCTCGAGTGCCTCGACGGGCTGCTCTCGGCGCTGCTCTACCCGAGCGCCGGCCTGCGCGCCGCGCCCGAGACGCTGGCCGCCAACCGCAAGGGGCAGCACGGGCTGTGGGGCTTCGGCATCTCGGGCGACTACCCGATCCTGCTGGTGCGCCTGAAGAGCGAGCAGGAGACGCCGCTGGTGCGCGACGTGCTGCGGGCTCACGCTTACTGGCGCCGGCGCGGCCTCAAGATCGACGTCGTCGTGCGGGTCGACAAGGAGACCGGCTACGGCCAGGAGCTGCAGGGCGAGCTCTACCGCCTGATGGTGCGGCTGGGCAGCGATGTTTACCTGAACCAGCGCGGCGGGATCTACCTGCTGAGCGCCGATCAGATGGCGCCCGAGGATCGCATCCTGCTCGAGACTGCCGCCCGCGCCGTCCTGGACGGAGGCCGCGGCACGCTGGCGGCGCAGCTGCGCGAGCTGACCGCCGAGCCGGTCCGCCTGCCGGCCTTCGTGCCGACGCTCAGCGCGCCGGAAGACATCGAGCCGACGCCGGACCTTCCGCGCCCGAAAGGCCTGGAGCACGACAACGGGCTGGGAGGCTTCACGTCCGACGGGCGCGAGTACGTGATCTACCTGCCGCCGGGGCGGCGCACGCCGCGCCCGTGGATCAATGTCCTCGCCAACCCGGGCTTCGGGTTCACGCTCTCGGAGGCCGGCGCCGGATCCACCTGGGCCGGCAACTCGTCCGAGAATCGCCTGACCCCGTGGTCGAACGATCCGGTCAGCGATCCGCCGGGGGAGGCCCTCTACCTGCGCGACGAGGAGACGGCCCTGATCTGGTCGCCCACGCCCGAGCCGGCGTCCTCCGGCGCGCCCTACCTTGTCCGGCATGGCGCCGGCTACACCGTCTTCGAGCACAACGCCCACGGCCTGGCGCAGGCGTTGCGCGTGTTCGCCGCGGGCGAAGCGCCGGTCAAGGTCATCGCCCTGCGGCTCGAGAACCACTGGCGGCGGGCGCGGCGCCTGACGGCCACCTACTATGCGCCCTGGGTGCTGGGCGTGAATCGCGAGGCGACCGCCCCGTACATTGTCTCGGAGTACGAGCCCGGGGTGCATGCCCTGCTGGCGCACAATCCCTACAGCGCCGAGTTCGCCTCAGAGCATGCCTTCCTGGCCGCCAGTCACGCGCCGCACGGCCTGACGGCGGACCGCACCGAGTTCCTCGGGCGCATGGGCGACCCGCGCCGGCCGGCGGGGCTGACGCGGGTGGGTCTCGCCGGCGCGGTGCGCGCCGGGCAGGACGCGTGCGCTGCCATCCAGCTCCACATCGAACTGGAGCCCGGACAGGTCCGCGAGATCTACTTCCTGCTCGGGCAGGGCGCCGATCGGGACGAGGCGCTGCGCCTGGTGCGGGCGTTCGACAATCCGGCGGCGGTGGAGGCGGAGTGGAGCGGCGTCCGCTCGGCCTGGGACGAGCGGCTGGGCGCGGTGGAGGTGGCCACGCCCGACGCGGCCATGGACCGCCTGCTCAACCGCTGGCTCGTCTACCAGGCGCTGTCGTGCCGGGTGTGGGGGCGCTCGGCGCTCTACCAGTCGAGCGGCGCCTTCGGATTCCGTGATCAGCTGCAGGATGCGCTGGCGCTGGTGCACGCCGAACCCGGCGTGGCGCGCCGTCACATCCTGCGGGCGGCCGGGCACCAGTTCGAAGAAGGCGATGTGCTGCACTGGTGGCATCCGCCGGCCGGGCGCGGCGTGCGCACGCGCGTCGCCGACAACCTGCTCTGGCTGCCGTACGTCGTGGCGCACTACGTCGAAGCCAGCGGTGACGACGGGATCCTGGACGAGAAGATCCCCTTCCTGACCGGCGAGGCGCTGCGGCCGGAGGAGGGCGAGCGCTACGGGCTGTTCGCCCCCACGCTGGAGGCCTTCACGCTCTACGAGCACTGCCGCCGGGCGCTCGAGCGCGGCGCCACGGCCGGCGCGCACGGGCTGCCGCTGATCGGCAGCGGCGACTGGAACGACGGCATGAACCGCCTGGGGACGGGCGGGCAGGGGGAGAGCGTGTGGCTGGGCTGGTTCGCGCATGCCGCCCTGAGCCGCTTCGCCGCGCTGAGCGAGAGGCTTGGCCATGTGGACGAGGCCAAGGCGCACCGGGAACGGGCCGAGGCCTACCGCCTGGCGCTCGAGTCGACGGCCTGGGATGGAGGCTGGTATCGCCGCGCCTATGACGATGGCGGCCGGGCGGTGGGCTCGGCGCAGAATGATGAATGGCGCCTCGACTCGGTGGCGCAGTCCTGGGCGGTGATCTCGAACGCCGCCGACCGGCCGCGCGCCGATCGGGCCATGCGCGCCGTGCTCGAGCAGCTGGTTCGTTGGGAGGACGGGCTGGTGCTGCTGGCGGCGCCGCCCTTCGATCGGTCGGCGCTTGACCCCGGCTATCTCAAGAGCTACCCGCCGGGCGTGCGCGAGAACGGCGGCGCCTACATGCACGCCGCCATGTGGGTCGCCTGGGCGTGCGCCGAACTGGGGTGGGGCGATGACGCCCACAACCTGTTCCGCATGCTCAACCCGATCGCGCGCACGGACACTCCGGCGAAGGTGGATCGCTACCAGGGCGAGCCGTACGTCGTGGCGGCCGACATCTCCAACCAGGCCGGGCGCGCCGGACGAGCCGGGTGGACCTGGTACACCGGATCGGCGGGTTGGATGTACCGGCTGGGGCTCGAGGCGATCCTGGGCCTGCGCCGCAGGGGCGATGCGCTCCAGTTCGAGCCGTCCATCCCCAGGGCCTGGCCAGGCTACCGCATCGACTACCGCTTCGGCCGCAGCCTGTACTCCATCGAAGTGCGCAATCCGGACGGCGTGTCCCGGGGCGTACGGGAGGTCAGCCTCGACGGCCTGGCCGTGCCCGGCGGGCTGGTCCCGCTTGTGGATGATGGCGCCCCGCACGCCGTGCGCGTTCGGATGGGTTGATCGATCCTCAGTGGGGGGCGCCCGGCACGGCGCTCCGGGCATGCGTTGAATCGAATCAGGGCGCGATGTCTCCTGCCTGGATTGCCGGCGCCTGCAGCCGCTCTTTCTCGAAGGCCACTTGCGCCGTCGAAAGAAGTCCCCGCGAGCATCGATGGGATGATCGGCGCATTGTCTGCATCGGCGATCACGACATCATCTGTTGCTGACTTGGCCTCGGCCCTCCTCGCCGCTTCCAGCGCGTCGGGCGCGCGGGAATCGGAGCCGGGGGTCAAGGGCGGCGTCGGTCCGGCAAGGTGGACCCATACAAGGTGACCGTCGACCGGCTGCTGGATGAAGCCGTCTGGAAGGCGACGGTCCTGCCGAGGAAGATCCAGGGGGTAGGATGCGCCGGCGTGATCACGATGGTGCGCCTGTATCTCCAACCTCCGCCAGCCCTGCGGCCCGGCCGGGCGACGGTGCGCCAGGAGACTGAGCCGTGCCAGCCGCTGCGGAAGGATCGGGGCTGACCGGTTCCCCAGGATCGGGCCCTCCCGGCGGCTCGGGAGGCTCGCCCGTCCGCCGGCCCTTGACCCCGGACGGCGCGCGCGATAGAATAATCATTATCTATAGAGATTGACTATCCATAAGTATCCATGGACGATTCCGGGGCTCGCTTCGACGAACTGATGGCGGCGCTCAAGGCGCGTGGCTCGCGGCTGACCCCGCAGCGGGTCGAGCTGGTGCGGCTGATCGCGGCCAGTGACGGGCATCCCAGCGCGGCCCAGCTCTACGCCAGGATCAAGCGCCGCTTCCCCAACCTGAGCCAGGCCACGGTGTACAAGACGCTGTCGCTGCTCAAGGACATGGACCAGGTGCTGGAGATCGAGCTGCGCGGCGACAGCCGCTACGATGGCCATCGACCCGAGCCGCACTCCCATCTGATCTGTCTTCGCTGCGAGCGGATCATGGATGGGGACTCCGGTCTCGAACCTGCGGCGATCCGGAAACAGGAACAGGCCTCGGGATACAAGATCCTGCGTTCCCAGGTTTCTTTCTACGGGCTCTGCCCGGAGTGCCGAAAACCGTCGACCGTCAAACGAAAGGGAGAGAGGTGACAACCGTGATTTCCAAGACCATGCAGGACGCCGTCAACGAACAGATCAACAAGGAGCTCTACTCGTCGTATCTCTACCTGTCCATGGCCGCCTACTTCGAGGGCGTGAACCTCTCCGGCTTCGCCAAGTGGATGCACCTCCAGGCGGACGAGGAACGCGAGCATGGGATGAAGTTCTTCCAGCACCTGGCCGACCGCGGCGGCAGGGTGCAGCTCAAGGCCATTGCCGCGCCCCAGACGGACTGGAAGACTAGCCTGGAGGCCTTCAAGCAGGTCCGGGAGCATGAAGCCGCCGTCACGGCCTCGATCTATGCGCTCTACGAGCTGGCGCTCAAGGAGAAGGACTACCCGGCCCAGGTGATGCTGCAGTGGTTCATCGATGAGCAGGTGGAAGAGGAGAAGAACGCCGCCGACATCGTCCAGCAGCTGGAGCTGATCGAGGCCAAGGGCACGGCGGTGCTGATGCTCGATCATCAATTGGGCAAGCGCGGCAAGGAGTAGGAGCCGAGCGCCAGCAGGGGGCCCGCCCGGCCTCCCAGGGGCGCGCTCCGGGTTCGGTCAGCGAGAAAGGATCGTCAGGCGGGCGGCAGGCCTCACGCGATTCCGCTTGACGGGAAAGAAACGTGCTGAACAGCAGCGACCGCGAATGGGGCCAGCAAAAGGAGCATGTACGATGAGCGAAGCTAGCAAGTGCCCGGTCCATGGGCCGGCGGCCGGGGGCGGCACCGGCAACCGCGATTGGTGGCCCAAGCAGTTGAACCTCGACATCCTGCACCAGCATTCCTCCAAGTCCAATCCGATGGACGAGGGGTTCAACTATCGGAAGGAGTTCGCCAAACTCGATCTCGCCGCGGTGAAGAAGGACCTGCGGGCGCGGATGACCCGCTCCGAGGAGTGGTGGCCGGCCGACTGGGGCCACTACGGCCCGCTGATGATCCGCATGGCCTGGCACAGCGCCGGGACGTACCGCATCGGCGACGGGCGCGGCGGCGCCGGCAGCGGCAGCCAGCGCCTGGCGCCCCTCAACAGCTGGCCCGACAACATCAACCTCGACAAGGCGCGCCGCCTGCTGTGGCCGATCAAGCAGAAGTACGGCCGCAGGCTTTCCTGGGCCGACCTGATGATCCTGGCCGGCAACGTCGCCCTGGAATCGATGGGCTTCAAGACCTTCGGCTTCGCCGGCGGCCGCGAGGACATCTGGGAGCCGGAGAAGGACATCTACTGGGGCTCCGAGGACGAGTGGCTGGGGGACAAGCGCTACGCCGGCGACCGCGAGCTCGAGAACCCGCTGGCGGCCGTGCAGATGGGGCTGATCTACGTCAATCCGGAAGGGCCGAATGGCAATCCGGATCCGGTCGCCTCGGGGCGCGATGTGCGCGAGACCTTTGGCCGCATGGCCATGAACGACGAGGAGACCGTCGCCCTCGTCGCCGGAGGGCACACCTTCGGGAAGTCCCACGGGGCCGGCAGCCCGAAGGCGCTCCCATCGAGGAGCAGGGCCTGGGCTGGAAGAATCGCTTCGGCACCGGCAAGGGCGCCGATACCACCAGCAACGGCATCGAGGGCGCCTGGAAGCCCAATCCCACCCGCTGGGACAACGGCTACCTGGAGATGCTCTTCACCTACGAGTGGGAACTGGTCAAGAGCCCGGCCGGCGCGCAGCAGTGGAGGCCGAAGAACGTCAGGCCGGAACACATGATCCCCGATGCGCACGACCCGTCCAAGAAGCATGCTCCGATGATGACCACGGCCGATCTGTCGCTGCGCTTCGATCCGATCTACGGGCCGATCGCCCGGCGCTTCCACGAGCATCCGGACCAGCTGGCGGAGGCGTTCGCCCGGGCCTGGTTCAAGCTCACCCATCGCGACATGGGCCCGCGCGCCCGCTACCTCGGCCCGGAGGTTCCCAAGGAAGAGCTCATCTGGCAGGACCCCGTCCCGGCCGTCAAGCACAAGCTGATCACCAAGCCGGACATCGCCGCCCTCAAGCGCCAGATCCTGGCTTCCGGACTGTCCATCGCCGAGCTCGTCTCGACCGCCTGGGCCTCGGCCTCCACCTTCCGCGGCTCCGACAAGCGCGGCGGCGCCAACGGCGCCCGCATCCGCTTGGCGCCGCAGAAGGACTGGGAAGTCAACCAGCCCGAGCAGCTGGCGAAGGTCCTCAAGACCCTGGAGGGCATCCAGAAGGCGTTCAACCGCTCGCGGTCCGACGGCAAGAAGGTCTCGCTGGCCGACCTGATCGTCCTGGCCGGCTGTGCGGGCGTTGAGCAGGCGGCGAAGAACGCCGGCACCAAGGTGACGGTCCCCTTCACGCCGGGACGCACGGACGCCTCGCAGGCGCAGACGGATGTCGAGTCGTTTGCCGTCCTTGAGCCGAAGGCCGACGGCTTCCGCAACTACCAGAAGGCCCGCTATGCCGTATCGGCCGAGGAGATGCTGGTCGACCGGGCGCAGCTGCTGACCTTGACCGCGCCCGAGATGACGGTCCTGATCGGCGGGCTGCGCGTGCTGGGTGCCAACGTTGGCGGATCCCAGCAGGGGGTCTTGACCCAGCGGCCCGGGGCGCTCACCAACGACTTCTTCGTGAACCTGCTCGACATGGGCACGGTGTGGGCACCGACGTCAGCGGACGGCGACGCCTTCGAGGGGCGCGAGCGCGTCTCCGGCAAGCCCAAGTGGACTGCCACGCGGGTCGACCTGGTCTTCGGCTCGAACTCCCAGCTCCGGGCGCTGGCGGAAGTGTACGCCTGCGGGGACTCGGGTGAGAAGTTCGTGCACGACTTTGTGGCCGCCTGGGACAAGGTCATGAACCTGGACCGGTTCGATCGCGCCTGATCGGAGCGAAATCCGGTTCGGTCAACACCCAGCACCTACCATGCTCGATGGTAGGTGCTGTGATTCCCGGCCTGAGGGGAATGCGTTGGCGCAGGACGGCGGGCTGCGTGCCCGATCAGGAGGTGACGGGCAGCTTCCAGGGTTCGCAGAGGTGCCTCGAGTGCTAGGCTGAGGCTGCCGTGGCCCTTTCGGCCTGCTTGCTTCGTCGCTCGTCGGCCGCCTGGTAGACCATCGAGCCGATCCAGGAGAGCAGGCAGAACCAGCCGACCCAGTCGCCCAGGCGCGAGTACAGCGTGCCCGGGGATCCGACCGGCACGTCGGCGACGAGCATCTGCGCGCCCGGCGCGGGCGTGACCTGGTCGGCCACGATTCGCCCATAGGGGTCGACCATCGTCGTGCGAAAGGCGCCGTCGACCATCACTGTGGCGACGCGATTCTCGACCGCCCGGAAGACGGCCATCACCTGCATCTCCCTCCACACCCCGGCGAACATGCGCGTCGGCACCATCACCAGCTGGGCGCCCATGCGTGCCACGATGCGGGCGGGGGCGGTGTAGTTGACGTCGTTGCAGATGATCGGGGCCAGCCTTCCGAGCGGTGTGTCGTACACTAGGTAGCGCCCGGCGGTGACGATGGGCGGCTCGCCGGCGGGGTAGTTCTTGCCGTAGGCAGCCAGGAACTCCCCCTACGGCACAAGCAGGACGGCTTCGTTGCGCCAGCCGGCCTCGGTGTCCAGCCCGTAACCGATGAGGAGGGAGGTCCCGGTCTCGGCCGCCAGGGAGCGCAGCTCATCGGTGCCTTCGGCCTGCGGATCGAAGCCCACCCCCAGCTCGGGCCACACGACCAGCCGGGCGCCCTGCGCCGCCGCCTCACGCGTTCCCTCCGACAGCGCCTCCAGCCGGGCGACCTGCGTGCCGGGATCCATGTGCCCCGGCCGGACGTAGCCATGCTGCACGCCGGCGGTGCGGATCGTGACTGGATCCCCGGGCGCGCGCTTGAGCTGAACCAGGCTGAGCGCAACCCACGCCGCGGCGACGATGCCCATCCCCGCCAGCCAGCGCGTGCTCAGCCGGCTGTCCACCGCCTGTTGCCGAAGATCCCACCTCCACCGGCGGTCGAACAGCCCCAGGGCGGCCAGCGCCAGCGCGTAGCCGACCAGCATGATGACCACGTCCAGGCCGTAGATCCCGAAGACCGACGCCGGCTGGATCAGCCACGGCTGGGTGTGCAGCGTGTGACCCACGAAGGCGTGCGTGGCGACGATGGGGATGAAGCTGCGCAGCATCTCGATCCCGACCGTGGCGACGACGCCGAAGGGCGCGAACCAGCGGTAGCCGCTGCGTTCGTGGAAGCGACGCAGCCCGGGTCCGCCCGTGAGGTTGACGACGGCCACCAGCACGGCGATGGCCTGCATGAACCAGGTGCCGGCGTCGAGGCCGAAGATCATCGTCAGGTAGACCAGGAGCCAGACGCCCCAGCCGAGGGCGGAGCCCAGCCCCGCCCAGCGCTCCGGCAGCACGCGGTAGTCCGCCAGCAGCATGGGAGCGAAGGCCAGGAAGATCAGCGGCCAGACGTTGTAGGGCGGGAAGGCGAGGATCAGCATCGCCGCACTGAGGAACCCCAGGATCACCCCGATCAGAATCCTGGTGGTTTGAGCCCTGCGTTGAACAACGGGCTGGTCCGATGGCGTCGCAGTTTCCATGGGGGCCTTCCTCGGTGAGTCCGGCCGGCCCCCCCCCGGGGGGGGGTGGACGGCCTTCGCCCAGGTGTGCGCTGCGGCTGACAGCTGGCGATTCTAGGCAGATTGGCGGTCGCGAGCTATTCCAGGAGGCTGGAGTCCTCCATCCCCTGCATCAGCCCGCGCCGTAATCCGGCGGGCTACCCTGCGCACGCCCTCGGCGAACTCGTCGGCCGGCGTGATCAAGCTGAGCACCACAAGCTCGCCCTCGGGGAAGCCGAAGAAGAATCCTGGCTGGACGACGACGTGGTCGTCGATGAGCAGCCGGCAGGCCAGATCCTCATCGTCCTCATCCTCGGGCAGGCGGAGCACGAGGTACCAGCCGCCTTCGCGTGGCAGCAGGCGCGCCGCTGATCCGCGGCCGAAGGACTGCTCGGCGACGTGCTGATTGACATGGAGCCTCTCGCGGATCCGTGCCTGGATCGGGCTGCGCCGCGGCAACAGCGCCTCGGCCGCCAGTTGCGCCGGCGTCGAGGCCGAGAGGTAGGTGTCGGCAATGAACTCCAGACGCTCGCAGGCGGCGTGCACGCGGGCCTGCTCGCCGCTCAGGCGCATCCACCCAAGCTTGAGCTGCGGCGCGCCGATCACCTTGGAGAGCCCGCTCAGGCGAACGCACAGGCCGGCGCCTTCATCCACCGTCCGAGGGTAGGCGAAGCCCTCGGCCGGGTAGTCGAAGAAGACTTCATCCAGGATCAGCGCGCAGCCGTGTTCGGCGCACAGGCGCTGAGCAGCGGCCTGTTCGGCGGGGGCCAGGTAGATCCCGGTCGGGTTGTTCGGGCTGACCAGGATCACGGCCCGTGTGCGGGCCGAGAAGGCGCCTTCGAGCGCCGCCTCATCCAGGCGCCAGCGCCCGTCCGCCACGCGCATGGACGGGAACGGCACCGGCCGGCAGCCCTCGAGCGTCACGAGCATGTCGAACAGCGGGTACGATGGCTGAGGGACAAGGATCTCGCTGCCCGGATCGGCGAAGAGCTTGATCAGTTCGGCATAGGCCTGGCTGGTGCTGGCGCTCAGGAAGATCTGCTCGGGCAGCGTGGGCAGCGCACGATCGGCGTAGTACGCCGCCACCGCCTGGCGCGTGCTGAGTAACCCGCGCGGCTCGGGATGATACTCGGCCACCGCCGGTGCCGTCAGCGCCTGCGCCAGCACCCCGGCCTCCGGCCCCAGCCCGCACGCCGGAGGGTTTCCGCTGGTCAGATCGATGAGCGGTGTGTCGGCGGCGCGCAGTTCGTCGAGCGCCCGCTGGAAACGGCCGGGGGTCAGGTCAGGGTCGAGTCGCGAGGAGAACATCGGCGGGCCAGATCCCCTAAGGCGGTGGAACCGGGTGGCGAGTGCGCGTGGGGGTCCCCCGGCGAGCCCATCATACGCCGGAATCCTGGCGAGTCGGGTATCTGGATGCGGAGCGGCGGGGAGGCGGGCGGGAGGCACGAGACGCGCGGACTGACGGCCGCGGCCGGGGGAGCCCGCGGCGCCGTGGATTGACTCCCGCCGATTCGGGGCGATACTGAGGGTGTTCACGGACAGCAGGGGGAACCCGCACCGTCCCTCGCCCCGGCCTGCACTCCTGCCTCATCCCCGGGCCTCCTCCCAGCCTCGCGGGCATCGTCGCTCCACTCGCTCCGACCGACTGCTGACCCACCGTCCGCCCTGGCTCCATCCGACGCTTTGAGGCGCCTCGCCGGCAACGAGACCGAACGGTGAGCGGGTCAGCCTCCCACGCGATGCCTCCCACCGGGGCCCAGGCCGGCGCCCTCCTCAACGACCGCTTCCGGCTGGACGGCGAACTCGGCCGCGGTGGCATGGCGATCGTCTACCGCGCGCACGATGAGCGGCTCGACCGCGACGTCGCCCTCAAGCTGGTCCGCAAGCCGGACCTGACCCCCGAGGACCGCCGTCATCTCCTTCGTGAAGCACGCATGGCGGCGCGCCTCAACCATCCCAACATCGTCGCCGTCCACGATGCCGGCGAGATCGACGGCCAGCCTTTTCTGGTCATGGAGTTGATCGAGGGGACATCGACCTTCCACCGGCCGCCGGCGACGCTGGAGGAAACGGTCCGCATCGCCGCCCAGCTGTGCGAGGCGCTGGCGCATGCCCACGCACAGGGAATCGTCCACCGCGACCTCAAGCCCGAGAATGTCCTGCGTACGGATGGGGACGCTGTCAAGCTGACCGATTTCGGATTGGCGTTCTCGCTGGCCTCGCGCATTACCTCCGAGGGCATGATTGCCGGGACAGTCTTCTACCTGGCGCCCGAGCAGGCACAGGGCCGGTCGGTCGACGGGCGAGCGGACCTGTACGCCCTGGGTGTGATGCTGTACGAGTGGACCACCGGCGGGCTGCCTTTCACCGGGGATGAGGCGCTGGCGGTCATCACGCAGCACCTGTACGCCCCGGTCGTTCCGCCGCGTGTCCGCAATCCATCGGTGCCTCCGGCCCTCGACCGGCTGATCGTCGATCTGCTCGGCAAGGCCCCGGACGATCGGCCGGGGAGCGCCGAGGTGGTGCTCGAGACCCTGCGCTCTCCCTCCTTGTGGAAGCCTGATGCGCTCGGCGGCGAGGTTCCGATCCTGGAGGCCATCCAGCGGGGGCGGATGGTCGCTCGCGAGACCGAATTGGGCCAGGTTCGAGCGCTGTGGGCCGGCGCCCAATCCGCCGGCAGTCAACTGCTGCTCGTGCGAGGCGAGGCCGGCATCGGCAAGACGCGCCTGGTGCGCGAGCTGGTCACGCTGGCGCGGGTGTCGAAGGGCGTCGTGCTCCAGGCCTGGAACGATGACCGGCCCGCCCAGCCGTTTGCTGCCTTTCGTCAGATCCTGCGGCGGTTGTTGGATGAGCGCTCGGACGTGATCGGCGCGTGCCCAGAGCCGGTGGTGGCGGACCTGCTGGCGCTCCTGCCTGAGCTCCAGGCGCGCCACTCCAACGTTGAACCGCGCCCGTCGCTGGATTCGGCCGCCGATCAGCATCACCTGTTTGAGAGCGTGGCCGTTTGCCTGACGCTCGTCAGCCAGGCGGCGCCGATTCTGCTGGTGATCGAGGACGCCCAGTGGGCCGACAGCGGAACGCTGCTCCTGCTGCGCTACCTCGTCCAGCAGACCCGCACCCGGCCGGTCCTCTACGTGCTCACCTATCGAACGGCCGGGGCGGTCGAGGCGCGTGAGCTCGAGGCCGCGCTGGCAGCCTTCCGCCGGGAGGCGTTGGGCACCACCCTGACGCTCGAGCGGCTCGGAGCATCCGGAACCCTCGCCATGCTGCAAGCGCTTCTGGGTGAGTCGGTGCCGAATGAGCTGGTGGAAGGGATCCAGCAGGCGACGGAGGGCAACCCGCTCTACATTGAAGAGGTATGCAAGGGGCTGGTCGAGTCCGGCCGGCTGGTCCGGCGGGACGGCGATTGGCGCCTGGTCGACCGTCGTGCAGTTCCGGTGCCGGCCAGCCTGCGCGTGGCGGTCGAAGAACGGCTGCGCCGCCTGCCAGCCGAGACCCAACAGGCGCTCGAAGCTGCGGCCGTGTGGGGGCCGGTCTTTCAGCCGACAAGGATTGCCGGGCTGATCGGGATTGACCCGGGGGCGGCCTGCGATGCATTGGCCGCGGCCGAGCGGGCCGAGATCATCCGCCCGCTGCCGGACGGCGCAGAGCCGCGCTGCGCCTTCGCCCATGCCTTGATCGCCGCCGCGGTGGTCGAAGGCCTGGCGCCGCAGCGGCGACGGGCGCTGCACGCCGGCGTCGCCGCCGCGCTGGAGGCGCAGCACCCGGACGATCACGAAGCGCTGGCCTTCCACTTCCGCGAGGCGGGGGATCGCGACAAGGCCGTCGAGCACCTGATGCGGGCCGGCGATCGGGCCAAGGCACTGCATGCCTGCCGCGAGGCAATCGAGAGCTACCAGGCCGCCATTGATCTCCAGGCGCAGGCGGGCGACCGCCGGGCTCAGGCGTGCACGCTGCTCAGGCTGGGCCTGGCCTGCTCGACGGACTTCCAGTTCGACGCCGCCCGCAGCGCCTACGAGCGAGCCTTCGATCTTTGGGAGGCGGCCCTCGAATCAGAGCCTCCGGAATCGGCGCCCGAGCTCCCCGTGACGCTGCGCTACGGCGTCTGCGAGCCGGTGAGCCTCGATCCGGGACGCGCCGGCGATGACCTGACCGCCTTCGTCATCGGGCAACTGATGGAAGGACTGGTGGAGTTGGACGAGGCCTGGGGCATCGTGCCGTCGCTGGCTTCCCGCTGGACGGTCTCGGCCGACGGCCGCAGCTACACCTTCCATCTGCGGCCGGGCTGGCGCTGGAGCGACGGCCGCGCCCTGACGGCGCACGACTTCGAGTATGCCTGGAAGCGCAACCTGGCGCTGGCGGCGGAATCGCCGGCGGCGCTGCTGCTCTACGTGCTGCGTGGCGCCCAGGCATACGCCGAGGGCAGCGGACCGGCGGAGGCCGTCGGCGTGCGAGCCCTGGATGATCGGACACTGGAGGCACGCCTGGATCGCCCTGCCGGCTACTTCCCGCAGTTGCTGACGCACCCCGTGACCTTCCCGCTGCCGCGCTGGGTGGTGGAGGGGGACCGGCAACCCTGGACGGCGCCCGGCACCATTGTGTGCAACGGGGCCTGGCTACTGGAGGCCTGGGAGCGGGGGAAGCGCATGGCCTTCACGCGCAATCCGAGGTACCGCGGGCTGAGCCGCGGCAACGCCGGGCGCATCGAGGCGCCGGTGGTGGAGGACCATCAGGCTCTTCTGCCGGCGTTCGAGGCGGGCGATCTGGATGGCATCAGCCTGCTCAGGACGCGTCCGATGCAGGTGGCCGGGCTGCGAGCGCGCTACCGCCGTCAGCTGACCATGACACCCTACCTGTCGACGTTTTATCTGAGCTTCAACTGCGGCCGTCCTCCGTTCGACAACCTCGCCGCCCGCCAGGCGTTTATGCAGGCCATCGACCGCGTGGGACTGCTGGCGCGGGTGGACATGCGACAGCCCCCGCCCGGAGGATTCCTTCCGCCGGGCATGCCCGGACACAACCCGGCCCTCGGGCCGCCCTTCGACCCCGACCGCGCCCGCCAGCGGATGATCGAGGCCGGCTACCCAGAGGGAGGCAAGTTCCCGGAGGTGGAGATCGTCTACACCGCCGGCCCCGGGGAGGATCCGGTCACGACGCACTTGACACGCGGCTGGTGGGAGGTGTTGGGGGTCAAGGTGACACCCGTGGGCCTGCCGTGGGACGAGTTCCTGCGGCGGCGCGACAGCGACCCGCCGGCGCTGTCGGTCAGCGGCTGGTCGGCCGACTACCCGGATCCGGACAACCTGCTGCGTGTGCTCTTCCACAGCCGGGAAGGGCTGAACGCCATCCGCTGGCGGAATGCGGACTTCGACGCCCTGAGCGAGCAGGCGGCCGTGGCGACCGATCGCAAGGTGCGGCTCGACCTATACGCTCGCGCCGACCGCCTCCTGGTGGAGGAACAAGCCGCTGTGGCGCCGCTGTGGTACCGCGAGAGCTGCCAGCTCCTGCAGCCGTACGTGAGCGTGCCGCGCGTGCCGGCGTGCATGCTGAAACTGAAAGACGTGATCGTCGAGGAGAAGGCCAACCGGTGAGGCCCTCGCACCTTGTAGCGTGGGGGAACACGAACCGAGAGAGGAGCGGAAAGATGTTGAGCAGCGAACGCGTGCGGGCGTGGCTCCTGGTCAAGTCCAGCGACCCGGGTCCGACCCAGGCCTCCCTTGCCCCACTCCTGAGCCGGAACACCGTCCTGCACAACGATGACGTGATCATTCGGGCTGATATTGTGGTCGGATGTGGGATTGACCTCGTGGTGCCGGTTGATGTCAGGCCGTTCGTTGGCCTGAAGAGCGTCGTTGCCTGTGTCCGGAGCCGTCCGGGTGTGACGAGAGTCTCGGCCGCCCAGGCGCTCGTCTATGCGCCCGAATTGCCCGTCGAGGCGCACTGCTACATCGCGGAAGACGAGATCGGCGGGGCCTACGATAAGGGGCCCGGCCGGTACCCGATGAGCCCGGACGCCTATCCCTGGGGGTAGCCGCTCGTTCTGGTCCGCCTCCTGGCGGGTGAGCGTCACATCGACCGATCCACTGGAACCACCGCGGTCAACGGCACCCGTGCCTGCGACGGTGGATGCCCGGATCACCCGCCGCGCGCTGCCTGCCCGTGCCGATCCGGCATCGATTTCGCGCCGGCCCGCCGGCGCGAAACGCGTGTACACTCCCGTCGCTGGCAGGCCGGGGCGCCGGCGTCCGTACGGATTGAGAAGACACCGCCGCAGGTCATTGGCATCTACTCTCAGGAGCCCCTTCCCCTGGTCATCGAGGACAGGCTTGGCCATGCCCACCTGGACGATCGTGTACCTTGAACCGGTCCCGGCCGAGGTCGAGGCCATTATCCGCTCGCGCCTGCCTGCCGGCTTCGAGCTGCGCGTACGAGGCCGTGACGAGACGGTGCACAGCGCGCTGGCCGAGGCTGATTTCGCCGTCGTGGCGACCACGCCGCTCCCCGCCAGCGCCCTCCAGGCCGGGAGCCGGCTGCGGCTCGTCCAGCACCAGGGTGTGGGTTACGAGAAGACCGACGTGCAGGCCGCCGCCGCGCTGGGCATCCCCGTGGCGGTCTGCCCTGCCGGCACAACCACCGGCGTGGCCGAGCACACGCTGCTCCTGATCCTGGCCGTCTACCGGCGCCTGGCGCAAGCCGACGCCTCGCTGCGGCGAGGCGAGTGGCTGCAGTGGGAGCTGCGTCCCGGATCGTACGAGCTCGCCGGGAAGACGCTCGGGGTCGTCGGCTTCGGGCGGATAGGCGAGGCCGTCGCCCGGCGCGCCGCCGCCTTCGAGGTCAAGCTGACCGCCTGTGAGCCGTCGAAGGAACGGCGTGCCGCGGGCGAGGGGCTGGGTGTACGCTTCCTGGATCTCGATCGCCTGCTGGCGACGGCCGACATCATCTCGCTCCATGTGCCGCTGACCCCCGAAACGCACCACCTGATCAACGCCGACTCGCTGGCGCGCGTGAAGCCGACCGCCATTCTGGTCAACACGGCCCGCGGCGGCCTGGTCGACGAGGCGGCGCTGGTCGAGGCCCTCCGCACCGGTCGCTTGTGTGGGGCGGGACTGGATGTCTTCGAGAAGGAACCCCTGCCTCCCGGCCACCCGCTGTGCGAGCTGGCCAACGTCGTGATCACGCCGCACATCTCGGCCGGGACCAAGGACGCGCTGCAGACGAAGATGGACGCCTGCTTTGCCAACCTCGCCCGCGTGGCGCGCGGCGAATCGCCTCTCGATCTGGTCGCTCCCTAGGCTCAAGAGGAGACACTATGGCTGGCTCAAGCCCCATCGGCTTCCGTATACGCAATTCCACGCCGCGGCCGGATGCCCCCCTGCTGCAGGCCTTCCGGGGCATCCCGGCGGGTCAGGTGTGCGACGCCATGGATCGCCTGGGAGCTCTGGACTGGCGTATCAAGCCGCTCTCGCCGGACAGCACACTCTGTGGACCGGCGCTCACCGTTCGCGCGCGGCCGGGTGACAACCTGATGATCTGGAAGGCGGTCGACGTGGCCCGGCCGGGGGACGTGCTCGTCATCGCGACCTACGGCCACACGGTGACGAGCACCTTCGGGGAGTTCGTCGTCAAGGCCGCCCGGGCCAAGGGCCTGGCTGGCATCGTGTGCGATGGCCTGTGCCGCGACCAGTCCGCCATCCGTGCCACCGGCGTGCCGACGTTCGTCCTTGGCGCCAGCCCGGCCGCCCCCGGGAAAGACGGGCCGGGGGAGATCGGCGGCCGGATCGCCTGCGGCGGCATCGCCGTCGAGGCGGGCGATATCATCGTCGGAGACGAAGACGGTGTCGTGGTGGTGCCGCTGGCCGACGCGCCGGCAGTGGCCCAGGCCGTCAAGGCGGTCCAGGAGAAGGAGGCCAGGATGCAGGCCCACCTGGACGGCGGCGGGATCCTTCCCGACTGGGTGGACAGGCGCCTGGCACAGCTGGGGTGCGAGACCGCATGAGGGCCGCGGAAGGGGATGCGGCCCCGGGCGCGGGGTGAGGGATGATGGACCTGACCGGCTTGATCGATCCACATGTCCACGCCGCCCCGGACATCCGCCCGCGTCTTCTGGATGATATCGACCTTGCCACCCAGGCGGCTGCGGCCGGGATGCGAGGCGTGTTGATCAAGAGCCACAGCGGCACGACGGCTGAGCGGGCGAGCATCGCCTCGCGCCTTACGCCCGGCCTGCGCGTCTGGGGCGGGTTGGTGCTCAACCACGCCGTAGGGGGATTCAATCCGGCGGCCGTCGAGGTGGCGGCCGCCTCCGGGGCGCGGGAGATCTGGATGCCGACCCTGGATGCCGCCAACCACCTGCGCGTTCACGGTCAGCACCGCCCGGGGTTGGCGCTGGACGATCCGGCCAGCGCGCCGGCGCTGGGGGACATCCTGGCGATCATCGCCCGGCACGATCTGATCCTGGGGACGGGCCACCTGAGCGTCGAGGAAATCCTGTCACTGGTCCCGCGGGCGCGCCAGGCGGGTGTGCGCAAGATTCTGATCACGCACCCCGAGGCGCCGATGACGAAGATGCCGGTTGCGGTGCAGCGCGAGCTGGCCGCCGCCGGCTGCCGTTTTGAGCGGGTGTGGGTCTACACGACCCCGGCGCTGGGACGCCTGCTCTCGCCCCGGGATGTAATCGGGGCCATCTCCGAGGTGGGATTCGAGAGCACGGTCCTGGCCACCGATGTGGGTCAGGCCGGCAACCCCACCCCGGTGGAGGGGTTGCAGGCCTTTGTCGACGCCTGCCTTGAGGCGGGGTTTGACGAGCGCCAGGTCTACCGTATGGGATCGGAGAACATCGCCGAGTGGCTGAGCTAGCGCTGCCCGGCCGGGGATGGCTGGCGGGGGCTAGACATCGGTGAGGCGCTGAGGTAGAGTCGGTCAGTCGGCGGGCGGAGAGTGCGGACGGGCGGTGGACTGACGGCTGACTGTTGACGCCCCAGCGAAACGGGCCTATACTGGTGTTAGCCGGTTATATAAGCGGTTAACACCAGTTCCATGTCTGCCTCCAGGCCTTCCCAGCCCAAACGACATACGATCCGCGAAGTGGCGGCTCGGGCGGGCGTGTCTGTGGCGACCGTCTCGCACGTCATCAACGCCACGCATTTCGTAAGCCCGGAGCTCACCCAGCGCGTCCACGACGCCATCCTCGAGCTCGACTATCATCCCAATAAGGTCGCCCGCGCCCTGACGCGCCGCGCCAACCCCCCTCTGGCGCTCATCGTTCCCGACATCAGCAATCCATACTGGTCGGCCGTCGCCCGATCTGTGCAGGATGTCACAGATCCGCACGGCTACTCGGTCATCGTGTGCAGCAGTGACGGCCTGCTCGAGCGTGAGGTGCGCTTCCTGCAGTCGCTCTCCGGCCGGATCAGCGGCCTCATCTTCCATCCCTATCACGCCACGCACCAGCATGTCACCG
>DYJB01000259.1 GCA_020723365.1 Candidatus Aquidulcis sp. | reverse complement strand
GGCGCAGCACCACGCGGCGCGAGTCGCCCCCGCTGACTTCCACGATGGCTGCCTCCTGGGCCAGATCGTCGCCGATGGCCGAGTCCGCGCGGATCAAGTAGCGGCCGGCCGGCAGGGCCGCCAAGGTCGCGACGCCGTCGCGCCCGGTGTATGTCGCGTCGAACTTGTCGTCGGGCATCTCGGTCGACCCGACATCCCAGCGGAGCAGATACACCTCGCTGGGCCAGGCCGGGAGGCCGCTCCGGTCGTCCAGGACCACCACCTCAAGGCGTGCCGTGCGTACATGCAGGTCGATGTGGTGGAGCCGGCCGGCCGCAAGCTCCAGCTCGCGCCGCTCCAGGACTTCTGAGGCACGGGACTTGACCTCGACCCACACGCGTCCGGCGGGGAACGGCGGTAGAGAGAAGCGGCCGGAGCGGTCCGTGTACGCATCCGTCGCATCATCTTCGTCCGATGAGTAAGGGAACGCGAGGACCATCACGTCGAACGCCGGCGCACCATTCACACGAATCGTCCCTTCCAGGGCGCACAGCGTGCTCCGGCGCAGATCCAGGTCGACTCGCTGCTCGGCGCCCGGGGACAGCTCGACCACGGCATTCCCCGCGAGAGTCCCAGCGCCTGCGTGCCGCAAGGGGCCAAGTCCGTACCATCCATCGCACTCCGTTGCGCCGAGCAGACGGATGTGGACGAGACCTGGAGGCACTCGATCGAGGCAGTATGCACCGCTTCCATCGGTCATGCCGAAAGCTGCCTCGCCGTCCAGCCGTCCAGCGCGGATGTGTATCCTCGGCACGGGCTCGCCGGCGAAGCCCACGACCGACCCGGAGATCGTGGCCGGCTGCTCGGCAAGGACGAGAGTCAGACCTTCCGCGTCCTGGCCTGGCGCCACGTCTAGCCAATCGATCCGGACCGGAGCCAGATCGTGCCTGGAGGCGGAGACGGCATAGATGCCCTTCTCCAGCCCGCCGAAGCGGAAGGCGCCGTCCGCCCTCGTCGGGACGGCAAGGCCGTCTCGCACCGGCCCGGCGCGGATCAGCAACCTGACGCACGCATGCTCAAGCGGTTCACCGTTCCGGTCCAGCACACGACCCGCCACCACGCCGCCCCGCGTCATGGGCACGGGGATCGGGTCGAGCTTCCAAGAGACGTCTCGCACCCCGGCGTCGAAGTAGTCGCATGCGCTTACGGCGACTTCAATTCGCTCCCTGGCGTTCGACAGCGGCGCTTTGATGACGCAACCGCCGTCTCTCTCGATCCAGTCCCCTGGCCCGCCGAGTAGGCTCTGGTTGTTCCCGCGCCGGTCCCAGTACGTGATGGCGAACCGGGTGGGGGTCACGGGTTCGCCGCTCAGCCCGTCGAAGGGCCGCAGGACCACGCAGCGAAGCTCTGGTCCCCGCACCAGCGTGATCGGCTCGACTTCGGCGGCCCGGGGATCGAGGATCCGGCTCCAGCGCTCGAAGCCGTCCGCCTCGACCTGGAGCAACGCCTCGTGCTCGCTCGCCGGAGCGCGCACTTCAAACGACCCACAAGCCTCGGTCTTCGTCTCTCCTGCGTTGATCTGCCCGCCGAAGGAGTCACCGTTCGGGTAGAAGTCATTGTATCGAACGACCGTGCGGACCTTCGCCCCGGCGATCGGCGCCCGGTCCTCGCCGAGCACCATGCCCCGGAGCGTGCGTCCGCGCTGGAGCACGACGCGCACGTCGTCCCAGGTCTCGCCGCGTCCCAGTACGTGAAAGGGGAAGGGCGGCAGGCTGAGCACAAAGCCCTCTCTCGTCGCCTGCACCTGGCAGGCCTGGCCGCTCAGCCCTGCAATCACGAACCTGCCGTCCGCGCCGCTCGCCGGCGGCGGACCGTCGGGCCGCCAGCCCCAGAGGAGGAGCTCCGCCCCCTCGATGGGAGCGCCGGTCTCGTCCACGACGATTCCCTCGATGCGCGACTCCTGCACCAGGACGATGGCCCCGACGTCCATGGTCCGGCCTGCCGGGACCCGGAACGCGATCTCTCCATCGAGGGGTGTATGGCCCCGTGCCTGCGCCTCGATCCAGGTGATCCCGGTTGCCGGGAGGTCGTCGACCAGGAACCAGCCTGCAACATCCGTCTCGCGCGGCTGGAGAAGTGCCTCGAGGATGGCAGAGAACCCCTCAGTCACGGGCTCCGCCTTGTCCTGGCGGAAGGACAGGCGCACCTTCGCCCCGGCAATGGGGCGACCCCCTTCGTCGGTGACGCAGCCGCAGAGCCCTCCGCTCGGCCACGGGACTTCCGGCGCCTTCGCCGGCGGCGCCTCTTCCGCCATGCGCAGTTGCTCGGCGGTTTCTTCCGCGGTCTCGCCGGCGGCGGGCCCGGGCACCTCCGCCGCGGGCGGCGCATTCGGCGCGCCCTCCTCGCCGCCTTCCCGCAGCAAGACCCAGATCAGGACCGCCAGGACCAGAAGCAGAACCAGTGCACCGGCTCGTCGCATGGCCGGTTCACGATACCCGACCTGGAGGTCGAAGGAGAGCGGCCCTCCACCTCCCCGGGCGGGCTCACTCCGCCTGCAGATCGACGGCGGTCTCCTCGCCGGGCCGGAGGTCGACGTCGAGCGTGGCGATTTCCTTGCTCTCGCGACCGAGCGCGACCAGAAGAAATCGGCCGGGGGGAAGATGGGAGGAGCGCCACGTGCCGGCGAGGCGGGAGAAACTGTACGCGTCGAACCGCCATCCGTCCTGGCGGCGCAGCTCGAAGC
>DYJB01000258.1 GCA_020723365.1 Candidatus Aquidulcis sp. | reverse complement strand
CGACGGAGCGCAGCGCGGCGTGGATCTCCGCCCCGGCCAGCGGCTGCTCGCCCGGGCGCGTCAGGATACCCTCGAGATAGACACGGCTGCCGATGACCTCAAAGTGGAGGACGGCGAGATCCAGGCGCGGCTCGGAGGAGGCGGGTGCGCCACTCGCGCTTACGATCACCGAAGGAAGGACCTGCTGTGCGCCGACGCCCAGCCTTTCCAGGCGCTCGTCAAGGGAGGGGAACGTCTCGGCTCCGTAGGCGAGAGTCTCACCGGGCGACAGGGGGACGGCGGATCGCAGGATCTCCAGGCCCACAATCTCGCCCTGGGCCCAAAGCGTCACGGCCACCGTCGGGAGAAGAGGGATTGCGCCGACGTTGCGGATCTCGCCCGTGACGAAACCACGGCCCTGAACCGTCCGGCTCCAGGCCGGATCCACGCTGACCTCGAGCTGGACTTCCGTGCTCGGCAAGAGGGCTGTGGCGGCGGCGAAGACGTCAACTTCGCTGCGCTCGACCGCTCCAGGCGCCAAGGCCGTCCACGGCAGGCTCCCGTCCGGGGGCAGTGGTGCTTGCGGGATGGCGGCCAGCTCGGCGCCTGCCAGCAATCCGCCTCCATCCCGCCATACCACGGCCAGCTCCCTGATCTGGAGGGCCTGCGTGCCCTCGTTGCGGACAAGCCCCAGAAGCCGGGGACCGTCCGGCGAGGCAGCCATGCTGGCCGACTCGAGGGTGACGTTGATCGGGACCCGGGTGCCCGGGCGAAATCCCTGCAACGAGACGCGCGTTGAAGCAGGGGACAGTCCCTCGGGTACCGCCGCACGGAACGGGCTGAGGGCGCCGGGTTGGACCGAGGAGAGAAGGAGAGCCGCTGAAAGCGTGCCGAGACTCTCCCCATCGTCATCGAGCAGATCGATGGCCAGCGAGACGTCTCGCAGCGGAACGCTGGAGTCATTGCGCGCCAGCCCGACGACCTGCATCCCCCCCGTGGCGGGCACGACGACGATCTCCGGGAAGCTCATCGCCGGCGGCGGGGTCATCGTCGCGGCCGGCGCCGGCGTGGGAGCGGTCTCGGTCGAAGGGAGAGGCGCGGAGAGGGGTGCGGACGGGAGGCAGCCCGCCAGGAGCAGGGCAGCGGCGAGTGCGGCAAGGCGGACCCAAGGGGCCATGGGCCAAGCATATCGCGTTCGCGGGTGCCGGCGTAGGGGGAAAGCCGACCGGCGGAATCGAAACGCGGGCCGTTCGGCAGGCCCGCGTCGATTAGGTCGCCCAGGTGGAGCTAGGCCGCGCCCTTGGTTTGATTCGTCAGGTAGTTCTCGAAGCCCATCTGGCCGATCTGATCCAGCTGCGCCTCGGCCCAATCCTCATGCCGCTCTTCATCGGCCAGGATCTTCATCAGCAGATCGACCGAACCCTGGTCCTTGACCTCATGACCGAGTGTGATGGCGTCGTTGTACGACTTGATGGCGCCAACCTCGGCCGCCTGGTCGTTGGCGATCATCTCCTTGATGCCGGGGCCGATCTTCATCGGGTTGAGCTTGGAGACGATTGGGGTGCCTTCCAGGAAGAGGATGCGGGCGATCAGCCACTCGGCGTGGTGCATCTCGTCGAGGGCTTGGTGTTCCTTGGCCTCGTGCAGCTTCTCGAAGCCCCAGTTGGCCAGCATCTCGGAGTGGACCATGTACTGGGAGATGGCGGTCAGTTCGTCGGCCAGCAGTCCGTTGAGCGCCGCCAGGATTCGTTCGTTGCCCTTCATCGGTGACCCTCCGTGCGTTATCTTGTGAAGTGTAGCACGAAAGCCGATCCGGCGGACGCATGCTGGAGGTGCAATCGGCCCATCACGCGCCGGCGGCCTGCACCGCCTCCCGGCGGAACGCGGATGGGTGCACGCGCGACAGCAGGGCAATGGCAGCCAGCAGGCCGATGGCCTCCACCACGAAGACGGCGCTGTAGCCGATCGCGTCGCTCCCGCTCTGGACTCTGGCCAGGTCGAAGAGCCAGCCCCCGCCGACCGAGGCGGCGCCATTGCCGATGGCCTGCGCCAGCGTCCAGGCGCCCATGTACAGGCCGGTGTGGGAGGGGGTCGACATGCCCATCATGAGCGCCAGCCCTCCGACGTTGAACAGCCCCATGCCCAGGCCCATGAGCGTGATGGCCGGCGCCGCCATCGGCACAGAGGCGGTCAGGCTCGTGTAGGCCAGCAAGGCGAACGAGACGGAGGCCAGCGCCAGGCCCAGGCCGGCCGTCCAGCGGTCACCCAGGCGGCGGGAGAGCCATGCGCCGCCGGCTGCCATGCCGGCCAGGACGCCGACCATCTGGTAGGCATTGAACAGCGTCGTCTGGCGGATGGAAAGGCCCAGGACATCCCCGCCGAAAGGCTCGAGCACCACCTGTTGCAGGAACAGGAATAGGATGCCGGCGGAGAGGAAGGCAAAGAAGCGGCGCGCCTCGCCGGCGCGCAGCAGCAGCGACCAGGCCAGGGAAGTTGACGTCGCCTGAGCCGCCGGAGGCGAGCGGCGCGCGGTTTCCTGCCCCACGACGCCCAGGAAGGTCAGCGCGGCCAACAAGGCGGCCATGACGTAGAACAGGCGCACGAGGGCTGCGGGCGTGTAGGACTCCAGCAACCCGACCCCCAGAAAGACACCGGCCAGGATGCCGAGCATCATCATCGACCAGATGATCGAGATGGACCGCCCGCGGTCGCCTTCGGGGGATAGATCGGCCAACAGCGCCAGGTAGGCG
>DYJB01000257.1 GCA_020723365.1 Candidatus Aquidulcis sp. | reverse complement strand
GTTGACCGCTCCCGCCACGTCCAGCCGAGCCAGCGCTTCGTCGGCCTGTGACGAGAGGCGCTCCAGCGCCTGGGGGCACGTGATGGCGGCGCCTGGCGGCAGCGATTGCAGGGCATCATCCCAGTCGCCGACGAGCGTCAAAGCTTCCGTTCGCCAGCACGAGGAAAGGAGAGGGTCGGCTCGCGAGGCGGCGCCCGCCTCCAGCAGGTCGAGAGCGCGAGCACCATCGCCGGTCGCCAGCGCCAGCGGGATCTCGGACTGGATCAGCTCCGCCAGCCAGGGGAAGACCTGCTCGATGGCGCGCAATGACCCGGCCAGCGACTCGGCGTCGCCGGAGGCGCCGGCGAGGGCGCCGGAGCGCCAGGCCTCCACGGCAGCACCCGGGGTAGGCGTTGGGGAGAGGAGAAGCAGGACGACGGCTGCCAGAGCGACCCACAGCCCGCGTGCCTGGAACCGACCTCGCATGGATGCCTCGCCTCCACCGCGGATTATAGCCCTGCGGAGTCGGCGGCATCCGGTGCGGGCTGCTCTAGAGAGCCGGCGCCGGGCCTGTCTCGTGCCCTTGCCGCCGGAACCGGGTGGCAAGGAGCAGCAGCATGCCGGACAGGTAGCCGGAGTAGGCCAGCACCTGGGCCCGCGAGGGGGTCGGATCGTAGCCGAGGAGGATGGCAGCCGTCTCGCCGAGCGGGGTGCCCGGCGTCAGGACATGGCTCGTGTCCCACAGAGGGTGGGGGCCGCTGGGAATCCAGCCCAACTCGTTGAATTCATGCACAGCGTGCCCAAGCAGGCCGGCGGCGAAGAGGATCAGGAGCAGGCTGGTGACGGCGAAGAAGCGGCGCAAATCGAGACGGAGCGTGGCCAGGTACAGCCCGGCGCCGAGGATGGCGGCGGTTAACAGACCGAGGGCGGTGCCGAGCAGGGTGGGTCCCGTCTCGGAAGCAAAGGCGGCGGCTGAGACGAACAGACCGGTTTCGAGCCCCTCGCGGCCGACGGCGATGAAAGCGGCCAGGAAGACGGCCTCGCGTTGACCCGCCGTCGCTGCCTTGCCCACTTCGGCCTCCGCTCCGGCGGCGGCGCGCTGTCCCTGCATCCACACCACAACCCAGGTGAGGACGACGGCGGCCAGCGTGAGCATGACGCCTTCGAACAGCTCCTCGGCAGCACCTTCCAGGTTGGCGCCGATCCGCACCAGCAGGGCGCCGACCAGCAGGCTGAGAGCGCCAGCGCTGCCGACCCCGAGCCAGACGAAGCGCGTCATCTCCGGGTGCCGGGTGCGCCGCAGCGCGCCCAGCAGCAGCCCGACGATGATTGCGGCCTCGAGCCCTTCTCTCAATCCCAGCAGGTAGCCGGCTGCCATTGGCCCTCCTCAGGGGGGATCCGGATCGGGATGCGTGTCCCATCCCCCGCTCGCATTCGTGCCGAACCGGATATAAATACTCGTGATTGACTTCAATCTTACCATTGGCGGTACGGCGGCGCAGAATGTCCGTCAGACGGCCGCCTCTCGTCCATGTTTGATTGTTACTGCGCGGATGTGCGGCTATAATCGCCTCGAAGCCCCCTGAGGCGCCTCGCGTGAACTTCGAGCTCGAGCCAGAGCACCGCATGGTCCAGCAGATGGCGCGCGACTTCGCGCAGCGCGAGGTCGCGCCGCACATCCGCGAGTGGGATCGCCGGCAGGCGATGGATCCGGGCATCCTGCGCCGCATGGGCGAGTTGGGGATCCTGGGCATCTGCATCCCGACCCGCTGGGGCGGGCAGGGGATGGACTACGTGGCACTCGGGCTGGCGTGCGAGGAATTGGAGGCGGTCGACACGAGCCTGCGCGTGGCGATGTCGGTGCACGTGGGATTGAACAGCCTCGGACTGCTGCAGTGGGCGTCTGATGAGCAGCGGCAGGCCTTCCTCATTCCGCAGGCGCGTGGCGAGAGGTTGGCCGGCTTCTGTCTGACCGAGCCGGGAGCCGGCTCGGACGTGGCTTCGCTGACGGCCAGCGCCCGACGGGACGGCGAGGACTACCTCCTGAACGGCGAGAAGATGTGGATCTCCCTGGCCAGCCGCGCCGACCACTTCCTGTGGTTCGCCCGCACGAACCCTCAGGCGGCCGACCCGCATGACGGTCTGAGCGCCTTCCTCCTGGAGGCCGGCCGCGCGGGCGTGACGCGCGGCGATATCCACGGTAAGCTGGGGATCCGCGCAGGCTCCACCGGCTGGGTGAACTGCCAGGACGTGCGCGTGCCGGCCCGCCTGCGGATCGGAGAAGAGGGCGAAGGCTTCAAGATCGCCATGGCCTGCCTGGATGGCGGGCGCTACACGGTTGCCGCCGGCGCCACAGGATTGATCCGCGCCTGCCTCGAAGCCAGCGTGGGCTACGCGCGCCAGCGCCAGGCCTTCGGGCGCCCGGTGGCTGGATTCCAGCTCATCCAGCGCAAGATCGCCGGCATGGTGCAGTCGTACGAAACGGCGCGCCTGCTCTACCTGCGCGCCGGCTGGATGAAGAACGAGGGGCGGCGCAACACCCGGGAAACGTCGCTGGCCAAGTGGGTGGCCACGGAGGCTTCGTTCCAGGCCGCTTCGGAGGCGATCCAGATCCACGGCGCCTACGGGTACTCGGATGAATACGACGTCGAGCGCTACCTGCGCAACGCCCGCGGGGCGATGCTCTACGAAGGCACGAGCGAGATCCATGAACTGATCCAGGCCGGGTATGCGCTCGGCCTGCGGCAGGAT
>DYJB01000026.1:20968-21929 GCA_020723365.1 Candidatus Aquidulcis sp. | reverse complement strand
GCGAATCGAGGCCGGGGCCGCTTCCGTCATGGCGACGGTCCCCTCCGGCGTCGAGGCGTTCGTGCGATCCGAGAGCGGGCTGGCGGACGTGCACATCGACCGGGGGCGCTTCCTGCCGGTCCCAGGCGGCTATCAGACGGCCGGGTATGCAAGCGCCACCGATCGGCTCGAGATCAAGGTGAGCATCGGCGTGGCATCCTTCCGATTGAGCTAGCCTGAAGCGCGGCTTCGGGCAACGAGGAGGAAAGGGCAATGGAAAACACACGCACGCGCATGGCCCTCGGGGCGCTTCTGGTTGGCGCCGGCATTCTGGTCCTGCTGCAGAATCTGGGAGTCATCCGCAGCGGGCTGGAGCTGCTGTGGTCCGTCTGCTTCCTGGCGGCCGGAGGCATCTTCACGTTCGTCTTTCTGAACGACCGCAAGAACTGGTGGGCGGTGATCCCCGGTTTCACGCTCCTGGGGATCGGGGCGCTGATCCTCCTGAACTGGGCGTTGCCGATTAGCGGCGGGCGTTGGGGCGGCGGGCTGTTCCTGGGTGCGCTGGCGGCCGCCTTCTGGGTGATCTACGCCAACCGGCGCGATCAGTGGTGGCCGATCGTCCCCGGCGGCGTGCTGCTGACGCTCGCCCTCGTGACCGTCCTGGACGAAGGCGTGGGTGTCGGCTTCGACACCGGCAGCATCTTCATGCTCGGACTGGGAGCGACGTTCCTGGTCCTCTACCTGCTCCCGGCTGGGGGCGGCAAGCAGGCCTGGGCCGTCTACCCGGCGGTGATCCTGATCGCCATCGGCGTGATCGTCGCCATTGCCTCGTCGTCGCTGATGCGCTTCGTGGGCCCGCTGGCGCTGGTGGCGGCCGGCATCTACCTGGTCTACCGGGCGGCGCGTCCGAAACGGGCCGGCTAGCACCCGGCCGCGGGTTTCGGCGAGGTCGGCGCGCTTCCGGCGCGCTTGGCGGGGCGGG
>DYJB01000026.1:16197-20958 GCA_020723365.1 Candidatus Aquidulcis sp. | reverse complement strand
CCCCCCCCTGCCGTGTCCGCACCGCCCGCCAACGAGAAGACCTCTCCCGCAAGACGGGAGGCCATGGAGGTTGTCATGCAAGGACGTTCAACCCGCGGGGGGCTGGTGGGACCCGTGCTGCTCATCGGAGCTGGCCTGGTCTTTCTGGGCCAAACCCTCGGCTGGGTGGAGTCGGGCATCTGGCTCGGCCTGCTGCGCATGTGGCCCCTGATCCTGATCGCGGCCGGGATCGATCTGCTGATCCCGCGCCGCTCGTGGATCGGCACGCTGCTTTCGCTGCTCCTCATCGTGGCCGTCTTTGCCGGAGGCTTCTGGCTGTCCGGCGTTCGCCTCGACCGCGCGCGCACGGGCGCGACGGACTCGGTGTCGGTGCCGCTGGGGACGGCCACGCGCGCGGAGGTGACCTTCCGACCGGCGGTCGCGGCACTGGAGCTCGCGGCGCTTTCGGGCAGGCAATCGGTCGTGGAAGGCACCGTCCCCCGGACCGGCTACGGCGAGGTCACAGTGGAGAGCGGCCTGTCCGGGGCGACGGCCCGGGTCGACCTCACTACCTCCGGCACCTACATCCTGCCCGCCATGGGCCCGCGCGACGATACCTGGCGCTTCGGGCTGACCGCTGCCGTGCCGCTTGACCTTGAGGTCTCTGGCGGCGTCTTGTTGGTGGAAGCCGATCTGACCGGGCTGTCGCTGACCGGCCTGGATGTGGAGATGGGCGTCGGCCGGGTTATGTTGATCCTGCCCGCCGAAGGCAGCTTCTCGGGCCAGGTAAGCGGCGGGATCGGGGAAATCGAAATCGTCGTGCCCGCCGGCGTGGGCGTGCGAATTCAGGTCGACGCCGCGCTGGCGGGTGTCACCACGCCATCCGGGCAGATGTTCGGACCCGGGGATCACGAGTACACCAGCCCGAACTACGCTTCGGCCAAGGCCCGGGTTGACCTGCGCATCGAGCAGGCCATCGGGGCGATCGTCATTCGCAACCGCTGAGCGCCAGCGGCTCCCTGCCAGCCTGACCAGGGCGGCGGCCGTGCGGGCCGCCGCCCTGGCCGCGTCCGGGCATGGGGAGAAGCCCGGCGCACACACGGTTCCCGGGACATCCCTCACCCCGGCGGGGAATTGAGGCCGGGGGCGGAGAAGGGTATCATTCGTCTGTTGTCCCGCTGAGGGTTGCCCGTGAAGGCCATCGAGGTCGAGCACCTGCGGCGCGTCTTCCGCACGACGATCGGGGTGTTGCGGCGCACGGTCAAGAACGTCGTGGCCGTGGACGACATCTCCTTCGACGTCGCCCCCGGCGAGCTGTTCGGGTTACTCGGGCCGAACGGCGCCGGCAAGACGACGACGGTCAAGATGCTGACGACGCTGCTGATCCCGACCGGGGGCACGGCCCGCGTCCTGGGCGAGGACGTGGTTCAGCGGGCCGACCGGCTGCGGGGACGAATCGGCTTCATCTTCGGCGGGGAGCGCGGCCTGTACTGGCGCCTGAACGGCTACGACAACCTGCGCTACTTCGCCAGCCTGTACCACGTCGAGCCGGAGACCTCCAAGAAGCGCATCCCCTACCTGCTGGAGCTGGTCGGCCTCACCGACCGGGCGAAGGAGAAGGTCGACGGCTACTCGCGCGGCATGAAGCAGCGGCTGCACATCGCCCGCACGCTGCTGCACGACCCGGAGATGCTCTTCCTCGACGAGCCGACCATCGGGCTCGATCCGGTCGGCGCCCGGGAGCTGCGCCAGGTCATCCGCGGCCTGCAGGCTGAGAAGAAGACCATCCTGCTGACCACGCACTACATGTTCGAGGCCGACGCGCTGTGCGATCGCCTGGGCGTGATCAACCACGGCCGCATCATCGCCCTGGACACGCCGGCCGGCCTCAAGCGCCACGTGCTCGATCTGTCGGTGGTCGAGATCGACGTCTTCGGCATGCCGGCCGAGGCGCTGGGGCGCGTGCGCGCCCTGCCCTTCGTCGACACCGTCTCGGTGGAGAACGTCGACCAGAAACAGGTCCTGCACGTGCAGACCCCGCAGGGCTCGGCCGCCGTGCCGGGATTGATGGAGACGCTCTCCGGTCTGCGCCTGGGCAAGGTCGTCGTGCGCGAGCCGACGCTGGAAGACGCCTACGTGCGCCTGGTGGGAGGCGAGGCGTGACCCTCTCCGCCTTCCGGCAGGACCTGCGGGTGCTCTTCCTGACCTTCGAGATCACGCTGAAGATGATCGCCGTCGACTCGTTCGTCCTGTTCGGCATCCTGATCCAGCCCCTGATCATCGCCGTGCTGGCCATCTGGATGCTGACGCCCAAGGACCCGACCCAGGCGATCTTCGTCGTCATCGGCAGCGGCATGACCGGGCTGTGGAGCACGCTGCTCTTCATCGGCGGCAACAGCATCACGCGCGAGCGCTGGACCGGCACGCTCGAGTCGCTGGTGGCGCAGCCCACGCCGCTCTCCTACGTCATCTTTGGGAAGAACCTGGCCAGCGTGCTTCAGTCGCTGCTGTCCATGCTGGCCAGCTATGCCCTGGCCGCCCTGCTCTTCGACCTTGAGCTTCGCATCGTGCAGCCGCTGCCCTTCGCCGTCTCGATCGTGCTGACGGTGTTCTCCTTCGTCTGCTTCGGGCTGATCCTGGCCCCGGTCTTCCTGCTCAACCCGGCCGTGCAGCAGTGGCAGAACGCCATGGAGTTTCCGGTCTACATCCTGGCCGGATTCCTGTTTCCCATCGCGCTGCTGCCGGGCTGGACGACGCCCTTCAGCTACCTGCTCGCTCCCTACTGGGCCGCCCGCGCCCTGCACGCCACTGCCAATGGCAGCGCCACGCCCCAGGAACTGGCGCTGAGTTGGGGCATGATGGCCCTCTTCGGCACCCTCTATCTGGTCTTCTCCCGCTACCTGCTGCGCGTCATCCTGCGCAAGGCGCGCGCCGACGCCACCCTGGGGCTCGAGTAGCGTCGCCGGCGCCGAGGTGAACATGCTCCGCACGCTTCGAATCAACGCCCGGCTGTTCCTGGAAGGGGCATTGCTTTCCTACGTCGCCCTCTTCCGCTGGCTGCGGCCGATGACCTACCTGGCATCCAAGATCATGATGCCGCTGGCCTCGATCCTGTTCTTCACCTATCTGGGGACCTACGCCACCTCAGCCGGCAACGCCAGTTTCTACGTCATCGGCAACGCCATCCAGATCGCCTCGGTCAGCGGCATCTATGGCGTGACGATGAGCATCGGCGGCGACCGCTGGGAAGGCACCTTGGTCTACCTTTTCGGCACGCCCGCCAACCGACTGGCCATGTTCGTCGGCCGGGCGTTCTTCCACGTCCTGGACGGGATCCTGGGCGTGCTGATCGGGCTGGGCTGGGGCGTGTTCCTGCTCGGCCTCGACCTATCCCAAACCGACTTCCCGGCGCTGCTGATCACCATCCTGGCCACGACCTTCAGCACCTCCGGCCTCGGGCTGCTGCTCGGATGCGTCAGCCTCGTCAGCCTGGACACCATGTTCGTCAACAACCTGGCCTACTTCGCCCTGCTGATCTTCTCCGGCGCCAACATCCCGGTGACCACGCTGCCGGGCTGGATGGCGGCCATCTCCTGGGCGATGCCGCTGACGCGCGGCATCGCCGCCAGCCGCGGGCTGATCGCAGGAGAGAGCCTGGCCACGGTTGCGCCGCTGATCGTGGGCGAAGTGGCGGTCGGGGCGGTCTACATCCTGCTCGGGTATGTGCTGTTCCGCTGGTTCGAGTTCCAGGCCCGGCGGCGCGGCACGCTCGAAGCCTTCTAGCGGACCATGTCCGAAGCCTCCCCCGTTCGACTGCGCCTGCTGGTTGCCCGCCGGGTGCAGGTGGCGGCCTACTTTGCCCTCATCGGCGCGGTGCTCTTCCTGGCCGCCGGCCGGTTGGACTGGCCCGATGCCTGGGTTTACCTCGTCGCTCACTTCCTGCTGGCCGCGGCGGCGCAGGCCTGGCTCATCCGCCAAGACCCGGAGCTGGTGGAAGAACGCGGCCGCTGGGGCGCCAACACCAAGCCCTGGGATCGCTGGATCGTCTCGGCCAACCTGGTGCTGACGCTGGGGCTGCTGGTCGTCATCGGCCTGGACGCCGGCCGCTTCAAGTGGTCCTTTGTCCCCTGGCCGGTGCGCGTGGCCGCCCTGCTCGGATTCCTGCCGGGCTTCGGTCTCCCCATCCTGGCCTCGCGCGCCAACACCTACCTGGCCTCGACGGTTCGCATCCAGGATGAGCGCCGCCAGACCGTCGTCTCAGCAGGACCCTATGCCGCCATCTGCCACCCGATGTATGCCGGCATGGTCCTCTTCGACCTGTGCCTGCCCGTGCTGCTCGGTTCGTGGTGGGGCTTGGTGGTCAGCAGCGTGATGATCGGCCTGCTCGTGGTGCGGACGGCGCTCGAGGACCGTACGCTGCGCTCCGAGCTCCCTGGATACGCTGACTACGCGCGAGGCGTTCGCTTTCGACTGATCCCGGGCATCTGGTGAGCCGCCCGCGCCAGGCCAACCGCGAGTAGAATGCGCCTGCGATGAGGCTCACTCCCCCCTCCTGAATGCGGCGGAGCGCCTCCCTCCCCCAGCTTCGACTCGCCGGAGAGTGTGGATGGCCGTCCCCAGTGCACAGGCCCGCCGCGAAGCCGCCCACCTGGCACGCGTGCGCCTGCAGTCCAACCCGCTGTACCTGGACACCGAGACCACCGGCCTGGGACCGCAAGACGAGGTCATCGAGGTGTGTCTGCTCGAATCGGATGGCAGCGTGCTCTTTGAGTCGCTCGTCCG
>DYJB01000026.1:15211-16187 GCA_020723365.1 Candidatus Aquidulcis sp. | reverse complement strand
TGCATGGGATCGGCGATGACATGGTCGCCCCGGCGCCGGGTTGGCCCGAGGTGTGGGCGGGGCTGCAGCCGCGCCTCGCCGGGAGGGCTGTGGCGGTCTACAACGCCGAGTTCGACCTGCGCCTGCTGCGGCAATCACTCGCCCGCCACGCGCTGCCGGATGTCCTCGAGCCGTCGACCTTCTTCTGCCTGATGCTGCTCTACGCCCAGTTTCGCGCCGAGTGGGATGCCTCCCGCCGCAGCTACCGCTGGCACAGCCTGGAGACCGCCCGGCGGCAGGCCGGGCTGCCATACCCGAACGCCCACCGCGCCCGCGACGACGCCTTCCTGGCGCGCGCCCTGCTCCAGCACATGGCATCGTCAGCATGAGACCCACGGCGGGACTCCGCTCATGAAGGCGCCGGGCGGCGAACTCCATGTCGATCGGGTCGTGACCGACTCCGACCGCCGCGCCCTGGCTCGCTTTCCCTACCGCGTCTATCGGAACGATCCCAACTGGATCCCGCGCCTGTGGCCCGAGCAGATGGCCTGGCTGCGGCGCGAGAATCCGTTCTTCGAGAACGGCGACGCCGAGTGGTTCCTGGCCCGACGCGGCCGCGAGGTTGTGGGCACGATCGGCGCCGCCATCGACCACCGCGCCAACCAGCTCCGCGAACGGCGCTGGGGGATCTTCGGCTTTCTCGAATGCCTGGAGGACGAGCAGATTTTCCATGCTCTGATCGATCAGGCGCACTCGCACCTGCGGCTGCGGGGCTGCACCCATATGGTCGGTCCCAGCTCGTTCGGCGGCAACGACTACCCCGGCATCCTCGTCGGCCGGTTTGACGTCCCGGCCGCCGTCTACCAGGGCCACACGCCGCCCTACTACCTGGTCTTCGCCGAGCGGGCCGGCTGGACCGTGAGCAGCGACACGCTGGCCTACCGCTTCGATGCCCGCCGCGCCGGCAAACGGCACGCCGTTTTCGGACACGGCGGTG
>DYJB01000026.1:0-15201 GCA_020723365.1 Candidatus Aquidulcis sp. | reverse complement strand
CCCGTCGCGCCGGCAAGCAGCTCGAACTTCTTCCAGGCAAGCTGCTGCACGTCGCCGAACGCACCTCGCGCAACCCGCGCTGCCGCCTGCGGCATGCGGAGCTGGCGAACTTCGATCGCGACCTGGGGATCGTCCTGCGTATCTACAATCGCTCACTGTCCACCCTGCCCGACTTCACGCCCATGGCCGAGGATGAACTGCGGCGTTTCGCCGACTCGCTTCGGCCGATCCTGGATGAGGAGCTGATCTGGTTCGCCCTGGTGGACGGGCGCGAGGTGGGCTTCAGCCTGGCGATCCCCAATGTGGCCGAGGCCTTCCATCGCTGCGGCGGGTTGCGCTATCCGTGGCAGGTCCTGCAGCTGGCCTGGGCCATGCGGCGCATCCGGTCGGTTTCGTTCAAGATCCTGGCTGTCGAGCCTGAGTTCTGGGGCATGGGGTTGGAGGCGATGATGTTCGCCCGCATCGGCGAGATCTCGCTCCGACGCGGCTACCGCTGGCTGGATGGCAGCCTGACCGGCGCCGACAACCCGCAGACGAACAAGATCTCACTGCGCCTGGGGGCCGAGGAGTACAAACGCTACCGCGTCTACACCGTCTCACTCTAGCCCGCGCCGAAGGCGCCGCCCCGCACAAACTGCGCCCCGTCCGAACGGACGGGGCGCTTGACGTCTAGGCGGCCGCTCGCCGCGCATGCGCACGCGGGGAATTCGCCTGGAGGAAGCGGTCGACGGCATCGGCCGGGACCGCCAGCCCGACCTCCGGGCCTGCCATCATGGTGTTGATGCCTATCAGCCGTCCGCGTGTGTCGACCAGCGGCCCCCCTGAGTGGCCCGGCCGCAGGTGCAGGCTCACGGCTACAAGCTCGCGCCACGGCTGCGGGTTCTCCGGAAGGTCGGCACCGACACCGATGACGACGCCCAGCGTGGCACCGCCTTCCACTCCCCAGGGATGCCCCAGTGACAAGACCAGCTCCC
The DNA here is from genome assembly GCA_020723365.1 of Candidatus Aquidulcis sp. Classification (GTDB taxonomy): domain Bacteria; phylum Chloroflexota; class Anaerolineae; order Anaerolineales; family E44-bin32; genus DYJB01. Next base: position 14,227 of record DYJB01000026.1, on the reverse strand, counting down.
CGGATCGGAGCTTGGCGGAGGATCCAAGTGGGATCGCCGGGAGACCCGACACCCCCACGTTCAGGAGGGCCAGGTCCAGACGGGGCTCGGCAGCCTCGAGGGTGGCGTCGACTCGGCGGCCGTCCTGCAAGACGACCTCCAGCCGGCCGCGGCGAGCCACATGGGCATTGGTCACGATCCGGCCGTCCGAGGTGACGATCGTTCCCGCACCGGCTCCATCCCGGCCGCTGCGGACCTGGACCATCGAGAGGCGAGCGCCCTCGATGCCAGATCCTCCTGAAGCGACTCAAGCAGCGCGGCCGTGTTCATGCCTGTCAGGGCCTCTCCCCGGCGGTCACGCGCATCTCCTGCAGCTTGCCGCCGCGCAGGACGCGTGCCGCCAGCGGCTGGCCAATGCGGTCGCCTCCGAGCGCGGCCATGAGGTCGTCCATGTGGCGGATCGGCGCGCCTTCGAGGCCCACCAGCGTGTCGCCCAGCGTCAGGCCGGCGCTGGCCGCCGGGCCGCCGGGTTCGACCGACATGAGCAGCACGCCCGTTTCCTGGCCGAGCTGGCCGGCGATGTCCTCCGGCAGGCGCACGGGCTGGGCGCCGATCCCCAGGTAGCCTCGGCGGATGTGTCCATGCGCCAGCAGCATCGGCACGACGCGCTGCAGCGTGGCCGCCGGGAGCGACAGGCTGACGCCGCGGGCCAGGCCTGAGGTGTTCAGGCCGATGACTCGTCCGTCCGCTCCCAGCAGCGGGCCACCCGAGAAGCCCGGATACATGACGACATCGGTCTGCAGATAGCGCTCGACCAGGCTCCCCTCGGGCGTGCGCCACTCGCCACCCAGCGCGCTGATCACGCCCAGCGTGGCCTGGACCGTCCGCCCGGGGCGGCCGAGCGCCAGCACCAGATGACCCACGCGCGCCTCTTCGACCGGCAGCCACGCCGGCGTCTTGAGCCCGGTGGCCGACGCCCGCAGCACGGCGATGTCCGCCGCCGGGTCGCGCCCGAGCAGGCGAGCCTCGATCTTGTCGCCGCCGGGCAGGCCGACGACCAGGCCCTCTTCGCGGCTCACGACGTGGTTGGCCGTGACGATCTCTCCACCGGCGGACCAGACGATCCCGCTGGCCGGTCGACCACGCCGGCCCTCGACGCGCACAATCGATTCGCCTGCCAGCTCCACCAGGGCGGCCATGGCCGCCGACAACTCACTCAGCACCGTTCCCATCGGACCCTCCAGCCTCGCCATCTGGCGACTGGAATCCAGCGTACCCCGAATGCGGGACGGCGTCGACTGACCGATGGGACAGGCGAACCTGGAGGTTCGGCTAGGTCACAGGTAGAGCAGGCCGAGGCGTGTGGCCCGTACGACGGCATCCGTGCGGCTTTGGGCGCCGAGTTTGCGCAGAACGGAGTTGAGGTGGAACTTGACCGTGTGGTCGCTGATGCCGAGGCGGGCGGCAATGGCCTTGTTGGCCAGGCCTTCCGCCACCAGCCGCATGACCTCGAGCTCGCGCTCGGACAGCTCTCCGCCCGAGGGCAGGGGTTCGTGCGGTTGGGCCTCCGGGGGCAGTGGCTCCACGGCCATATCGATCAGGATCAGGCCCCGCCGCGCACTCTGAGCGGCCAGCGCCAGAGTCTCACTATCGGCCTCGCGCAGGAGCAGCCCGCGCGCCCCGCTCCGGCGCGCCTCGATGAATGGCTCGGGGCCCGAGAGGAGGACAACGGTCGGCGGCAGGTCCGCCGATCGGGCCGAGAGGAGCTCGAGTTGCGTTTCCGGATTCAAGCCGAGGTCCCAGAGGAGCACCTCCGGGCGTGTGGCGCTCAGCATGGCGTCCAGTTCGCCAAAGGGCGAACACTGCCCGACGACCTGCACGCCCGGACGTCCTTCCAGGACGGCAGCCAGCCCGGCGCGCGCCAGGGTCTCCTCCGCCAACACCAGCACCCGGACGGGCAAGTCAGCCATGGACTGGGAAGCGATCCTGGATCGAGGGCAAGCCGAAGGATCTCACCCGGGCGTGGGCGTCTCGGTGGGGGTCTCGGTGGGCGTCTCGGTCGGCGTGGGCGAGACGGCGCCGAGGGGGGGAGTCTCGGTCGGGGTCGGCGTTTCGCTGATCAGGACGAAGAGCGTCGGGGTGGGCGTCTCGGTCTGTGTCGGCGTGGGCGTGCCGGCCGTCGCCGTCAAGCAGCGGTTGACGGCGTAGTCGGCCGTTGGCTCGAGAGCGTCATTGCTGAAGGTGCGCAGCGACTGATCATACTGGAAGGCCGCACCGCAAGGATCGCCGGTGGCCAGGAGCAGGTGGCCGTACTCGAGCGCCGAGCGCGCGTACTTGCGGCACGAGTCCCAGGTTCGTGCGCTGCAGATCTGCCCGAAGAGGCGCGCCGATTCGGCCCAGTCGAGGCCGAAGTAAGCATTGGCGGCGGTGTAGAAGGCGGCCGAATTGCGCCAGGCGATGGCGTTTCCATCGAGCGGACCGAAGCGCTCAGCCAGGGTGAGATGGTAAATGCCCTGTTCGTGCAGGCCGCGCAGGATCTCATCCACGCCCAGGCGCGACAGAGCCGTGGACATCAGGGCGTCGATCTCCGTGGCGCGATAGGTGATGTCGCGGCCGCGCAAAGTGATGAGCGCCTCGAGGGCCGTCGCCCACCCCTCCTGCCCCAGGGCGGCCTGCGCCTGATCGAAGAGGGCCTGCAGCGATGAGACATCGAGAGTAGGCGTCGGCGTCGGCGGCGGGCCGGTGGGGACCGGCACGCGGGTCGGGAGCTCGAGCGCAGCCAGGGCGCGACCCATCAGCTCTGCGGCACCGGGATACTCCGGGTTGATCTGCAGCACGTAGTCGAAGCGCTGGCGGGCCAGCTCGTAGCGAGTCGCCAGCAGGTCCTCCACGCCCAGGTCGAACTGCTCCTGCGCCGCGCGTGCGAACATCTCGTCGGTGGAGAGCGCGCTGCGCTGCCGCCCGGCGGAGATCCCGGTCAGCGTGGCGATCGTCAGGACCAGAACGGCGAAAAGGCCGAGGCCGATGATCACCACGGCGGAGCGCGGCAGCCGGCGCCGCGTCGGCGGGGGGGAGGGCATCGAAGGGCTGGTGGCCGCCCGGGAAGGCGTGGTCGAGTGCATGGCTGGCCTCACGGCGTCGTCGCCGGGCTCAGGCCCGACGACGGGCCGAATGCGCTGGTGGCGGTGAAGATCTCATCCCGCAGCAGGCGGATCTGGTCCGGCACGGGCCCCACGACCTTGGCGCCGTCCGGCCGGGTGTAGAAGCGCACCATGTTCGGCGGGCCAATGACGCCCGAGCGAATGGTGTCCTTGCGGATCTGGATCGCCAGCATGCCCAGCGAGACCATCTGGTCGAGCGACAGATCGGTGCGCACGCCGGCGGCGAGTTCCTGGTAGAGCGCCGGGGCGCGGCTGATCAGCGTGGGGATCATGTCGAAGCCCACCACGCGATCGAGAACCGCCAGGATGACCCGCTGCTGGCGCCGGGCGCGGCCGAAGTCATCGCCGGCGGCTTTGCGCACGCGGGCATAGGCCAGCGCCTCGGCGCCATCGAAGTGATAGGCCTTCGCTTCCAGGTTGATCGACATGCGCCCGATCGGCGCGATGCGGATCGGCTCCTCGACCAGGATGTCGATGCCGCCGATCTCGTCGATCATGCGCTCGAAGGCTTTGAAGTCGATCACGGCGTAGTAGTTGATCGGGACGCCGACGACGTCCTCGACGGTCTGGCGCGCCAGCGCCGGACCTCCGCCGGGGAGCCGGTAGGCCTCGCCCAGCATATAGGCGGTGTTGATGCGGTTGTGGTCAAAGCCGGGGATCTCAACCCACAGGTCGCGCGGGATCGACAGCATACCCGCCAGGCGGGTGATGGGATCGATGGTCACCAGCATCATGCTGTCGGAGCGCGGCGCTCCCGACCCGGACTCCCAGTCGCGGTAGTCCAGGCCCATCACCAGGATGGTCACCCGCGTGCTGCCATTCCATGGCTGGGCATTGAGGGGCTCGAGCGGCGGCAGCGCCGTGGCGCCAGGCTCGGGCGTGGTCCCGGGTGCGTTCCCCCCGCCCCCCTCGAACGGCCGCAGCCCGGAGGCCGACACGCTGACGGTAAAATCCCGCACGAGGACGTGCACGACGACGCCGGCGAGCAGGATCACGCCGACCGAGCCGGCGATCATGAGCCCCAGCACAGCCCGCCAGGCCAGGTTCTCTCCCTCTTTGGTCTCCAGTCCTCGCAAGCGCACTTCCTTCTCCCGTGCCGACTCGGCCTATTGTACGACGCAACCCCCGGCCTTCGGGTTCCACCGGCCAGGCACCCCGGCGCCCTCCGTCTACCTGGGACGCGCCTCCCAGGCGGCTTCAAAGTCGACGATCGCCTTCTCCGTCAGAGCGTTCTCGGCCAGGGCGAGGATCACCTCCAGCGGCAGGCTGACATGGTCGGCGCCCGCCAGCAGCGTATCGACGGCCTCGGCCGGGGACTTGATGCCGGCGGCCAGGATCTCGCACTCCGTCGGGTCCAGGATGTCGGCCATGGTGTCGATCAGCCCGGGGCCGTCACCCGTGAGGCGCGTGACGCGGTTGACGTACGGGATGACGAAGCGCGCCCCGGCTTGAGCCGCCAGGTAGGCCTGACCGGGCGTGAAGACGCCGGTGACGGCCACGACGGCGTCGCCCGACAGGCGAGCGGTGAATTCGAGCCCCTGAATCGTGCACGGGATCTTCAAGCCCAGGTTCCCCGCCAACGGCAGGAAGTCCGCCGCCTCCTTCTGCATGGCATCCGGCGTGCGCGCCAGCACCTGGTAGAACACCGTCCCCGGGAAGAGCGGGCAGAGCGCCTGGAGAGCCGCGCGCGCATCGGCATGCCCGGCGCGTGCCAGCAATGCAGGATTGGTGGTGGCCCCGACCACGAAGCCGAGGGCGGTGGCCCGCCGTGCATCCTCGAGGCTGGCCGAATCCAGGAACAGCGCCATCCGAACCTCCTTTGTCTTGCGGGGTTGCCGCCTGCCGTCCAGCGAGCACCGCAATCATAGCCGCTGGGGACGAGCGTGCCAACCCACGACCTGACTGGTGGCCGGGCCCGGTGTCAGGTCGTGACCTCGGAGGCGGGCGAATTGCGGTATGCTCGGTTGATGGAGCCATTCCCGTGGCCTGGCGCAGCCTGACTCCTACTGAGCGCAGCGAAGCCGCCATCGTCTTCGGCGAGACGATCGACTACGGCCGCGTCCGGGTGACCGAGGATGCGGGCTGGACGAACGCCCTGCCCCGCCTGCGTGCCCGCCTGGCAGGCAGAGCGGCGCCCACCTTCGACAATGCCATCACGCTGGGTCACCGCATCTTCTTCCCTCGCAGGCTGGACACCACGCCGCCTGCGCAGAGCGAGGGTCGCCTCCGGGACTCCGGCTGGCTGATGCATGAGCTGATGCACGTCTGGCAGGCGGAGCGCATCGGCCCGCGCTACCTGTGGCGCGCCCTGCGGTCGCAGATCACCGATGGCGAAGCAGTCTACGACTACGGCGGAGAGGATGGGCTACGGGAGGCCGTGCTCTCAGGCTCGGGCCTGGGAGGGTTCACCGTCGAGCAGCAGGCCGAGATCGTGCGCGACGGCTACCTGCGGCGCCGCCTCGGCCTTGAGCACCGCGCCTGGATCCCGATCCTGAGCGAACTGGCCCGTCCCTAAGTCACCCGGACTTGCGCCGGTGCCAGCGCAGCGGCTTCGTGGGCTCCCGCACCAGAACGCCCTTCGCTTCCTGATCAAGCTGAACCGTCTTCACCCACCACCCCGCCTTGGCCCCTGCCGGGAATTGTTCCTGTGGCAGGTGCGGGAGGACGGAGCGGAACATCTCGGCCTGGGTCAAGCCGGGCGCCCTGCGAGGCAGCACTTTGAAGAGGGCGCGAAGCATCGCCTCGTACTTTGCGGCATCGACCGTTGAGGTGTACCCGGGGACGTTGACGTTCTCGACGACCCGGCGACCGGCAGCGTTGGCCGGCAGGATGGTGCTTTTCCCCCGAACGGACCTACCCACCTGTCTCATGGTCTCGTCCTTGCGCGACTCGATCCCGCCGAACGGTTCTCAAGCGCCGCTCACCCGTAGCTGTAGGACACCTGGATGCATCCGACGCCGCTCACGGGGTCGAGGACGACGAACAGGTACTCGAACTGCGCCCCGGAGGCGAGTGCCAGGCCCGGAGGCCTTCCATCGACCCACCATACGGGCAGACCGTTCACGCCCGGGAGCACATCCTCCTCCAGGCAGCCGACCTCTCCCTCGTAGGCCAGCGGGGGGACGCTCGCCGCATCCTGAAGGTCCACCGTGGAGGCGGTGAGCTCCAACCGGGCGGCGATCCCCTCGGCCTGAACCTGAGAGAGCTCTCCCCGGCAGTAGCCGGAGCGTGTGCTGCCGATCATCCGGCACTGGAGGGAAAGAGCCGCCTGATCTACGCCGATCGCCTCATGGACGTCTGCGGCCAGTGAGCCCCGGTTGGCGATGGTCCACAGCGATCCGCACGCCAGCGTGATCATGGCGAGGGCTGCCAGCACAGCTGCACGGAGGTTGGATCGTCGTTCGGGAGCGGAGGAAGGCCGGCCGGGCACCACAGCGCTGTGCCCCCAGGGCCAAGGATGGCCCGGCGCCGAGGGCACGCCGGGGTTGCTGCTCCGGCCCTTCACGCCTGACTACTCGTTGAAGAGCGCCCCGACGGAGCGGCCCTCGTGGGCGCGGATGATGACCTCCGCCAGCAGCGGCGCCACCGATAGCACGGTCATGTTCGGCAGGCGCTTCTCGGCCGGAATGCTGATGGAGTTGGTGGTGACGATCTCGCGCAGGCCGGCTTCGGCCAGCCGCTGGCTGGAAGGCGGCACCAGCAAGGCGTGGGTGAAGGACAGGTGGATGTCGCGGGCGCCGTGCTCGCGCACGATCTTCGCCGCCTCGAGGATCGAGCCGGATGTGAGCACCTCGTCGTCGACCAGGATGACATTCCGATCGGCGACGTCGCCGATGACGGTGGTGGCGCGGGCGCGCGAATCGTCGCGTGAGCGCCGCTTCTCGACAAACGCCAGGGGGACGCCGAGCTTGGCGGCGAAGTTGCGCCCCTTCTTCGCGAAACCAAGGTCGACCGTGGCCACGGCGGCATGCTCGATCTTCTTCTTGACGATGTAGTCGCTCAGCATGTGGAAGGCGGTCAGCACGTCGCCGGGGATGGAGAAGAAGCCCTGGATCTGGCCGGCGTGCAGGTCGATCGTCATGTAGCGGTCGGCGCCGGCCACTTCGATCATGTCCGCCAGCAGGCGGGCGGTGATGGGCACGCGCGGCTGGTCCTTCTTGTCCGACCGGGCGTAGGCCATGTAGGGGATGACGGCCGTGATCCGCCCGGCGGAGTCCCGTTTGAGGCAGTCGATCATGATCAGCAGTTCCATGATGTTGCGGTGCAGCGGCGAGGAAAGCGACTGGATGACGTAGACATCCTGGCCGCGCACGCTGCCGTGCAGGCGGACGAACAGGTTCTCGTTGGAGAACTCCACCAGGTCATGCTCGGACAGGGGGATGTCCAGGTAGTCGCTGATCTCCTTGGCCAGATCGAGGCTGGCCGACCCGGCGAAAAGCTGGATATCTCCGTAGCCGAACATCCTGCCCATGGCATCCCTCGCGTGATGTGTCAGCGACCGGCCCGGTGCCTGCTTCCGGTCGCCTAGTGTAGCCCATCTGGTCCCCGAAGCCAGCCAGGCCGGTCGCTCAGCGGCGCGCCTGCAGCAGGGCCTCGACGACCTGGCGCGGCGACGATCGGCGCCCTACGACGGACTCGACGGCGGCGTCAATCTGCTCCCGGCCGCGCGACTCCAGAAACGCGTCCAGCAGGTGCGCCCCGAGCAACGCCAGCACCTGGCTCCTCAGGCGCTCCTGGTCGCGCCGCCGGCGTCCCCCTCCGGCCTTCAGGTGGGCGCCGTGCGCCTGGATGGCATCGACCAGCTCGCTGATGCCGCCACCCTGCGTGGCAACGGCCTTCAGGACAGGCGGGGTCCACGCCGGTTCAGCCGAGGCGGCTTCGACCGTTTCGAGGCGTCCGTGGTGGTCCCACACCGGACGCAGGTTGGCCGCCAGTTCGAGGGCCGACTGCAGGGCGCGCACGGCGTTGTCCGCGCCCGGGAGGTCGGCCTTGTTGACGACCAGGACGTCAGCCGCCTCCAGAATGCCGGCCTTGATGGCCTGGACGTCGTCGCCGGCGCTGGGGGCCTCGATGACGACCGTCGTGTGCGCCGTGCGGGCGATCTCGACTTCGGCCTGTCCGGCGCCGACGGTCTCGATCAGCACCCATCCGTACCCGGCGGCGTCGAAGGCGTCGACCACGGAGGCGGTGGTTCGCGCCAAGCCGCCGAGGGCGCCGCGGCTGGCCATGCTGCGGATGAACACGCCGGGATCGCCGCTCAGATCGCGCATGCGGATGCGGTCGCCGAGGAGCGCCCCCCCGGTGAAGGGGCTGCTGGGGTCGACGGCGACGACGGCGACCGTAGCGCCGGTTCGATGGCGCAGCTCCATCGCCAGCCGGTTGACGAGCGTCGACTTGCCGCTTCCGGGCGCGCCGGTGATGCCGATCAGGTGGGCGCGGCCCGTGCGCGGGAACAGCTCGGTCAGGGTGTCGAAGCCGGCGGCGTCTTCATTCTCGATCTGGGTCAGAAGGCGCGCCAGCGCCAGGCGATCACCCGCCCGGATGCGCTCGACAAGGCTCATGGCCGCCGGCCCTCAGGACCGGGGTGGCGCATCGGCTGCAGCCTGCTGGAAGGCGGCCACAACCGCATCCGTGGTCGTTCCGGGGCCGAAGATAGCCGCCACGCCTCGCTGCTTGAGTTCGGGGATGTCTTCGTCCGGGATGATTCCGCCCAGCAGGAGGGGAACGCCGTCCTGGCCCTGGGCGCTGAGAAGCTCGAGCACGCGCGGCACCAGCGCCATGTGGGCGCCGGAGAGGATCGACAGGCCGATGGCATCCACGTCTTCCTGAAGGGCAGCCTCGGCGATCATCTCGGGCGTCTGACGCAGTCCGGTATAGATCACCTCGAACCCGGCGTCGCGCAGCGCCCGCGCGATGACCTTGGCGCCACGGTCATGCCCGTCCAGCCCCGGCTTGGCGATCAGGATGCGCAGCTTCGTCGTGGTCATGCCTGTCTCCGGCGGGTGCAGAAGCGCCTGCCCGAGCGATTATACAACCGGCCGGCCTGCCGCTCGGGCAAGCCGGTCCGCCGGTGATGCCGGACGCGCCCCGGTCGACTTCTGCCCCGGCCGCGCGCCGACTCTCTGCAGTCCTCCGATCGCGTTCGCAGGCCGGATCTCGACTGCCCAAGGTACGGTTGACTCCTGGACGACCGGCCTAAGCGAAGCGGGAGCTGGCCTGCCGACAGGGGCCGAGAGGCCCCGGGCGCTTGAGGCGGGCTGACATCCCCGGTTGGACGGGAGCCCCGGGACCGGTGCCCCCACCCGGGAAACCCGCACATCTGCCTTCCCCGTTCTCGGGGTCCCGGCCGGCCCGCGCCGTGCCCCTACCGAGGTCCCAGTTCCCGTCCGTAACCTTCCGCCCCCAAAAGCGACTAAACAGGTGAGCGTAGTGCTCAATCCTTGTGGAGGACAGATGATGAAGAACAAGACAGCAGGTGTGCTCGGCCTGATGGCGGTGGCGGCGATGGCCCTGGCGGCTTGCGCCCCCGGTGCGGCGACGCTGCCCCCCGCCACAGGCGAGGGACTGATGAAGACCGTCGAGCCGGTCGAGACGGTGGCCGCCCCCTCGCTGGAGGGTGAGCTCGAGCTCATCGGTACGGTCGAATCCATGGCGCCCACCGCCTGGATGATGAACGGCAAGGTGCTCGCCATCCTGCCCGCGACCGAGATCAAGGGGACCCTTCAGGTCGGTGACCTGGCCAAGGCTCACATCTTCGTCCAGAGCGACGGCACGCTGGCGGCCCGCCAGATCGAGCCGGCCCAGCCCGATGACTCCGCCGAGCTCAGCCTGACCGGCGCCGAGTACGACTTCACCGGCGCCGTGGAAGCCATCGCTAGCGACGAGTGGACCGTCGCCGGCAAGACATTCGCCGTGACGGCGCAGACGGAGATCGAGGGGACCTTTGCCATCGGCGACCTGGTCAAGGTCCACCTGATCGTCGGCGTGGACGGCTCTCTGGTGGGGCGCGAGATCGAAGCCCCTGATGCCGAGCTCGAGGACGCTATGGAAGGTGCCGAGGTCGAGCTGGTGGCGATGATCGAATCGATGGCCCCCGAAGCATGGGTCATCGGCGGCCGGACGGTGGCCATCACAGCCGCCACCGAGATCAAGGGCACTTTGGCCGTAGGCGACGCCGTCAAGGTCCATCTGCTGGTGGGCGCCGGCGGTGAACTGACCGCCCGCGAGATCGAGCTGGCTGAGGTTGGCGAGATGGGCGAAATGGACGATGACGACGACAACAGCAATGCCAACGACAATGAGATGGAGAACAGCAACAGCAACTCCAACGATGACGACGACAGCGACAACGACGACAACGACGACAACGACAACGACGGCAACAGCAACGTCGGCTAGACCAGAACACGGCGTCCGCCGCCTCCCGACCGGGGGAGGCGGCGGCGCGCCCGGCCTGGCCCCGAGGCACCCCGATGACCACCAGCGACGCACTACCCCACCCAGCGTCCGCCCTTCCTGCTCGCCCGGCGGGCCGCGCCTGGACACTGAACATCGGGGCGATTGCCGGCGGCGTGGGGCTGTGGGCTGTCATCTTCGGGCTGCTGGCGCTGGTCCAGTTCGCAAGCGCCGCCCCGGTCGGCGTCGGCGGCTTCTACCACCTGCGGCTGGCCCAGCTGATGGGCGAGGCCGGCCTCGTACCGGAGTTCCCCTGGCTGCCGCTGACCATCCTTTCGCCGGAAGCCTACTACGACCACCACTTCCTCTTCCACGTGCTGCTCCTGCCGTTTGCGGCTGGCGACCCCGCCGGGCTGGCGCTGCGCGGCAAGCTCGCCAGCACGTTCATCGCCTCGCTGGCCTTCCTGGGCATCTGGCTTGGGCTCCGGCGTCACGTGGCGCACGCCGCTTGGTGGACGCTGGGGCTGTTCGCCCTGTCGGAAGCCTTCCTCTATCGCATGAGCATGCCCCGGGCACAGTCTGCCTCGCTGCTCCTGCTCGTCGTGGCCCTCTTCCTGCTCTTGGAGCGTCGCGAGGCCTGGCTGCTGCCGCTGGGCTTCGTCTACGTCTGGTTGTACGACGCCTTCCCTCTGCTGCTGGGCGTGGCCGGTGCGGGCATGCTGGCCGATCTGCTGCTCGAGCGCCGCGTCAACGTGCGCCCGGCGCTGTATGCCGCCGGCGGGATCACGCTGGGGTTGGCCATCAATCCGTACTTCCCGCGCGATCTGGAATTCGTCATGCAGCATCTCCTGCCGAAGCTCGCCCATCCGCAGGTCCCAGTCGGGAACGAATGGTATCCCTACGACGCCTGGACGCTCGTGACGAACAGCGGGTTGGCGTTCGCCGCCTTCGCCGGCGGACTGGTCTTCATGGGGCGGCGGGGTAAGCTCGACCGGGGCACGCTGATGGCGCTGCTGCTGGCGGCGGCGTTCGGGATCCTGTTCCTGCGCTCGAGACGCTTCGCCGAGTACTTCCCGCCCTCCAGCCTGGTCTTCCTGGCGCTCACCGCTTCACCCTGGCTCGCCGGCTGGTTTCCGGCGAAGGCGAAGTTGGCGCGGGCGCTTCCCGCGCTGCTGGCCGTCCCGCTGGCGTGGACGGTCATCCAGGCGCGCCAGAGCGTGGCAGCCAGCCCGCGCCTCGAGCGCTATGCTGCGGCGGCCACCTGGCTGGCGCGACACAGCCAGCCCGGCGAGATGGTCTTCCAGACAGATTGGGATGACTTCCCGCGGTTGTTCTTCTACAACACGACCAACCGCTACACCCTCGGCCTCGATCCGACCTACCTGCAGCTGGCCGATGAGGCGCTGTATGACGAGTGGGTGGCGATCACGCGAGGCGAAGTTGACGCTCCGGCACGGGCGATCGCGGCGCGCTTCGGCGCCAGCTTCGTCTTCTCCGACCTGGAGCATCAAGCGTTCCTGGAACGGGCGGATGCCGATCCGAGGCTGGACGAGATCTACCGCGATCGGATGGCCGTCATCTACCGGGTGCTTCCCGGCGGCGAGCGCTGAGCGGCCGCTGGCGGGCTACTCGGATCCCAGCCGGTACAGCCCCATCGCATCTCTCACGGCCGCCATCGTCAGGATCGCCTCGTGGCGGGCGCGCTTCGTCCCGTCCTGCAGCACCTCCTCCACTCGCCCCGGCCGGCGGGCAACGTCCGCCCGTCGCTCCCGGATGGGATCGAGGAAGGTGTTCAGCGCACGTGACAGGCGGGCCTTGACCTCCACATCCCCCACCCTGCCCTGACGGTAGCGCTCCTTCAGGTCATCGACCTCGGCCCGATCGGCATTGAAGGCGTCGTGGTAGGCGAAGACGGGGTTGCCCTCGACCGTCCCCGGGATATCGGCGCGCACGCGGCGAGGATCGGTGTACATGCGCCGGACCTTCTCCTCGACCGTGCGGGCATCGTCCGCCAGGAAGATGGCGTTGTCGAGCGACTTCGACATCTTGGCCTGACCGTCGATGCCCACCAGCGACGGAACCTCCCCCAGCATCACCTCCGGCACCGGGAAGACCTCGCCATACAGGGCGTTGAAACGGCGAGCGATCTCGCGCGCCACCTCGACGTGGGCCTCGTTGTCCTTCCCCACGGGAACCAGCGTGGCCCGCGGGAGCAGGATGTCGGCCGCCTGGAGGACCGGGTAGCCCAACAGGCCGAAGGACATCGCCTCCAGGTCGGCCGCCTGGGCCATTTCCTTCAGGCTGGGGACGCGCTCGAGGCGCGGTACGCTGACGAGCATCTCGAAGATCAGGTTGAGCTCATACGTTTCGGGCACGGCCGACTGCAGGAAGACGGCGCTGCGCTGCGGATCGATGCCCACCGCCAGGTAGTCGAGCACCATCTCGCGGATGTTCTCGCCCAGGCGCGCCACGTCCTGCCGCCCCGGCCGCGTCGTCAACGTGTGCAGGTCGGCGACGATGAAGAAGCACTCGTACGATTCCTGCAGGCGCAGGCGGTTGGCCAGCGTCCCTGCGTAGTGCCCCAGGTGGAGCGGGCCGGTGGGCCGGTCGCCGGTGAGAATCCTGCGCGTGGGATGGTTCATGGTCTCCTCCGTATCACGGCGACGCCGGCCTGCGGCCGGAAATGAAAGCGCCCATCCCCGCTGGGGACGAGCGCTGTGCCCGCGGTGCCCCGCCTGTACGGCCGCAGTCGGCGCCGCAGCCTCCCTCTCCGGCCAAAAGTCACGGCCGCTGCCACGGTTTCGGGGGCAGGCTCTGGCAGGGCGGGTGCACATCCATCTGGCGTTGCGGACCGGCTCGGCGGTCCGTTCGGCGCCGGCGTTCGGGCGGCGACCCACCCTCGCCCCTCTCTGGTGCGCCGCTTCGACGCCTGCTCGTCCTCGTCGTCGCCACGCGACCTGATTGGCGGCAGTCTACGGCAGCCGACTCCGACCGTCAAGGCGTGCCGCGCAAGCCGACTTCCGAGGTCAGCGCAGAACTCCGGGAGTCGGTAGGCCAGCCGCCTAGCGCTCGAGGCCGAGCAGCATCGGGCTGAAGTAGGGAATGAGCCAGATCAACCAGACGGCCAGGCTGAAGCGGTGAAAGCTGCGGATCCAGCGCTCATCGCGGCGGAGGAGCACAACGGTCGCCCACAGGGCGTGGATCAGCATCAGGATGATCGCCAACAGGCCGGTGGTGGCGTGGATGGTCGGCGTGATGCCCCCGGCCATTTCCAGCATCATGCCGGTGCCGACCGTGTCGCACACCAGGCCGAGCCAGAAGAACCCCAGGTGCCAGGGCTTGAGGCGCCCGGCGAGGCGCTCGCTCCACACGCCGATCGAGTAGAAGATGAGCGCCAGGGTGATGATGATGCTCGAGGCGGCCGTCATGGATTCTCCTCACAGTCCCTCAACTGGGTAGTCGGGCGCCGTATGGGTCGAGTGCGGGGGACTGGCGCAGCCTCAGGCCTTGGGAAGCGACGGTTCGAACCGGTCGAGGATCTTGCGCTTCGGCTGGTAGCCGGTGATCCTTTCCACCACCTGGCCGCCCACAAACAGGATCAGGGTCGGGACACCCATGACACCGTACTTCATCGTCGAGTTGACGTTCTGGTCGATATCGAGCTTGACGACGCGCACCTTCCCTTCCCAATC
>DYJB01000256.1 GCA_020723365.1 Candidatus Aquidulcis sp. | reverse complement strand
AGCGGCAGGCCGGCCAGCTGCTGCGCCACGCCGATGGTGAAGGGGTTGGCGATGGCGGCCGAGAAACCCATGTTGGTCGCCAGGATCGACATGCCCAGTCCGACCAGGGCGTCCCAGCCAAGCGAATAGGAGAGCGCAACCATCAGCGGGATGAGCGGGACGACTTCCTCGAATACCCCGAAGAGCGCCCCGAGCAGCATGAAGAACAGCGTGATCACCGCCAGGAGCTGGCGTTTCCGTCCAGCGAAGCGCTTCACCAGGCTGGCGACGGAAGCGCCCAGGATCCCCGTGCGGTCGAGGACGGCGAACGCGCCGCCGACGAGCACGATGAAGACGATGATCATGATGACGTTCAGGCCGTCCGGGCCGAAGAGCACTTCGATCGGGGCGGTCAGCCAGCGCCAGATGGGAACATCGGGGGCCGGGAGGCGGTGGTAGGTGTCGGCCAGCACCAGGCTGCGTCCGTCGACCTCGGAGCGGTCGAAGCTCCCGGCCGGTACGACGCGGGTCAGCACTCCAGCCACCAGCATCAAGGCCAGCAGGATGCCGGCCGATTGCAGGAACGCCCGGCGGCTGATCTGAGCACCGGCTTTGCCGTCCATTGAGCCTCCACTCTCTCCCCGAGCGCGATCGACAGCGGGGAGCGCCATTATCCGGTCGCGGCCCGCCGGAGACAAGCCGGGAATCCGCCTGCCGGCCGCCGAGGACCAGGCGGTTGACATCGTCGTTCGCGAAGGTGCGTCCTGCGGTTTGACAGAATCAACCAGGCAGGGTATACTCCGACCAATCTGGTGGATCGGCCGGCACCGCTCCTTGAGGGGCGGTCTTTTTATGCCCGACGATCCCAAACACAGAAGGAACAGGAAACACGCAACATGCAGTTCACGGATTTCAACGTTCATCCGTCGCTCGAGCGGGCCCTGGCGAAGCTCGAGTATCAGACCCCCACACCCATTCAGGCCCAATCCATTCCCCCGGCGCTCGAGGGCCGGGACGTACTGGGAACGGCCCAGACCGGGACCGGCAAGACGATTGCCTTCCTGCTGCCGTCCTTCCAGCGCCTGCTGCAAGCGGCGCCCGCCCGCGAGCCGCGCATGATCGTGCTGGCGCCGACGCGCGAGCTGGCGATTCAGATCGAGGCGGAGGCGGACCGGCTGGCCGCGACGACCTCGCTGCGGACGCTGGTCGCCTATGGCTGGGCAAGCAGACGGAGGCGCTGCGCAAGGGCGTCGACGTACTCATCGCAACGCCCGGCCGGTTGCTCGACCTGGCCAACCGCAGGGCGGTGCGCTTCGACCAGGTGCAGATCCTGGTGCTGGATGAGGCCGATCGCATGCTCGACATGGGCTTCCTGCCCGATATCGACGACCTCATCCGCCGCATGCCGCGGGAGCGCCAAACGCTGCTCTTCTCGGCCACGATGCCGCCGGCGATCCAGACCCTGAGCTACCAGTACATGCGCTCTCCGGAGCGCATCGAGGTCGACACAGCCCTTCCGCCACACACCATCGCCCAGCGTCTCTACCCGGTGCCGCTGCATCTGAAGACGGCGCTGCTGGTGGCGCTGCTTCAGTCCGAAGACGTCAGCAGCGCGCTGGTCTTCACGCGCACCAAGCAGGAAGCCGACGTCGTCACGCGCAAGCTCGAGGAAGCTCAGTTGGCGGTGGCCGAGATGCATGGCGACTTCAATCAGAAGGAGCGCCTGCGCGCCCTGGAACTGTTTCGCGAGGGCAAGGCGCGGGTGCTGGTGGCGACCAACATCGCTGCGCGCGGCCTGGATATCGACGGCATTTCGCACGTCATCAACTACGATGTGCCCGACGAGGCCGACGACTACGTGCACCGCGTGGGGCGGACGGCACGGCAGGAGGCGCTCGGGATCGCCTGGTCGCTGGTGACGCCGGAGGATGAGCCTCTGGTGGCACGCATCGAGCACCGCCTCGGCCGGCCGGTGGAACGCGCCCGCCTGGAGGGCTTCGACTACGACGTGCCTTCGCCCGACTGGGCGCGTCCTTCAGCCCGCACGCTGCTGCGCAACGCCAGCCGCACGCAGTCATCGATCTCCCGCTGGAAGTCGATCACGCGCTAGAGCCGCATCGCAGCCCGCGAATCCCGAGCGGCCCACACGGGCCGCTCCTTTCGTTATATGGACCGCGCAAGGCACGCCGCGCGGCAGTCGGCCCTTCCCGGGAGCCGGGGGTCGCGCTCGGATCGCACTGTGCTCTTCTCCCTGCCTGGCCAGGCATCCGTGGCGGAGCTTGCCGCCGCCTGGCATCCGCTTCGTCGCGCATCAAGTCCGGACGGCGATGGCTTGCAGAAGTCTCCGAATGTGCGAGGATGGCCCGTCGCACGGTGGAAGGCGAAATGGCATCGCCCCTGGTCGTTGTCCTGGGCGGCTACGGAAACACGGGCCGGGCCTGCGCCCAGCTGCTCCTCGAGCACAGCTCGGCGCGCGTCGTCATCGCCGGCAGGGACCGGGATCGGGCTGAAGGCTTCGCTCGAGACCTGAATGCCGTCCATGCCGGCGGCCGCGCAAGCTCAGCTCGCGCCGATGCCGCCGATACCCCGTCGTTGCAGGCAGCCTTCCGCGGGGCTGCGGTTGTCGTGGCAGCCTCGAGCACGTCCGAGCACGTTGCCGGCGTGGCGCAGGCCGTGCTGGAGGCCGGAGCGGACTACATCGACCCACAGTATTCGACCGCCAAGCTCGAGGTGCTGCGGCGGCTCGCCCCGGGGATCGAGGCGGCAGGG
>DYJB01000255.1 GCA_020723365.1 Candidatus Aquidulcis sp. | reverse complement strand
TCCGACGGTCGCAACCCGAAGGTCTGGGAGGCCGTGGCGGCCGCGGCCGCCGGCTCCGGCCGCCTCGAGTACTATCCGCTCCCGCCCAATCTCGTGGTCCCCGCCGACCTTGGACTGGTTCCGGCTCTGACGATCCTGCTGATCTTCCCGGCACTGCTTGCTTGGGGGTGGACGAGATCGCACTGGTTGAGATCGAGAATCTGAGCTACGCCTATCCGGCCGACGACGAGCGCGCACCGGCGCTGGACCGGATCGACCTGACCGTGGCAGCTGGGGAATTCGTGCTGCTGGCGGGAGGATCGGGATCCGGCAAGTCGACGCTGCTGCGCGCGATCGCCGCGCTCGTGCCGCACTTCTACGGCGGGAGCTTCTCGGGCGTCGTGCGCGTGAATGGGCGAGATACGAAGACCATCAAACCCGCGGAGCTGGCCGGCACGGTCGGCTTCGTCTTCCAGGATCCGGAAGCTCAACTGATCGCAAACGGCGTCGAAGCCGAGGTGGCGTTCGGTCTGGAGAACATGGGACTGTCGCCGGGCGAGACAACTCGTCGCGTCGAGGAGACGCTTGTGGCGATGGGAATCTCGCCTTTGAGGACCTCGCCCATCGGTGAGCTGTCGGGAGGCCAACAACAGAAGACGGCGCTGGCCGCGGTCCTGGCCATGCAGCCTGAGCTGCTCATTCTCGATGAACCGACGTCGCAGCTCGATCCGGTGGCGGCCGAGGGCCTGCTGGCGTCGCTTCGGCGGCTGAACGAGGAGACAGGCGCAACGATCATACTGGCCGAACATCGACTGGACCGCTGCTACCACTGGGCCGACCGGGTCGTGGCCATGGATTCCGGCCGAATCGTCTGTGACGACGAGCCCCGAGCGGCCGCCGGGTGGGCGCTGGCGGGCCGGATGCGCTTCGTCCCTCCGGTCTGTGAGGTCTTCGAGGGGCGCGCAAACGGGAACCTGCCGCTGACGGTGAAGGAAGGCCGGGCGCTGCTCGCGGCCAGCGAGGCGCAAGAAGCGCCGCCGCGGCCTCTAGGACGGCGGGGCGGTATCCGAGACCCCGGAGCGTCGCTTGGCAGAGCCGGCGAGATCGGAGATCGGGCGATCGACGTGCGCGATCTGCACTTCAGCTATCCCAATGGCACCGAGGCCTTGCGCGGCTGCGATCTGACCGTCTCGTGCGGCGAGTTCGTCGCCATCATGGGTGAGAACGGCGCCGGCAAGTCGACGCTGGCCAGGCATCTCAACGGACTACTGCGATCGGCTCGGGGACGTGTCGAGATACTCGGACGCGACATCCGCGGCGCCGCGACAGAGGAGCTGGCGAGGGACTGCGCGCTGGTCGGGCAGAACCCGAACGACTATCTGTTCAGCGATACAGTCCGCGACGAGCTCGCGTTCACTCTATCCAATGTGGTTCGTGATACCGGCGCGATTTCCAGCGCCGGCGCGCCCCGCGGCGCGGGTCCGGCTCCCGGCACACGCGACGAACGGATCGACGTCACACTCGCCGAGCTCGGACTGAGTGACACAGCCGAGGCCAACCCTCGGTCTCTCAGCGCCGGCCAGAGGCAGCGGGTCGCTCTGGCGTCTGTACTCGTCGCCGATCCGCGCGTCGTCGTGCTCGACGAGCCGACTCGCGGGATGGACTGGGCGGCCAAAGACGGCCTGGGGCGGATTCTGCGCGGATTGCAGGGCCGGGGTGTGGCCGTCGTCGTCATCACGCACGACGTGGAGTTTGCCGCAAACCACGCCGACCGCGTTGTCTTGATGGGACAAGGCCGCGTCATCGCGGATGGACCGAAACATGAAGTCATGGATGGTGCGATCTTCTTGGCTCCCCAGGTCAACAAACTGATGCGCGGGACTGCGCCCCGGGTGCTCACGGTAGCGGAAGCTCGGGGAGTGCTGGAGGCGATGCATCCATGAGCGCGATAGAACCGGGCTTGGCTTTGCTGGCGGGGGGCGCCATCGTTCTTGGCGCCTGCTACGCGGCGCTGGCCGCCAGGCTGTCATCGAAGGAGGTCGCCGTCGTTGCGACGATGGCGACGCTGTCGGCCGCGGGCCGTGTCGCCTTCGCCGGCATACCGAGCGTGCAGCCCTCGACCGTCCTCATCATCATCTCGGGCTACGTCTTCGGTCCCGGCGCCGGCTTCCTGGTCGGCGCGACTACAGCGTTCGTCTCCAACGTCTTCCTCGGGCAGGGTCCCTGGACGATCTGGCAGATGCTTGCGTGGGGCCTCATTGGCGCTGCCGCCGGCGTTCTCGGTCTCGTCAAGCCTCGAATCAGCACCGGCTGGCTCGCGGCTTTCGCCGCCGCCGCCGGCCTCGCCTTCAGCGCCATGATGAACGTGTGGTTCTGGATGTCCTTCCTCTACCCGCGCACGCTCGCCACGCTGGGCGCCACGTTTGCAGGTAGCGTCTGGTTTGATATTCTGCATGCTGGGGGCAACGTCGTCTTCGCCGTCACCATCGGCCCGAAGGCGACGGTTGTGCTTTCGAGGTTCAAGGCACGGTTCCACGTCAACTACGGGGAGGAAGGCTCGGGTGCGTAGGCGACTCATCTGCACTGCCACGGCCGCGCTCCTGGCCGCCACCGTCTTCCCGCCGCCGGCTTCGGCGGTCTCACGCCCCCGCGCACTCGCCCGCGCGCTTGACTTCCTGCACGCCCGGCAGTTCGCCCAGGCGCAGGGCGGTTTCCTGCAGCAGCGTGCGCTCGCCGAACAGCGGCAGCAGCGGCTTCGGATAATGTTCGCGTGA
>DYJB01000025.1:14513-22128 GCA_020723365.1 Candidatus Aquidulcis sp. | reverse complement strand
GGGCGGGGGCGAAGTTTCGGTCGTGCACCTGCCGCCTCAAGGACCAGCCCGGCGACGACATCGCCCATGGCGAAGCCTGTCCCCGGTATGCGGTCGCCGCCCACATCCGCCACCAGGTTGTCGTAGCGCCCGCCCCCCAGGACGGCGCGATGCTGGCCGGCCGTATCGCGGGCCTCGAACACGATGCCGGTATAGTAGTCGAGGCCTCGGATGACGGTCGGGTCGTACGCCAGGTACTCGGCGACGCCGAGGTCGGATGCGGCTTCGAAGAATGCGCCCAGCTCAGCAGACTCCTTCCAGGCCTCGCGGTCTTCCAGCATGCCGCGCAAGGCTTGAAGCTGCTGGGAGGTGAGCCCGACCTCCAGCGCGTAGGCCGACCAGGCGGACGGGCTGAGCTTCTCGCGACGATCGATGAGCCGGAACACGGCCGGTCGAAGGGCTGGGTTGATCCCCATGCCGTCGAGGTGGCGCTCCGCCAGCCGGCGGTCGTTGACCAGGATTTGGATTGCCTGGGGGCCGAGTCCGAGCGACTGGAAGAGCCGGGCGCCGATGGAGGCGATCTCGGCGTCGGCTTGCGGCGACTCGACGCCGATGAGGTCGATGTTCCACTGGAAGAACTCGCGCGTCCGGCCCTTCTGAGGCCGCTCGTAGCGCCAGAACGGGCCAAACGACCACCAGCGGATCGGTTGCGTCAGGCTCCCGCTTCGCTGGGCAACCATGCGCGCCAGGCTGAG
The DNA here is from genome assembly GCA_020723365.1 of Candidatus Aquidulcis sp. Classification (GTDB taxonomy): domain Bacteria; phylum Chloroflexota; class Anaerolineae; order Anaerolineales; family E44-bin32; genus DYJB01. The sequence continues at coordinate 21,394 of DYJB01000025.1, read as the reverse complement.
GGTCAATTCGGGTCGCAGGGCCACCAGGTCGCCCCCTCGATCCGCGAAGACGAAGGACTGCTCCTTCACCAACTCCTCGCCGGACTTGGCGGCGTACAGCTCCATGCGCTCAATGAACGGACCGTCGTATTCCTGGTAGCCGTAGCTCTCCGAGACGGCGCGGATGTGCTCGTAGAGCCATCGGCGCAGCGCCAGATCCTCGGGGTAGAAGTCGCGCGTTCCCTTGACGGACGGGATGATCGGCATGCACGGCCTCGCTCGGATGCACAGGGCGGCGGGTTGTTCAGCCCGCCGCCCGCAGAAGACGATGCAGCTTGACCGATGGCCGCCGCGGCCGGACCGGTCGATGCGACACGGGTGTGCGGTCGAGCGGCGATTATAGCACGCGGGCGCCGACGGCGACTGGGAGGCGGGACATGCCGGCTACGCGGCCGAAGGAGGTGCCTGGGAGTGGACCGCGTCGCCCACGCGAATGTCGCCGCTTCGCGTGACGCGCGCCAGCTTCCCCCGGTGTCCGCGGATTGCCTCCCGCAGTCCGGGGCGCAGGTCGTCCATCTGGCCGCACGGCTCGCAATCGCCGATAATCTCCAGGACCGCCTCGCCGATCTCAAGGAGCGTGCCCTCGGCCAGATCGTCGAGCACCATGCCGGTCAGGGTCATGTTCTCGCGCAGCGCCCCCGGCTGAAGGTCGAAATCGCGCAGCGTCGATAGCCCGACAAGCAGCACCTGCCGTCGGTCGCGTCCGAAAGCGGCATCCCCTTGCAGGCCCTTTCCGGCGATGGCCGTCACGGCGGGCAGGCTGCGCATCGGCAGGGCTCGGCCTTCCTTGAGGAACAAGTGGGCGATCCGGCCAGCCATGAGGCACCTCCCGGGAAAGACATGGACCCGTGTGCGGCCGACGGCGACCGCCGTGGTATCCTAACCGGAGTGCCGCCGGACGGGAAGCCCACGTGATCGCCTTGCTCCCCAGCATGCTGCTGCTCGTCGGCGCCGGGATCACCTGGGCGGCTCGGCATCGATCCGATCGCCTGACATGGGGAGTGGCGACGGCCTTTGCGCTGTTGGCGTGGCTGAGCGTCCTGGCCACGCTGCCCGCGCTGCCGACCGAGTTCGCCCTGTCGGCTTGGCGCCCGACCAGCCTCTTCGCCTCGCGCCTCGAGATCAGCCTCGATCGTCCGGCGTGGGGCATCCTCTATTCGATGGCAACCGCCCTGCTCGGCATCCTGCTCACGGCGGTCGCCCGCCCCGCCGGCGGCGCGGCGGGCTCCCGCGTGATCATGCTGGCCTATACTGGTCTGGCGATGGTGGCGGTGATGGCGGGGAATCTGCTGACCGTCGTCATCGTGTGGATGGTCATCGACCTGCTTGGGTTCCTCTACCTGGTGGCGCGCGTGGAGGATGTCACCGGCGCGCAGACGCTGGTTGCCCGTCTGGCAATCGATATGGCCGGGACGCTGCTCGCCCTGACGGCCGCGGCGGCCTCGTTCGCAGGAACCCTCGAGCTCCCCCTCGGGCTGCGGTCCGGCCCGCTCCTGCCCACGGTCTTCCTGTCGCTGGCTGTCCTGCTGCGCCTCGGCCTGCTACCGCTCCACTTCACGACGTCGCCGTTGCCGCACGTGCGGCGAGGCCTGGGGACTCTGCTGCGAGTGCTTTCGCCGGCCGCCGCGCTGGGCGTCTTGTCCCGATCGCTGGCCGAGGACGTGCCCGCTCAGGTGGCGCCCTGGCTGCTTCTCGCCGGCGCGCTGGGCGGGCTGGCGGGGGCCGCACGCTGGTTCCTGGAGTCCGATCCCCTACGCGGCCGGACGTCGCTCGTCCTGGCGGTCGCCGGCCTGGGCGTCGTCAGCGCCGTCAGCCATCCGGCTGGTCCGGCGGTGGCCCTGGGAAGTTCTGCGGCGATCTTGGTCACGGTGATCGTGATTGCCTCGCTGACAGAAGTGCGCACGCCTTGGCACCGCGTCTGGCCGGTCATCGGTTGTGCACTCCTGATCGGATTGCCGTGGACCCCTGGTGGAGCGCTCATGGCCGGCATCGTTCCGGAAGAGCCCGATGTGCTCACCTCCGTCGGCGCCGTGCTGGCCCTGGTGGCGCTCGTCCTGACCATCGCCGGGCTGTTGCGCCTGTCCGCGCGTCCCGTGGAGCCGTGGCCGGCAGGCGAGACCACGGTCAAGACGCTCTATGGCCTGGGGCTGGCGCTGCCCGTTCTGGCGTTGGCCGGTTTCGGCGTCCTCCTCGCGCAGCCGCCGACGGTTCCTGGCCTGGCCGGCTTTGTCGTCGTCAGCTTCGGCCTTGCCTATGGATGGTCACGGCGTGAACGGCTGGGAGCGCGCCGGGTGCAGCGTTGGACGCGCCTGGCTGCATGGCTCGACCCCACGCCGGTCTACTCGGGCGCATGGCGCGCCTACCGTTCGGTCATGACTACGGTCCGGGCTGTGGGCGAGGCCGTGGAGGGCGAGGGCGCCTTCCTGTGGGTGTTGGTCGCCCTGCTGGCCGCCGCTCTGGTCCTACGTGGGTCGCCGACATGAATGCGGTGGCGATCGCAAGCCTGGCCGCCGCGCTGGCTTCCGGCGCAGCTTGCGCCACCTCGATCCTGGCGACGCCTCGCCGAGTCGTGATCCTGGCGCTGCTGGTCCAATTCGCCGCGACCGCTGTACTTCTCTCGGCCATTCCGCTCGCGCTGGCGATAGCCTACGCGGCCGTGGGGCTGAGTGTGGCGGCGATCCTGGCGGTCACGCCCGCGCCGGAGGCCGGCCTCGAGGCGGCTGGGCCGTCGGGTGTTCCCTCCGGTTTGGTGTTCCGAACCGTGAGCGTGCTCCTCGTCAGCCTGGCGGCTGGCGCACTCGGGCTTGAGGTGTTGGGCGGCGCGCAAGGCATTGCCCCGGGCCAGGCCCTGGGTGCGGGACTGCTCTTCGGCCTGGGGCTCCTGCATCTTGGGCTGTCGGAAGAGCCCTTGCATGTGGGCGCCGGCCTGATGGCGGTGCTGGGCGGTTTCGAGGTCGGCTACGCCTCCCTAGAACCATCTGTGGCGCTGCACGCGCTGCTGATCGCAATGCCTGTCCTGATCGCCCTCGTCGTGGCGTACCTCTCCCTCCTGACACCTGGAGTTCCGGAGCGACGCACGTGAACTCGCCGATGTTGGTTCTGGGCGCCACTCTCCTGTTGGCCGTTCTCGTTGTTGCGTTGCGGCGAGAGGCGGTTGCAGCCTGGCTGGCCACCAGTCTGGGCACGGGCGTGGTGGCGGCGGTTGTCTTCCTGGCGAGGCCCGACTCGGCGCTGCTTCCTCTGGGGGGCACCTGGGTGCTTCTCGGGCGATCGCTCGAACTCGGCGATGCCAATCGAGCCATTGTCGGTTTCGTCTACCTGGTGGCTGGCTTCATGTTCCTGGGCGCCCGCGTGGCGCGGCCGGGACGCCTGTTCTACGCCGCCGGGCTGCTGGTGACGGGGTTGGCGGCGGCCTCGCTCATGGCGGTCCCGTTCCTCTATGCCGCCTTGTTCCTCGAAGGCATGGCCCTCGTCGCCGTTCTGATCCTGTATCCACCGGAGCGGGGGGCAGCCCGCGGCCCACTGCGCATGGTCGTGCTCTACACGCTCGGCATGATGGCCCTGCTCACGGCGGGCTGGCAGGCGGAGTCTCTGGGGTCTGGGACGGTATCGGCGGAGGCGGCGCGCACAGCGACAGTGCTGGCGGTCGTCGGATTCGCCCTGCTGCTGGCCGCGCCTCCCTTCCACCTCTGGTTCCCGACGGCCGCCAGTCACAGTCATCCCTACTCGCTGGCGTTTGTCATTCTGATCGCGCAGGCCGGCGCCGTCTTCCTCGTGCTGCGCTTCTTCGACGCCTACGCGTGGCTGCGGCAGGATCAGGGGCTGTTCGACGCCGCCCGCTGGATCGGCGTTGGGATCGCGGTCTTCGCCTCCGTCTGGGCGATGGCCCAGCGCAGCCTGGCCCGGACGGCCGTGTACGCGGTGATGGCAGACACCGCCGTCGTCCTGTTGGCGTTCTCGGCGCGGACGGCGGAGGGCTTCCAGCTCGTCCTCGGCCTGTCGGCGGCGCGCGTGATCGCGCTGGGCGTGTGGTCGATGGGAGCCTCAACGCTGCAGAACGCGGGCGCCGGCGACAGCGCCGAAGCGCTGGCGGGCATCGCCTATCGTGCGCCGCTGGCGAGCACGGCCATCATCGTGGGGCTCCTGTCGATCGCCGGGTTCCCGCTGACGGCCGGATTCCCCGGGCGGTGGGCCGTGATGGCGGGCGGAGGGCCGGCCGCGTACGCCGTCGTTGGGGCGATCGGCGCCATCTCGCTGGCGGCCGTGCGCTGGACGAGCACGGCGCTTCGAACGCCGCCGGAAGGCGAGCTGCCGTCCCCCGCCATGCCCGAGCGGTTCTTCCTGAGTGCGGGGATCCTGCTGTGCCTGCTGCTCGGGCTGTTCCCACAACTGCTGTATCCTTGGGTCATTGAGGCGCTGAGCGGCCTCTCGGGGCTCACCGGCGGCTAGCCCGGGTACCGGGAGACGGAAAGGAGCACCGGCTGACGATGGAGACGGCGGCGATTGAGCAGCGGCTGGCTTGGCTGGAGGAGCAGCAGCGCAAACTCGGCGTCCAGGCAGGGAAGCTGGCCGAGGGCCTGGGCGAGGCCCAGACGGCACTGGCCAAGGTGGCGCGCCAGGGACAGGAACTCTCGGCCGACGTTGCCCGCATGAACGCCGTCGCCCAGCGGCTGCAGCAGTTCGAAGAGACGATCCACAAGCACCGCCAGGAAGTGTCCCGCATGCTCGGCGAGTCGGAGGAGCGGCGGAGCAACAAGGAGAAGTCGCTGCTCCAGATGCATCAGTCCGAGCTCGAGGAGACCAATCGGGCGGTGGCCGAGATCCGCATGGACCTGGGGCTGCTCGGTCAGGTGCAGCAATCGCTGGAGGCGAGGCGGGAGGAGGAGCAGCGCATCTCGCGGGCGCAGGATGCGCTGCGCAAGCAGCTTGAGGCGCTGCAGAGCCGCGATGCGGAACGGGCCGAGGCGCTGGCGTCGTTGGAGAACGAGAGACGCCAGGAGGCACGCCAGGCGGCCGCCACCCAGGCCGAGTGGGTCGCGTATCGCGGGCGCGTCGACGCCCTGGGGGTGGCCAGCGACCAGCTGGGCGAGCAAGCACGCCGGGCCGAGACGCGCCTGGCGGAGCTGCTGGCCAGCGAAGGCGAACGGCAGCAGGCGCTGGGAGTGTGGCTCGAACAGCAGAGCCTGCGGCAGGCCGACCTGGATCGCGCCTGGAGGGATTGGCAGAGGCGCTTCCAGGAGTTCGAGAAGCGCGCCGGGGAGCTGGACGAGCGCATCCAGGCGTACGAGGAAACTCATCGGGGGCTGCGGGCGCTGCGCGACGAACTGTCCCAGCTCATCGAACGAACCGAACGCCGCATCAACGAGATCACGGAGATCCAGCGCCTGGCGGAGGAGCGGATCAAGCACGAGTGGACGTCCTTCCTGGCCGATGACGCCAAGCGCTGGAACTCGCACAAGCTGACCTGGGACGAACAATGGCGCGATCACGCTCGCGTGCACGAGAAGCTCGCCGGCGGAGCCGCCGGGCATGCCGAGAGGCTGAACGGCGCCGAAGGCAGGCTCTCCACACTCGAAGCAGAAGCCCGCGGCCGCCTGGCCGAACTGCTGGCGCTGGTGCGCGCATGGGCCTCGGAAGGCGAGCGCGGCACGGGTGAGACCCGCCGGAGGCGCTGAACGTGCCGGAGGCGGACCACAGGACCCATGTCGTCGGCACGGCCGGCCACGTTGACCACGGCAAGTCGACGCTCGTCCATGCCCTGACCGGCATCCACCCCGATCGATTGCGCGAGGAAGTCGAACGTCAAATGACGATCGACCTTGGCTTCGCCTGGCTGACTCTGCCTCAGGGCGAGGCCGTCGGGATCGTCGATGTCCCCGGGCACCGCGACTTCATCGAGAACATGCTGGCCGGGGTCGGCGGGATGGATGCTGTCCTGCTGGTGATCGCCGCCGACGAAGGCGTGATGCCGCAGACGCGCGAGCATGCCGCCATCCTCCGGCTGCTGGGCGTCGAACGCGGCATCCTTGTCCTGACCAAAGCGGATCTGGCCGACGATCCCGACTGGCTGCGACTGGTGGAGGCCGACGCTCGGGCGCTGCTGGCCGGCACCCCGCTGACCGATTCCGTGGCAATGGCCGTCTCGGCGCGTACCGGCCAGGGAGTGCCGGAGCTTGTCCAGGCGCTCGCGTCGCTCCTGCAGGGCCTCCCACCGCGACCCGACCGCGGCCGACCCCGCCTCCCGATCGATCGGGTGTTCTCCATGCCGGGTTTCGGCACCGTCCTGACCGGCACACTGCTCGATGGCCACCTCGAGGTGGGGCAGGACGTCGAGCTGAGTCCTTCCGGACTACGCGGCCGAATCCGTGGGCTCCAGACACACAAGCGCAAGGTCGAGCTCGCCCTGCCTGGAAGCCGTGTGGCCGTGAACCTGAGCGGCGTGGGCGTCGAACAGGTGGAGCGGGGGGAGGTTCTCGGGCGGCCCGGAATGCATACGGCGACGCGGCTGATCGATGTGCGCATCGATTGCCTCGAAGATGCCTCCGGTCCGATCACGCACAACCAGGAGCTGAAGCTCTTCTCCGGCACGGCGCAGCGCGTGGCGCGAATCCGTATTCTCGATGGCGATCGCATCCGGCCGGGCGAGTCGGGCTGGGGGCAACTGGTGCTGCGCCGCGCGCTGGCGGTCGCCGCCGGCGACCGGCTGGTTGTGCGCCGCCCCTCGCCGGGTGAGACACTGGGCGGGGGAGTCGTGATCGAGGCTGCACCGGCACGGTTGCACAGGCGCCGCGAGGCGCAGGTTCTGGCGACTCTGAAGCGACTGGCGCACGGTGACCCGCGCG
>DYJB01000025.1:0-14437 GCA_020723365.1 Candidatus Aquidulcis sp. | reverse complement strand
GCTGCGCTGTCGCAGCTGGCAGCGGTTGCCAAGCTGGACGAGGAAAGTGCAGCCGCCATGGTCGCCGAACTGATCGCCGCCGGCCGCCTGCGGAGGATAGGCGCGGGATCGTCGGCATCCGATGGGCTGCTCGTGGAGAGCGAGGCATGGCGCCGCCTGACGACCCGGGCCCGGCAGGTGCTGGAGGAGTACCACCATGGCTTCCCGCTCCGCAGCGGCGTGCCGCGTGAAGAGCTCAAGAGCCGTCTGCGCCTGGAGAGCAAGGTGTACCTCGCCTGCCTGCACTCCTGGGGACTCGAAGGGCAGGTCCGGGAAGGGCCGGGATTCGTCGCCCTCGCGAGTTTCCGTCCATCGCCGTCCGCGTCCCAGCAGGCCGCCATTGAGCGGATGATGGGACAGATCGCGGCGGCGGGCTTTTCGCCTCCCTCCGTCAAGGACATGATCGATACCCTCGGCGAGGAGGTCTACGCCTACCTGGTGGCGAGCGGGGCGCTGGTGGTTGTGTCGCCAGAGGTGGCGTTTGGGGCGGAGGCCTACGGCAGGCTAGTGAGCGGAACACTCGAGCTGCTGGCCCGCGAAGGGCAGGCGACGGTGGCGCGCATCCGTGACCAGTTCGATACCTCGCGCAAGTACATACTGGCGCTGCTGGAACATCTCGACTCCAGGGGGATCACGGTGCGCGATGGGGATGTTCGACGTCCGGGTCCCCAGGCTGGCAGAGGTTAGAAGTCGCGGTAGCGCCAGCGTCCCCCGACCATCGTGGCGCACGGCCGCTGCGCATACAGTTCTTCGGCGGCGCAGTCGAGCGGATCGCCTTCCAGGACGACCAGGTCCGCCAGTGCACCGGGGCGAAGGACGCCCTGACGCCCGCCCATCCCGGCCAGCTCAGCCGGATGGCGAGTGAAGGCCTCGAGTGCCGCTTGCCGGTCGAGTCGTTCCTGCGGCACCCAGCCGTCGGTGCCCGGTGACCCGTCGTGTCGCCGCCGCGTGACGGCGGCATGCCAGCCCCAGAAGGGATTGGGGCTCTCCACGGGCGCATCGGACCCGAAGACCAGGCGCGTGCCAGCTCTTGCCAGGCTGCGCCACGCGTAGCTCGTCCGGACGCGATCTCCCCAGTGCCGCTCCGCCATCTCCATGTCCGAGGGGGCATGGATCGGCTGCATCGAGGCCGTCACGTTGAGGCGGGCAAGCCACGGCATGTCCTGCGGATGAAGGAGCTGGACGTGCTCGATGCGGTTGGGCATCCGCGGCGCGCCCGGCAAGTCCTGACGAGCCAGCGCTGAGAAGGCCTGCAGGACTTCATGGTTGGCGCGATCGCCAATGGCGTGGATGGCAAGCGCCAGGCCGGCCGGCAGCGCTCGCCGGCCGATCTCGAACAGCGCCTCGCGGTCCTGCAGCAACGTTCCTCGGTTTCCCGGATCGCCTGCGTAGTCGTCGAGCATGGCGGCGGTGCGGGGGCCCAGGGCCCCGTCGGCGAAGATCTTGACGCCGCCCAGCCGGATCCAGTCGTCGCCGAAGCCCGAGCGCAGCCCCAATGCAAGGGCGGCGTCGAGCTGGTCGAGCGGGATGCTCTTCAGCACCCGCAGGCCGAGCTCGCCGCGCTCGCGCAGCGTCTGCAGGGCTGCAAGGCACATCGGTCCATCGAAATCGTGAACGCCGGTGAGCCCCACCTCCCACAGGCGCGGGATGGCGCGGGCCAGGGCGCGGGTCACATCCTCCGACGAGGGCGCCGGGATGGCCGAGCTGACGAGGTGCGAGGCCCCTTCCAGCAGAATGCCCGTCAGGTCGCCCCGGGTGTCCCGCTGCAGGTGCCCGTCCAGCGGGTCGGGGCTGGAGGAGTCCAGCCCTGCACGCCTCAGCGCCTGCGAGTTCGCCCAGCCGACGTGGAGCGATTTGGCGGTCAGGTAGACCGGGTGATGGGGGGCAACCTCGTCCAGGGCGGAGCGATCAGGGAATCCGCCCCAGACGTTGTGGTTCCATCCATGCCCGAGGATCCACTCACCCTCGGGCGTGGTGCGGGAGCGCTCGGCGATTCGAGACAGGCATTCCGCGAGGGTAGGGGTTTCGCAATCGAGGCGATCCATGGCGAACGCCAGGTGCTGCAAGTGCAGGTGCGCGTCGATCAGCCCGGGCAGCACCGTGCGGCCGTTCAGATTCGTGACGATCGTTCGAGCGCCGGCGAGAGACTGGATCTCGTCGTCGCCGCCGGCGGCGATGACGTTGCCCTGCAGGAAGGCCAGGGCCTGGGCGGAGGGGGCGACCGGGTCAAGGGTGTGGATCCTGCCGCCGGCGATGATCTCGTCAGGCTGGATCATGCCTCGTCTTCCTCGGGCGCGTCTGAAGGCGGATTGACCAGATCCGCAAGCGTCCAGGATCCGTCGGCGGCCATGCCGATGCGGGCGTAGCCGCCGTTGGAGAAGTGGAAGCGCGGCGCCCGCTGCGCCGTGGGTGGGATGCCGAGCGCAACGCGCAGGACGGCGTTGAGCAGGCCCCCATGCGACACGATCAGGTACCCGCTCGCCGGCCCGTTGACGATTCCCTGGAGGGCGCGGGCCGCACGGGCATGAAGCTCCCAGGCGCTCTCTCCGCTCTCAAAGGTCGGCTGGAAGGGCGTGGAGGCCGGCATCCGGTGACTGGCATCCAGGAAGTCCGCCAGGAGCATGCCCTGCCCCCGCCCGAGGTCGCGCTCCATCCAGACTGGATCCGTTTCGAGGTCGAGGCCGAGGCTCAGGGCGAAGATCTCGGCCGTCTGGCGGGCGCGCAGCAGCGGGCTCGAGAGCAGGTGATCGAAGCGTACCCCGTCGGCCCTCCAGGCTGAGGCCAGCGCCTCCGCCTGGCGTCGTCCGAGATCGGATAGGGGTGAGTCGAGATGACCCTGAACGATGCCGTCGCGGTTGGCGACGGACTGGCCATGCCGGACCAGCGTGAGTTGATGCGTCATGCCAGGCGCATCGAGCGGGCGAGGAGCTCGATGGGGTGGATGACCTTGTGACGGGTGTGCTGCTCGAGCCACCAGCGGCAGGTCTCGGAGTCGCTCAGCACGAACTCCGGGTCCAGCTGCGCCGTCTGGCGGAAGAGCCCGGCGCCGACGGCCTGCGCGACGGCGAACTTCTCATGCTTCAGGCCGTACGTGCCGGCGATGCCGCAGCATTCCGACTGTGAGAGGGTGATGCTCAGGCCGGGGATGCGGCGCAGGACACGGAGCGCCGGCGTCCCCATGAAATGGCTCTTGAGCTGGCAGGGCGGGTGGTACAGGGCGGTGGCCTCAACCGGCGCGAAGTCGAACGCGTCGAGCGCGCCCTCCAAGCGGCCGGCGATGAACTCGAAGATGTCGAAGGTCCCCCGGGCGACGATCTCCGCTTCCTCACCCTCGACGCCCAGGATGACGCGGTAGTCGTGTTTGAGGGCCAACGTACACGAGGTCGAGGTGCCGACGATGGGGATGCCGGCGCGCGCGTACGGCACGAGCAAACGGATGTTGGTGGCCGCCTGGCGCCGCGCTGCGTCGAAGAAGCCGTTGGACTGCATCGGCAGGCCGCAGCAGCGCTGCGGGGGCAGGACGACCCGACAGCCCAAACGCTCGAGGACGGCGATCGCCTTGTCACCCAGGTCGGGCTCATAGTAGTTCGTGCTGCACCCGTGGTAGTAGGCGACGACATTCGTCGGATCGGCCGGGACGGCCTTGACGACGCGCTGGCGCCGCCGGGAGCGCAGCGTGCGCCGGGCGAAGGGCGGCATGGGTGCGTGGCGATCGATCCCCAGGGTTTTCTCCAAAGCCCAGCGGGCGGCGCCGAGGCGCAGCAGAGGATTGGCGATGGGCGCCGCCAGGCTGCCGGCGAAACCAAGCCACTCGGGGCGCGAGATGACGTGGTCGCGCAGGGGGGGAGCATGCTCTTCGGCCAGGCGGGCCTTGGCCTGGATGTTGATCTCGGCGATGGCGACGCCATGCGGGCAGACGCGGGTGCACGTCCCGCAGCCTGAGCACCAGGATACCGACAGGTCCGGCGAGGGCAGCCGCGGATGCCGGAAGCGCTGCGCCTGCGGACCGACGGCTTTGGGCCCCGGGAAAAGCTCCGTGACGGCCGCCACCGGGCAGGCGGCCGTGCAGATATTGCACTTGAGGCACAGATCGGCGCTCAGCGTCGGTGTGGATGTCGTCATGGCAGCGCCGACTCCACGGCCCGCCATGCGGTCGCCAGACCAATGCCCTGTCGTGAACCTTCCTCCGTTCGGCGCGCGCCGGCGAGAATGCCTCCGGCGGCGAACAGGTTCTGCATCAGCGGGGCGCCATCGGCGCCCAACGGCCGCATGCGCGCATCCACGCGCAGCCCGAACGTGGCGTACGGCTGAGGATCGCTGAAGTGGGGGGCGGTCCAGGTCGATCGGTTGGAGCTGTGCACGACCGGAAGATCGAAGACGCTTTCCTGCAGGCGACCGCTCTGACGCGCCACGAGGCCGCCGTGGAGCAGGTCGCCGGTGGCGAGCAGGACTGCGCCGGCGTCGATGACCTGCGGGCCGCCGGCCGTCTGGGCCACAATGCCGGCCGCCCGCGTGACCGCGTTCCGCCCGTCGACGCGCCCAATCGCTGTGGCGCCCTCGATCAAGTCCACCCCGCCTGCGAGACAGGCTTCGCGCAGCACGGACTCCAGGCGCAGGCCGGGAAGGCAGGGCGGGAGGGTGGGGATCTCGAAAACCGTCAGTTCGAGCAACTCCTCGATGGCGGCGATCACCGAGGCATGCTGCCGGAAGCCGAGCACCGCGGGCAGGCCAAGGTGGCGCACGCCGATCAAGATCGGGCGCCAGGCGGCACAGGCCTGCGCCCGCCAGTCGGGATCTTCGAAGCGGCGCGCCAGGTCCGTGGAATACAGGTCGCGCAGGGGCAGCGATCCAGGCAGGGGCAGATCGGCGGCTGCGACCGGTCGCTGGAGGCGCGCCGAGAGGCGGTTGGAAGCCAGGACCGAATCGAAATCGCGGAAGCCCGTGAATCCGGCCAGTGTGACCGGGCCGGCGCCGGCATCGAGAAAACGGGCCAGTGAGCGGGGGGCATAGGCCGCGCAGGCTGTCCCGCCGGCTGCCGTTGGCAGCTCGAGATTGGATTCGAGGCCTCCGGCGTAGGGCAGGTTGGAGGCTTCCAGCAACTCCAGCAGATCGTCAACGGCGCGGCGGAGCGCATCCAGACCCACGAGGGCGTACGGGTGCGGGAGCGGGGCCTTGGCGACCTGCCTGAGGGGAGGCCCGGAGGAGGCGATCCCGAGGCAGCCGCTGGAGAGCTCGAGCCCACCGCGTCCGGCGGTGACGAGCATGCACTGCGCCCCGCGTCGGGCGGCTTGCCACGCAGCAAAGAGCCCGGTCAGGCCGGCGCCAACGACGATCAGGTCGGTCACGACGTCTCCGCGGGCTCGACCAGCCCGAGCAGTTCGAGAGCGACGCGCCGCCCGAACTCCATCTGGCGCAGCGTATGCCCCCAGCCGAGCGGCCGCAGGCCGCGCCAGCGCTCGTGTAGGAAGGGAGTGAGCCCGCCATCGGCCGGCGCGCCCAGTCGGCGCAGGGCCAGGCCGGCGGCGCGGTACCCGCAGAAGGCGGCCTGACACGGCCCCATCCCCAGCCGGAGGTCGCGGCGCAGGTCGTCGAGATCCGGCGCCTCGATGGCACCCAGCGCCGTCTCGAGATCCGAACGCGTGATCAGTTCGCACTCGCACAGGAGCTGCGCGGGAGGAGCGCCCTGCGTGCGTTCCACTCGCTCGAGCCGGCCGGGGAGTTGATGGAACTTGCGGCGTTCCGACGGTTCCAGGGGGGTTGTGGCAGTGCTGCAGCTCGTGTCGGACCCAAGCTGCGGGGCGATCACCTGCAGGACCTGCTCGGCCATCAGCCGGAATGTCGTCAGCTTGCCGCCGATGACGCTGACAAAGCCGCGCACGCCGTGCGTCTCCCCGTGATCGAGGATGGTGTGGGCCCGCGGCAGGAGGCGGGTTGCGGCGCCGGCGGCCGGGGCGGGTCGGTAGAGCGGGCGTATCCCGGACCAGGCGCGCAGGGCGCGGTGGCCGGCGATGCCGGGTACAAGGATTTCGGCCTCGGCCAGGAGCAGGTCGATCTCCCAGGGAGCGATGGTCAGATCATCGGGCGTCTCGACAGGCTCGTCGGTCGTTCCCAGGATCGAGACCGTCCCCACGGGGACGAGGATGTCTCCATCGGAAGGGGGCTTGCAGCGGTTGACGACGGTGCTGACGAGTCGGGATGCCATGGCCAGCATGGCGCCCCGTCCGAGGGCGATCGGCAGATCGACGCCCGCCAGCGAGGCGACCGAGCGGGCCCAAGGGCCGGCAGCGTTGACAACCACCTGCGCGCCGATGGACGCTCGTTCGCCGGTCGCCAGGTCCAACACCTCGGCCCCCACGATGGCGCCTTGACGCTGAACCAGGCGCTCGACGCGGTGACGCAGCCAGACCTGTCCGCCGCGGGCGCGGAGGGCTGCGCACAGCAGGTGCAGCAGGTCGAAGGAGTCGAGCGAGGCGTCGAGCACTTCGAAGCAGCGAACCAGATTGGGGGAGAGCAGCGGCTCGCGCTGCAGGACGGAAGCCCGGCTGATCTCGTGGGCGGGGACGCCCGTGGCCTGGCATGCCGTCAGCCAGCGGTCGGGAAAGTCCGGTGGATCGGCCGGGGCGGATACGAACAGACCGCCGGTGTCTTCGATCGTCGTCGGGGCCAGGCGGCGCAGGATCTCGTTCTCGCGGGCGCAGTCGGTGGCGGATGGCGGATCGGAGAGGACGTAGCGCCCGCCGGAATGGAGCAAGCCGTGGTAGCGGCCGGAGGTGCCCTGTCCCAGGTCCGATTGCTCGACCAGGACGACCTTGATGCCTCGAAGGCAGGCATCCCACGCGACACCCAGGCCGGTGGCGCCGCCGCCGATGACGATGAGTTGGGTTGAAAGGGACGGCATGTCAGTCGGATTGTCCCACAGACCCCACGCCTGTCAACGGGCGCCGGCAGGGGGCGGCACCGTCGGAAGATCGGCGCGGCGTTCGAGTCCCAGATCGCGCACGAAGTCGATGCTCGTCGCGGCTTTCTTGTAGCCCAGTGCGACACAGAAGGCGTGCGCGGGTGTGCGCACGACGTCGGTGCGCAGCAGGAGCCGGGCTCGTGCAGACTGCCGGGCCCAGGTCTCGGCGGCGGCGATGAGCATTCGTCCGATACCCCGCCGCCGATGGTCGGGGCGCACGACGATGGCGACCACTTCGGCGGCCTCCTCGGCTGCCAGGTCGCGCGTGATGCGCAGGTGCGCGAAGCCAAGCAGGCGGTCGCCCTCCAGCGCCATCAGGATGCGGTCCTCGCGCGGGAGGAGCGACAGGCGCCGCGCCATCGTGGCCACATCGCTCGGGGCGCCCTCAGCCCCGAGCAGCTCGCCGATCTGCGCCAGGAGCGAATCGGGGGGGTGGGGCGTACGGATGATTTGGATCGTCATGGGGCGTCCCTCATCCTTCGCTCGCCCATTGGCGGCTGCGCTCGACGGCGCGGTGCCAGAACGCGAGGCGGACGGCGCGCTCATCCTGGCTGAAGCGCGGCAGGTACTCGCGGTCGAGTTTCCAGCTGGATGCGATCTGGCCGGGCGACTGCCACAATCCGGTCGCCAAGCCGGCAAGGTACGCGGCGCCGAGGGCCGTCGTCTCGGTCACCACGGGCCGCTGGACCGGCCGCCCGAGCATATCGGCCTGGAACTGCATCAGCAGGTCGTTGCGGGCTGCGCCGCCATCGACCCGCAGCGACTCGATGGCCCGCCCGGACTCGCTGGCCATCACCTCGAGCACATCGGTGGATTGGAAGGCAATGGACTCGAGGGCGGCGCGCGCCAGATGCCCGGCGGTCGACCCGCGCGTCAGGCCGACGATGGTGCCGCGGGCGTAGGGATCCCAGTACGGCGCGCCCAGGCCGACGAAGGCCGGCACGAAGGCCACACCGCCGCTGTCCGGGACGGCGGCGGCCAAGGGCTCGATCTCGGCACTGGCGGAGATCAGGTGCAGGCCGTCGCGCAGCCACTGGATGGCTGCGCCGGCGATGAACACGCTGCCCTCCAGGCAGTAGGTCGTCTCGCCGGGGGCGTTCGGCCCTTGCTGCCAGCCAACGGTCGTCAGCAAGCCCTGCTTCGACGGGACCGCCTCGGAGCCGGTGTTCAGCAGCAGGAAGCACCCCGTGCCGTAGGTGTTCTTGGCCATGCCGGGCTGAAAGCACGCCTGTCCGAAGAGGGCTGCCTGCTGGTCGCCGGCATCGCCGGCGATGGGGATGGCGGCGCCCAGCAGTGCCGGATCCGTTTCGCCGTAGATCTCGGACGAGGCGCGGACCTGAGGCAGCAGGGATCGGGGGATGCCGAGCCGGGCCAGGATGTCATCATCCCACGCCAGTTTGTGGATGTCGAAGAGCATCGTGCGTGAGGCGTTCGAGACGTCGGTGACGTGCGCGCGGCCGCCGGTCAGGCGCCAGATCAGGTAGGTATCGACGGTGCCGAAGGCCAGCTCGCCCCGTTCGGCGCGCGCGCGCGCCTGCGGCACGTTGTCGAGCAGCCAGGCAAGCTTGGTGCCGGAGAAGTAGGCGTCGAGCACGAGGCCGGTGCGCTCGCGTACCAGGCTGTCGAACCCCTCGGCCTTGAGCTGGTCGCACAGCGGCGCCGTTCGCCGGCACTGCCAGACGATGGCGTTGTAGAGCGGGGCGCCGGTGCGCCGGTCCCACAGCAGCGTCGTCTCGCGCTGATTCGTCACCCCGATGGCGGCCAGACGCCCCGGGGCGACGCCGGCGCGGGCGATGACGGACCGGGCCGTCCCGATCTGCGACGACCAGATGGCTTCGGGATCGTGCTCCACCCATCCAGGCCGGGGATAGAGCTGCGGGAACTCCTGCTGGTCGACGGCCAGCTGAGAGCCGGCGGCGTCGAACAGAATGGCTCGGGAGGAGGTGGTTCCCTGGTCGAGGGCCAGGACGAGATCCTTCATGAGACCTCCCCGAAGTGTGCCGACGAGTCGCGGGATTCTCGCTCACGGCGCGCGATTGGGCAAGCAGGGCAGGGAACGGGCAGCGGCCTGGGGACCCCTCCCCGGGCAAGAGCGCAGGAAGCGAGCGGCGATCGCGGCGCGGTGGCGGGTGCGCGCGGCGCCGGGCGCCGGCCGGGCGGAGCGAGCCGAGCGAAAAGGGCTAGAATACGTCATCGCCGGAGCGGCGAACGTCCCACGACTCGGACAAGGAGCGGTCAAGCATGGGCAAGGGATCTGCGTTCGGCAAGACGATCCTGATCGGGGATCAGTTTGTGCTCGAGGAAGTGCCGGCCATCGTCTCGGCTATTCCCTTCGAGACGATCGCTGAAGTAGAGCGCATCGAGGGACAAGGCTGGGAGCTGATTGACAATCGCGTGGAGGTTCCCGGCTACAAGGACAAGAAGAAAGAGCAGCAGGTGGGCTCCATCAATCGGATCCTGGACGTGATGAAGATCGATCTGGGCAAGGTCCGTCTGCGGATCACCTACGGCGGCAGCCTGCTGGCGGGGAGCGGTGTCGGAGCCAGTGCCGCCAGCACCGTTTCCCTGGCGCGAGCTCTCAATGATGAGTTCGGCCTGGGCTACACCATTGAGCAGATCAATCACGTGGGCTGGGAGGGTGAGTTCCCCTACCACGGGATTCCCAGTGGCGTCGACAACACCGCCTCGACCTACGGCGGGCTGCTGCTGTTCTGGGTCAAAGGACAGGAACAGCATTTTGAGAAGATTGCATGCAAGGCGCCGCTCCACATCGTCCTGGGCAACAGCGGGGTGACGGCCAATACGGCGCTGCTGGATGACTACATCGCGGAGATGAAGGCCAAGGACCCCACCGGGTTCGAGTCGCGGATGCAGGCGATCAAGGCCCAGGTGTTCGAGATGAAGTCGGCGCTGGAGGCCGGGGACCTCAAGAAGGTGGGCGCCATCATGACCGCCAACCACGAGATCCTGATCGCCATGGGGCTCTCGCACGAGAAGCTGGTCTACCTGTGCAACCTGGCGCTCAAGATGGGCGCCCTGGGCGCCAAGGTCACCGGCGGCGGCCGGGGCGGCTATATGAACGCGCTGACCAGCGGACCGCAGATGCAGGAGGCTATCGCCGCCGCGATGGAGGCCGAAGGGTTCAAGGTCATCCGGACGACGATAGGCCGCTAGCATGGGCAAAGCGGACTTCCTCGACGAGATTCGCAGGGGCATCGGACTGCTGAGGGCGGGCGGCCGAGAGGTGGCGCTGGTCCACCACAATGATGCCGACGGCCTGACCTCGGCGGCGATCCTGCAGACCGCGTTGGCGCGGGCGGGTTTCAGCGTCCATCGCATCTGCATCGAGCGCGTCCATCCGCCGATCATCGCCCGGATCCATGATGCCTTCCCGATGACGATCTTCTACGTCGACCTCGGAGGGCAGGCCGCGCCGGCGATCTCGGAAGCCAACAGGGGTCGGCGCACCACGTTGATCCTGGATCACCACCACCCGCACAAGCCGACCGACCCGCGCGTGTTGAACATCGCCACCGAATTCTTCGGGCTGATGGGCGACATGGACATTTCGGCCTCCACGGCCGCCTACTTCTTCGCACTCGAGCTGGATCCGGCCAACCGCGATCTGGCCCATGCAGCGGTGCTGGGCGCCGTTGGCGACGAACACGATCGGGAGGGCGGACTGGTCAAGGAGAACCGAGAGGCCCTGATGGATGCCGTCGAGCAGGGCCAGGTTCGTATCGAGATCAAGGAGAAGGGCAGGGAGGTCTACCTGCTGACGCGCTCCCGGGAAGCGATCCCGATGGCGCCGTTGAGTGTGGCCGTGACGACCTTCGGCGGTGTCGGCTACTATGCCGATGGACCGGACCTGGGAGTGCGCGTGTGCCTGGAAGGCCTATTCCCGCAAGCTGAGCGCCGCCTCAAGGATCTGCGCCTGACGCAGCAGGCGGCGTACGAGAGGACCACGGCGCAGCTGAGGCGAGGGGGCCTCAAGCAGACGGAGCACATCCAGTGGTTCTCGGTCGGTGACGAGTTCTCGCCGATGGGGGTCAAGATCATCGGCGAGTACTGCTGGGACATTCGCAATGAGGGCTTCATCGATCCCGAGAAGTACATTGTCGGATTTCAGAACATGGCCCCGGAAGTACCGGGAGTGGGAGCCTTCGACTGGGCGCAGACGAAGGCTTCGATGCGCCTGCCCACGCCCCTGGAGCACAAGATCCTGATCGACCGTTCGATGCCCGGCCTGGCCTACCTGGTGCCGGAAGCGGCCAAGCAGGTGGGCGGCTCGATTGATGCCTGCCACGACTACACCGCCGCCACGATCGTCGACCTGGGCCAAGAAGAGCAGCTGGTGATGGCCATGGAGGCGCTGATCCAGGCAAAGCTGTCGGAGTAGAACACGGGGCGGGAAGGGACGTGCCACAACGCGAGGCGCCGCTCCACCAGCGAACATCTGCCCACGAACGACTTCGGAAGTCCAGGGACTTCCGAAGTCGGTTTTTGGGACGAGGCCCGGGTCAGTCGATGGGTGGATGTTTCATCGTCTCCGGGACTGGCAAGCCGAGCAGCGTCAGGATCGTCGGAGCCACACGGAGCTGCGAAATCGTCTCGCGGGTGTTGCCCTGCCCGCCGCCGACAGGCGGAAGGATGTAGAGCGGCACCATTCGAACGTCAGCCGTCGTACCCCCATGCGAGTGGTCGGCGCTCATCCCGTGGTCGCCGGTCACGAGGACGACGTACCCGCGCTGGAGCCATTCAGGGACCAGGTTCGCCAGGAGGATGTCCTGGACCGTGGCGTGATTGCGGTACTCGGCAGTGGCGGAGCCGACGCTATCACCCAGGAAGTCCATTCCCATGGGGTGGACGAGGAGGTAGTCCGGGGTGAACTTGCGTGCCAGGGAGGCGGCGGCGAGGAAGAGATCCTGGTCCGGGAAGCTGTCTTCGAAGTAGAAACGGCCGTGCTGGATGAGGAGTGAGGGATCATCGACCTCGCGATCCTCGATTGGGTCAAAGGGCGCCCGGTTGTAGAGTTCGGAGAACCAGAAGTGGGCGGCGGCGGCCGTCGTGCGGCCGTTGCGCACGGCGATCTCGAAGATGTTCGGGACGGACGAGCGGCGCACAAGCTGGTTGCTGTAGATACCGTGCTCCGTCACGGGGAGCCCGGTATGAACCGTCTCGTACATCGGACGCGAGAGCGTGGGCAGCTCGCCGCGTACGCTGTAGCGAGTTCCCTGACGGGTTTCGATCAGATGCTCCAGGAAGCCCATCCGCTCGGCGGCGATGTCATCTCGCAGAGCATCGGACAGGACCAGCACGACCTTCATGGGATCACCTCCGTTCGGCAGTGATGGGATCGCCCAGGACTCTCCCATTGCCAGATGCGGCGTCAAGGCGCTCCGCTCGGGCAGGCCCTCGGCGCCTGCTCCGCACGGAGAGGGTGAAATGGCGGGCCCCGGGCCGCCTCTCCTTAGGCGGGGTCGGCTGCAGGCGCGAGACGCGCGTGGGCGAAAGCCGGCGTTCCGCGCAGGTAAGCGTCGCCCGGCACTGGCTGGCGGCCGGCAGGCCGGACGAGCCGGAGGACCAACTGCCCCTGAGAGGTCCCAATGGCCGGGAAGTCGCCCGCCCGGGTGATGGCGCCGATCGGAACGCCGGGCTGGTCGGCGATGTCCGCCTGCAATACCGCCAGGCGATGGTCCTCCCACTCCAGGAAGGTGCCCGGCCAGGGATCGAAGGCGCGCACCTGACGCTCGAGTTCCGCTGCGCTGCGGGTGAAGACCAGCCGCCCGTCCTCCTTGTTGAGGAGAGGGGCGAGCGTTGCCCGGGTCTCGTCCTGCGGCTGCGGTTTCACCCTTCCGTCGACGTATCCCGGGAGCGTGTCGAGCAGCAGGGTTGCGCCCAGCGAAGCCAACCGCGGGGTCAGGCCCCCAGCGGTGTCGTCGGGGCTGATGTCCAGTGGTGCCTGCGCCAGGATCCCGCCCGTATCCATCCCGGCATCCATTTGCATTATCGTGATGCCCGTCACGAGGTCGCCGGCACGTATGGCCGCCGGGATCGGCGAGGCACCGCGCCAGCGCGGCAGGAGAGAGGCATGGACGTTCAGGCAGCCGTGGCGGGGGAGCGCCAGGACCGAAGGGCGCAGGATTTGTCCGAAGGCGGCCACGACGATCAGGTCGGGCGCCCAGCGGGCGAGCTCGGCCGTCGCATCAGGAGCGCGCAGGCGAGTGGGCTGCAGCACGGGCAGCCCAAGGCGCAGGGCAACTGCCTTGACCGGCGGAGGCGTCAACACCCGTCCGCGACCGGCCGGCCGGTCGGGTTGAGTGACCACGCCGACGACCTCATAGGCTGAAGCGAGCGCCTCGAGCGTGGGGACGGCGAAGTCGGGAGATCCGAGGAAGGCGATGCGCACGGCCCAAGGATAGCACGACGGAGCCATGCCGACGGGTCCCTGTGGATGGGGTGCAACCGCCGGCTCTCGCCGGGGTTATAAGTCATGGTTGCGCGCCGGCCCGACGGGGTTACAATGTCCGCTGCTGGGCTGACGCATCCAGAACCTTCGACCCGAGTGGACAAGAGGAGATGAGAGATGACTGAGCAACCCGGTTCCGTGACCAGTGACGACAAGCTTTGGTCGGCGCTCGGCTATCCGATCCCGCTGATCGCCATCATCGTCCTGCTGATGGAGGACAAGAAGTCGCGTCCCTTCATCAAGTTCCATGCCGTTCAGTCCCTGATCTTCAACGTGGCGGTGTGGGTCCTGATCTTTGTGGTCAGCGCCGTGACGCTGGGCTTCGGCGCCCTGTGCGCCCCGCTGCTGTGGCTGGCCACCCTCTGGCCGGCGTTCGACTCCTACAAGGGCAACTACACCGAGATCCCGGTCATCACCAAGTTCATGAAGAACCAGGGCTGGGCGTAGCTCGCATTCGACGATTTCGAGGGGCCCGCCCGCTGCGGGCCCCTCGATTCCTCTCCCCTTCGCAATCCTGCGCACAGGCCGGGCCGGGCCAGGGGGTGGAGCCCCGGTGAAGAAGCGCTGGCTGTATCCCGATCCCATGCCGGAAGAGACGGCGCGCGATCTGGGAGCCTATGCTCCCCACGAGCGCTCTGTACTGTGGCGCCGTGGCGTCACCACGCGTTCGCAGGCGGCGGCCTTCTTCGGCGGCGGCCCGGACCGGCACGATCCGTTCGGGCTGCTGGGAATGAAGCCCGCCGTGGAGCGTATCGCCGCAGCTCTGGCGGCAGGCGAACCGATCGTCGTCTACGGTGACTACGACGCCGATGGACTCACGGGCACCGCCGTCCTCGTCTCGGCGCTGCGCGCCAGGGGCGCTCGGGTCTCACATTTCATCCCCAACCGATACGCAGAAGGGTACGGTCTGAGCATCGAGGCGCTGCACGCATTGGCCCGGGGCGGGGCGCGGCTTGTGGTGACGGTCGATT
>DYJB01000254.1 GCA_020723365.1 Candidatus Aquidulcis sp. | reverse complement strand
GGCCAGCCTGTCGCAGCTGCAGCTCAAACGCGGGCGGCCTCTGGAGGCCCTCTCAACGATGCAGGCCGCCATCGAGCGCAAGCCCCGCCGCGGGCTGCGCGATCGTTGGCTGCAGCAGCTGCTCCAACTCCCGAGCCGGCTCCTCGGCCGCTGATTCCAGCCGATGGCCGGACAGCACCTGTGGGTCCCCCGCCAGGCCACGCCCGCCGACCAGCGCCTGGTCGACACGTTGCTGGCCGGGGCACGCTGGCGCCACGCACACCTCGACTGGCTCGACGCCGTTGACCTGCTGGGCCAATCGCCCTTCCTGCTGGCGACCGATCACGACCGGACCTCCGCCTGCCTGGCTTGCCCGCCTGATCCGCCCGGGTTCGCCTGGATCCGCGTCTTCGCCTCGGGCTCGGAGCTTCAGCCTGCCGAGGCGTGGGCCTGCCTGTGGCCCTCGGCTTCCCGCCGGGCGCGGCAGCAGGGTGCCACCCTTGCCGCCGCGCTGAGCGCCGAGCCCTGGATGGTGAGCCTGCTCCGTCACGCCGGCTTCGAGGAGACCAACGGCGTGGTATTCCTCGAGTACCGCGGGCGGGCCACCGATCCTCCGACCCTGGCCGGCGTGCGCATCCGCAGCTATCGGCCGGGAGAGATCGACGCGCTGCTCGATCTGGACCAGCAGGCCTTCCCCGGCCTGTGGGGGTACTCGCTGCCCGTGCTCTCGGCCGCCATCGAGCAGGCTGCGCTGGTGACCGTGCTGGAGGTGGCGGGCGAGATCGTGGGCTACCAGCTTTCGACGGCCTCGGCTTTGGGCGCGCACCTCGCCCGGTTGGCCGTCGCGCCGCAGCACCAGGGCCAGGGGTACGGCAGCGCCCTCGTCCGGCATCTGCTTCACGCCTTCAGCGTGCGCGGGTTCGACCGCGTGTCGGTCAACACGCAAGTCGACAACCGCCCCAGCCTGACACTCTACCGTCGGCTCGGATTCGCCGATACCGGCCAGTCCTATCCGGTGTTCACTGCCCCGCTTAGCGGATCGGCCCTCGGAGGCGATGCATGAGTCCGCGCTATCCCTTCGTTTCCGCCGTGCACCTGTTCCTGGAGCGCGACGGGCGGCTGCTCCTCCTGCGCCGCTTCCAGACCGGCTACGAGGACGGCAACTACAGCGTTGTGGCCGGGCACCTGGAGGGCAACGAGACCGTCGTGGCAGCCGCGGTCCGGGAGGCGCGCGAGGAGGTGGGGCTGGATCTTGCCCCGCAGGATGTGAGCGTCGTGGGCGTGATGCATCGCCTTTCGAACGATGAGCGCATCGATTGGTTCGTGGCCTGCTCGCGCTGGTCCGGCGATCCGCGCAACGCCGAGCCTGACCATTGCGACGAACTGTGCTGGGCCGATCCGGCGGCGCTCCCCGAGAACGTCATCCCCTACATACGCCGGGCGCTGGACAACTACCGTGCGGGGCGCTGGTTCGACACGTACGGCTTCCGGTGAACCCGAATCCCCGGTGTGCTAATCATTCGCTCACCTTTGGATGCTAGACAAGCCCACCCCCGCATGGCACAATCCTCACCGTCATCTTGAGCTCCGGAGGTCCGATGAGCCGCCGTACCGAGATCCGTGACCAGCGCCTTCGCCGCCAGCGCCGCAGCCGGGCCATCATCCTGCTGGTCGTCATTGGCGTGGCCTTGCTGATCACCGCCTTCCTGATCGCACAGAACAACCGCCCCATCGGCGCCATTCTGACCCCCGAGCCGAGGAGCTACGCGCAGACCGATGGGTCGTCGATCGGCGATCCGAACGCGCCGGTCAAGATGGTCAACTACTCCGACTACCAGTGCCCCTACTGCCGCCGATTCCACGAGGAAACCTTCCCGCTCATCCTGAAGGATTACATCGAGACCGGCAAGGTCTACTTCACCTACCGCAACTTCACGGTCGTGGGAGGCGGAGGCGCCGGGGGCGAGTCCTTCAACGCCGCCAAGGCCAGTGTGTGCGCCGCCGAGCAGGGCAAGTTCTACGAGTTGCACGATATGCTTTTCGCCAACCAGACCGGCGAGAACATCGGCGACTTCACCGAGCGGCGCCTGTACGCCATGGCCGATCTCGTCGGCCTGCAGGCCGAGGCTTTCGACCAGTGCTTCAAGAGCGGCGCGACGTCCGATGTGGTCAATGGCGACAAGGCCGCCGGGGTACAGGCAGGGGTTAATTCCACGCCCAGCTTCGACATCAACGGCACGCTGTTCCTGGGCGCTCAGCCGTACGGCGAGTTCCAGAAAGCGATTGACGCGGCGCTGGCAGCTGCTCCCTAAGCTGCCTGCATTCCCCCTGGAGACTGAAGGCCCGCCTTCCGGCGGGCCTTCTGCTTCGGCCAACGGCAGCGCACTGCCTCCCGTATAATCCCCTGCGATGCAAGGGCTCTCAGCACGCGCCCGATCTCTCGTGCGCTCCCCGGACGCCGTCTTTGCGTCGCTGTGGATCGCTTCGCTCGTGGCCGGCCTGCTGGTTTTCCGCGACTTCGGCCTGGCCTGGGATGAGCCGCTCTTCTACCGCTACAGCGACGCCGTGGGCTACGCCTATTCGATCCCCGCCTGGCTCTCCGGCTCCTTCGACCTGACGCAGGCCTACGGACCGAGCGCCGAAGACCACAAGATTTACGGCGCCGCCTATCTGCTCGTCGCCCGCAATCTGACCGGGGCCCTGCGGACGCTGACCGGGCTGCCGGCGCGCGAGATCTGGCACCTGACGAACTTCCTGGCCTTCGAGCTGGGGGTGCTCTTCTTCTACCGCCTTTGCCGGCGC
>DYJB01000253.1 GCA_020723365.1 Candidatus Aquidulcis sp. | reverse complement strand
GAGGAATAGCCTGCTCTGCTGGCGCCCAGGCGCCGGCCGAGTTCTTCCCCCACCATGGCGACCCTTGGGGATACGCTGCGTGAGTCCCGTGAACGGCTCGGGCTGACGCTCGAAGAAGCGGAGCGCGCCACGCGCATCCGCACCCGTCACCTGCAGGCGCTCGAGGACGAGGCCTGGGAGTCGCTGCCGTCGCCGGTCCAGGCGCGCGGGTTCCTGCACAACTACGCCGACTTCCTCGGGCTCGACCCGAACGCCGTCCTGCTCCTGTACGTCGATGTCCTCCAGCAGCGCCGCGCCGCCCCGACGCCGGGGCCGCAGGCCGCGTCCAGGGAGCCGAAGACCGAGGTCGCCGTACGCTCACCCCGCCGTCTCTCGTCCGATCTCGTCATCGCCTCGCTGGTCGTTCTGGCCGTCATGGTGGTCCTGGGGTGGGGCGTGCAGCGTTTGGCCGTCGGCTTCCGCGAGCGCACGCTCGCCGACGCCGCCGTCGCCTCGCCCACGGCCGAGCTGGAGCCCACGGTCGTACCGACCGAGCCGCTGCCGGAGGTGCTGGCGCAGGGGCCGGCGCCGCTTCTTCTGGAGGCGACGCCCACGCTGGCGCCGCCTCCGATTCTGGCGGCCAGCGGCCGGGTGAACGTGCAGCTGGTCATCGAACGCCGCGCCTGGGTGCGCGTCCTGGTGGATGGCGCTGAACAGTACGCCGCCCGGGCCGCGCCAGGCGAGGTCCTCGAGTTCCAGGGACTGTCGACCATCGAGGTCGTCACCGGCAACGGCGGCGGCGTGCGCGCCTTCTACCAGGGAGAGGATGCCGGATTGATGGGCGCGTTCGATGAGGCGGTGCTGCGCATCTGGTCGGTCGCCGGCGTGGTCACCCCCACTCCCACGGCCACCCCCATGGTCACGGCGACGGCCACGCCGAGCGCCACGGCTACGGCCACGCCCGGAGGCTGAGTGGGAAAGCCTCGCTTCCACGTCGTCTCGCTGGGCTGCGCCAAGAACACGGTTGACTCCGAGTCGATGGCAGCCCTGCTTCAGTCCTCAGGCTACGGCGCCACGGACGATCCGCAGCGCGCCGATGTCGTGATCGTCAACACCTGCGGCTTCATCGGTCCCGCCAAGGAAGAATCACTGCGCGTCTTGCGCGAGCTGGCCGAGGTCAAGCGACCGGGGCAGCTCCTGCTGGCCGCCGGATGCCTGACGCAGCGCTACGGCGCGGAGGTCGTGGCGCAGGCCCCGGGCGTCGATGGCGTCCTCGGGACACGCCGCTGGGCGGATGTGGTCGAGGTGGTGCGGGAGCTGCGTCGCGAAGGCCGGACGGCGCCGGTGTATCACCTGCCCGAAGCGGGGCCAGTGATGATGGACCTGCCGGGGATCCCGCGCCGGGCCGTGCAGGGCGCCAGCGCCTACCTCAAGATCGCCGATGGCTGCCGCCGGCCGTGCGCCTTCTGCGCCATCCCCCTGATCAAGGGAACGGCTGTCAGCCGCGCCCCGGCCGCCATCCTGGACGAAGCGGCCGCGCTGGGCCGGCTGGGGGTGCGCGAGATCAATCTGATCGCCCAGGACACCACCGACTACGGCTGGGACCTGGGGATCAAGGATGGGCTGGCGACGCTGCTGACGGATCTGCTGCAGGCCGCGCCGGCGGTGGACTGGTTCCGCATCCTCTATGCCTATCCCGGGTATGTCACGCCGCACCTGATCGAGACGATGGCCGCCAACCCGCGACTGTTGCCCTACCTGGACATGCCGCTGCAGCACGCCCATCCCGATACGCTGCGGCGTATGCGCCGCCCGGCGAACATCGACTGGGTGCACCGGACGATCGAAAGCATGCGGCAGGCCATGCCCGATCTGGCGCTGCGCACAACCTTCATCGTGGGCTATCCCGGCGAGAGCGAGGCTGAGTTCGAGACGCTGCTTGGGTTCGTGAACGAGATGCGCTTCGACAGGGTGGGCGTCTTCACCTTCTCCTTTGAGCCCGGCACGACCAGCGAACCCCTGGGTGATCCGGTGCCGGCGGACGTGAAGGAGGAGCGCCGCGGACGGCTGATGGCGGCGCAGCAGGCGATCTCGCTCCGCAAGAACCAGGCCTTCGTCGGACGGACGCTGCCAGTGCTGATCGAGGGGCAGGGCGATGGGCTGTCGCTGGGCCGCTCCTACCGCGACGCCCCGGAGATCGACGGCATGGTGGTGGTCAAAGGCGCGGCGCCCGTGGGCGCCATGGTGCCGGTGCTGATCACCGGAGCGCTGGAGTACGATCTTTCGGGGCGGGTGACATCGCAGGGGGCTTGACGGCTGCCCCTCATCCGGGGCAGTGCTCAGCGAATCGCCTCCTGCGACCAGTGAATGAAGAGGGCGCCCGGAAGGGCGCCCTGCGCTTGCGGAATTGAGGTCATGCTTTGTCAGGCGGATCGATGCGCGGCGCGTCGACGGGCGGAACCTCGCGCCATTCGCCGTCGATGACCGAGGTCAGCGCGTGCAGATGCTCGCGGACGATGTCCGGCGGGCACAGCTCGACGAACAGGTAGCCGCCCAGCCACATCAAGAGCGCGTCATCGATCGGCCCCGGGGCCAGGTCGGGGATCAGCCAGTAGGCCAGGGCGCCGACGGGCAGCAGCTTGACCAGTGGGTTGACACGGCGATCGGCCATCAATCGGGCGATGAGCTTGAGGCGCGTGGCCAGTTCGTGGAATACGCCGCCGGATTTCGGGATGATGCTGCGCGAGCCTTTGTCGTCCATGCCTCACCTTCCCTATGCTGAAGGCATTATACCGTCAGGCTCCCGGCGGGCCTGATAGCCGGCTGACA
>DYJB01000024.1:3243-22511 GCA_020723365.1 Candidatus Aquidulcis sp. | reverse complement strand
CACTCCCCCTCGGTCCCACGCTCCGGCCAACTTGCCAGAATCGGGCCAGCGCAGGTGGAGTGGGGATCCCCTTGGTGACTCGAAGCCCATCGCCACTAGCCCTCCTCCCCGGGTTCAGCCATGAAGGAGCGGATCTCCGCCCCACGCGTCACCCACCATCGCACCCAGAGGAGCCCCATCGCCGTGGCGAGCAGGCCGATCGATGCGCCGCCCACGCCGAATCCTTCACTGTCGACCGAGAGCAGCGCCGGAGCCCACGAGACGAGCGCGGCCAATGCGACACCGATGATCCCCGGCCAGCTTCCTGTCGTGCGCCCGCGGCGCGCCAGCACCCCAAGGATCAAGACCATGGCGGGAAGCAGGTAGACCAGCGAAGCGCGTCCCAGCACAAGCAGCCCGATCCAATCCGCCATCACGAGGGTGAAGGCCGCAGTCCACACGAGCGTGCGAGCGCCACCGCCGGCCCTCGGCCACCATGACCAGATGCTTGCCAGCAGCAGCATGACCAGGATCACTTCCGGCAGCAGACCCGGCTGCAGCACCGGCCACTCGGGGGGTGGAGGAGCGCCCGTCCCCAGGCCGGACCATCCCGCCAACTGACGCAGCCACTCGATCGGCCACCCGGGGAGCAGGACGAGGGAGCCTGCCACAAGGACGACCGAGGCGCCGGCGGCCACGGCCGGCAGCCTTGGGCGCCCGTTCGAGATCGCCCAGACGCACACCGCCAGGCTGAGCATCAGCCCGGGCAGGGGATCGACCATCGCCAGCGACAGCACAATCCCGGCAGCCAGATCCCGGTGGCGCTGAGCCAGCGATACCGAAGCCAGGCTCAAGAGCAGCGCCAGCGGCGCGGCCGATCCGGCGACGACGGCGCGCAGGCCCGGTGACCAGGCCAGGCTCACGAGGAGCACAAAGGCGGTCAGGGCCGCGGGCCATCGGCCTCCGGAAAGGCGGATGGCGAGCAGCGCGGACAGTGGCAGCGCCACCTCGATCAGCGTCATCCACAGGGCGCGGCCGAAGGGATACTCAAGCAGGCCGACTCCAGCGTAGAAGAGCATGACCGGGAGCGGATGGGCGAAGAGCGCCCGGTCCTCTCCCTGGTCCGGGTTGGCAGGTCGGCCGTAGAGCATGGATTGCGCGGAGAGGCTGACCTGCGGGTCGTATGGGCTGCGCTGCTGGGTGAGCCATGCGTGGGCGCCCGCCCAGCGCGGGAGGAAGGCGTTGGCATCGCGCGCTCCGTCCGTGAAGCGCAGGTTTGCCAGGATCAGGGCGGCCAGGATCGCGAGCCCCAACACTGCGACCAGCAGGACCACCCAGGACGAGAGGCGTTGCTTCACGACTTGGCCTCGTCAACGGCCGGCGCTGCAATCCGCGCGGCTCTCCAGGCGTTCACGGCCAGCAGGACCATGACAGCCGTGCGGAGGATGACGGTCAACCAAAGCAGGTCGAAGCGCCCGCGCGACAACAGCACCGGCCATTCCAGGATCGCGACCGCGGTCAGCACGGCGACGTACAGCCAACCCGTGCGCTCGGGTAGCGCCAGCAGGATCAGCGGAGCCAGGTAGGCGAGCCACTGCGGACTCCAGCCGGGTGTGGCCAGCAGCAGCAGGACGAAAGCGGCGAGCACGAAGGCCACGCCGCCGCGGCCGGCAGGGCGCGGGCGCCCGAAGGCCAGCACGGAACCGATGCCTACCGCCACGGGAATGGGAAGCCAGGGCGGGACTGCCGACGTCGAACGCTCGGGGATTGCCTGCGACAGGGGCTGCAGGCGAAGCGGAGCGGGCCCGAAGGCGCCCGTGCCAGGCGTGCCATCGAGCAGGGCCCACACGGTTTCCCATGCCGGCTTGGCTGACTGCGCTCGCAGCGAATCCCAGGCGCGGCCGCCACCCAGCACCAGTAGCGGCCCCCAGGTCACCCCGAGGACCACCATCGCCACGAGCGCAGCGATCAGGATCTGCCTCCCCTTCAGTTTCGGCCAGGCGGCGAGCAAACCAAGGCCGGGAAGCCACTTGGTGACCAGCCCCAGGCCCGCCGTCAGTCCGGCCAGGCCGGGGCGTGACTCCAAGATCAGGCTCAGGGTCAGCAAGAGCCACAGCACACCCAGCGGCTCGAAGGTCCACCAGCCAAGTGCAGGCAAGGCCAGGAATGCGGCGTACAGCATCGGCCGCGTGTGTCCTGGCTCGCTCTCGAGCCTCGCCGCCAGCCGGACGAACACGTACAGGTTTGCCCCGTCCACGCACGCCAGGATGGCTGCCAGAGCATAGACGTAGGTGTGCTCCGCTCCGCCAGTCAGCATGTTCAACCCGAGCGAGAGAAAGGGGAATAGCGGAGGGAACTCAATCCAGTGCCCCACGAAGGGCCAATCCCCCGCCCCCAGGGCGAGCTGCGCCAGTTGATGGAAGTGCCGCAGGTCCCCGTAGGCGACCAGGGACTCATATGGCAGCGCGGCCAACATCAGCCAGCGAAAGATGATCAGGCCGATGCCGAGCCGTAGGGCGTCGCGCGAAGGGCTCATGACGGAGCTCCCTGGACTCCGCCTGGGCAATCCCATCGCCGCGCGCTGCCAGCCGAGGCGAGAGGATCGGGCAGAGCGTGATGTGCATTGCTACGCACCCTGACCTCCGGACCTGATCGCACGTGGGACCCGCACCCTTTCCATCGGCGGCTCATGACGACCTTCCCCTACTCCTCCGGATTGGCGAAGACGACGGCCTGAGGGTCTTCGTACAGCGTTGCCCATCCGGCCGCCCGCAAGGCATTGGTCAACGGTGCGCCCTGCTCCAAGAGCGCCAGGTCGATGCCGTACTTCGCCATGACCGAAGGCCACGCCTCGGTGGCGTTCCAGGCGGCGACGTAGTCATCCAGCACACTCCCGGCGAACAGATCCGTCCGCCCATCGACGAACGTGAGATAGTCTGGCCACAGTCGCCATAGGAGGTAGCCTCCCCAGGCATACGAGTTGAAGAGCGCTCCCTCTGGATGGGAGGCCTGCAGGTAGGCAATGGCGCCGACCGGCTGTTGCTGATTGATTGCGGTTTCTATGCGCTGGGCGGACAGCGGCAGGGTCAGCTTGAGCCCGGCCGCCAAAGCCAGGATGACCAGGATCGCAAGGTTGAGGGCGCGCCCCGCCACCGGGGACACCTGACGGCGGGTGGCTGGCCATTTCGCCAGTACCGGCGCCAGGACCGCCCAGAGGTGGACCCCCAGGACGGGCGCGGCGCCGAGGGCGAAGAGAGCGATGTTGCGTCGCGCCATGAATGCCAACACCATCAGAGCGCTCAGCTGGAGGAGTTCGCCGGCCCGAGGGCGCCTCGGGGAATATGCCAGGAGCGCCACAACCGCGAGCACCAGGCCGAGGAAGGGCCACACCTCGATGCGGTGGAAGTCCGGCGACTGCCACTCATCGATCAATGCCCTCAGGGGCCCGATCGAAACCGTGTCGAGCGGGTAGCGCAGCAACTCGAAACCGGACGGGCTCAACCCGACGGCTGCGACCGAGACGGCAAGCACGAGAGCCATGCGCAGCAATCCGCGCCGCTTTTCGAACCACACACCACGCCGGCGGCCCGCTTCGGCCCACACCGCCAAGGCCGCCTCGAGTCCCTCCCCGGCCAGGGAGAGGGCGATCAGGATCAGGCCGATAGCGAATCCACCGTGAAGGTTCGCCCACAGCGCCAGGAGGACAGGGACGCCCACCAGGACGCGTGGATGGAGGCGGCCCTTCTCCAGGACCAGGAGCAGCGCACCGGCAAGCGCGAAGGAGACGATCTGCGGCCGGGCAGACCAGTAGACGGCGGAGGCGGTGGCGCACGCCACAAGAACAAAGCCCCGCAGGAGCCCCGGCCCGTCCAGCAACGGCCAGACACAGGTGAAGGCGAGCGTCGCCATCAGCGCAGTCAGCAAGTTCAGCCCCGGCACGCCCGCTGCCCGATACGTGACGTAGAGCAGGAGTTGCGAGAGCCAGGAAGGGTTGATCCACTGCGCGCCGATCCGGGTGAAGGAGAACGGATCCGTCTGCAGAACCCGGCCCTGTTCCACCATCCAGCGGCCGGCGGCCAGATGCCACCAGGTGTCCGTGTCCACGGCGATGCGCACCGCCATGGTGAAGACGGCCAGGAACGTGACCGCCTTGACCAGTCTATCGAAGCTCATCTTGCTCCCGTTGGTCCATCCCGCCAGGCGAAGAACCCACATCCCGCGATCTGCCAACCCTCCCGCTACGCCCCCTTCGTCCGCCATATTGAGGCGGGAGGACACTGCGCCTTCCAGCAGCACCAGCCCCCTGCCGCAATGACATCCGAAAGCCCATCCTTCTAGAGACCCCCTCGGCAGGTCAGCTCGTAGATCTCCGTAGCCGGGTCGGGTGAGAGCAGCCGTGTGCACCGACGGCGGAACTCGCGCAGGAAGAACTCCTCCGCCAGGCGATTGGCGCCGGACCGATCATGCTCCAGGATGAAGAGCGAGTCCCCGAAGCTGTGGTAGAGATGCGTGATCCCTTCGGCCTTCAGCAACGCCGCCATGCCGGCGACCGTCCCCGTGCGCTGGAAGTACCAGGTCCAGCGCGACTGCTCGGCATCCGGCAGGCATCGCTCATCACAGTAGAAGCCGCGGCCGTCCCACATGAGCAGCACACGGGCGTCCTCGGGAAGTTGGTCCTGGATGTACTCCGAGGCAAGGTAGTCTCCAACCATACGCCTGAGGAACTCGGCTTTGGACTCCCGCCCTACGACGACGTTCTGGAACCAGAGCAGGCCAGGGACTCCGGCGGAGAAAACCAGGACCAAAACCAGCCACGCAAGGATCATCGCCATGGGCAATTGGCGGAGCCAGCGCGACGACGACCATGCGCGGCTCAGGGTCCAAAGGCTGCCAGCCGAAAGCACCGCCAGGCAGGGGAACACCGGAAGGAGGAAGCGCGTCTGCTGAGATCCGAGGGACCATAGGGCGATTCGGCTCAGCGCGACCAGGGCGACAACGCGAGTCACCCGGTCCCGGCGCGTGGCGGCATAGAATGGTGCGGCGATGAAGAGCAGGCTTGGGAGTTCCAGACTCCGGGAGAACGTCCCGAAAGCCTCCGGCCGGGTGAAAACGCGCACGGGGAGCATGGCGTAGTCCCAGATCCCCTTCCCCATGCCGAAGCTGGCGAGGTAGTCCGCCAAGAGGGCGGTCCGCTCCGCAGGCCATTCGGGCCCGCCGAACACCAGGGGGTAGAACGGATTCCCCGCCAAGAGGAGGTTCTTCAGATACCAGGGTGCACCTACGAGGGCGGCCGGCAGGAGGAAGGTCGCCCATCTTGCCAGAATCGCCCGCGGGCTCCGCAGGGCGCCCGACAGCAGGGCGGCACAGGCGATGGGCAGCAGAATCAGGGCCAGCGGTTTCGTGCCACAGGCGAGGCCGGCGCAAATCCCCGCCAGCACCAGCCAGCGAGCGGAGGGCGCCTGGAGCCACGATACAAGACACACCAGAGCCAGCGTCTCAAACGCGGCCCAACCGAGATCGGTGTACGCCGCTCCCGCCCAGAACGGCAGCAGCGGCACGCCCGCCACGAGCAACCCGCTCAGCCAAGCGCCCTCCCTTCTCAGGACCCGGCCGCCTAGCGCCATCGTCCCAAGGACGAAGAGGACGCCCAGCCACACGTGCATCAACTTGGCGAAGGTGTCGCTGCCCAGGCGCAGCCCCAACGCGTAGACCATCTCGGCGTAGAGGGGACCATTGGCTTGCCACAGGTCCGGCATCAGCCGGGTTGCCCCCTGCTCCATGAGCAGGCGCGGGGCCTGCAGGTGGTACATCAGCCCGTCATAGTCCCACGTGGGGGTCAGCGCCATGAACACGGCTGCGGCCAGGATCAAGAGCAACAAGGGAAGCCCGAGCTTCTCCCCCGGACTGCGCTCCCGGTACCAACCCCGGAGAGTCGCGCACATCCTGCGTATGCGGGGCAGGGGATCCTCTCCAAACATCACGGAGGCGAAACTGAGGGCCCCCAGCCAGGCGAGCGAGATTGGCAAGGTGAGCATCCCGAGAAAGGCAAGAAGCGTATTCCCAACGGCAAGGACGCCAAGCCCCAGCGCGCTGGCGATCGAGATGCGCTCTAGCCGAGTCATCATGTCCTGCAGGCGCAGCGGGCGAAGCAGGGCAGCCCCCGCAAGACCGGTGACCACAATCACAAGGCCAGCGAAGCCCAGGGCGAACACCATGTCGGCCAGCGCCCGAGGGCCCACAGCCTCCAGCGGCCGCTCTGGAAGCACGGCGCGCAGCGCGGTCAAAGCCCCTGCCCATCCGGCCAGTAGAAGAAGCGAGCGAGTCCGATTCATGGGGATGGGTTGGGCACTCCGAGAGCCTCAGGCGTCACGCGCTCAGACAGGGAGTAGAACACCCGGAATCCGGAAACCGAGGCTTCCGAAAACTCCACACCCTGCTGTGCCAGTGACCGCCGCAAGGACTCGTCCAAGGCGGGATGATTGGTTGTGATGTAAGCCACCCGCGGGCTCGCGGCGACGGTTGCGCCGTACGGCGGGTAGCGGTCGTCCCGTGCGGTGTAGCGGAAGTCCTCATGGTACGGGAGCCGCGGAACGAACACCAGCCTCTCCTCGGACAGGAAGGCCAGCGGATAGGCCACCCAGTAGTTCGTGTAGCCCGCCCTCTCGCCGTGGATCTCGAGGAAGTCGATCAGCTCCTTGTAGCCGCGTGCGTTGACGCGGGCCACCGGGTCGAACTGAGTCGTCAGGCCCGGGGGATCGCGTCGAACGCATTCGATCGTCGACCACAGGTTGTAGGCCACGACGAGCAGTACAAGCGAAACGGCCGCGAGGCGGCCCACGCGCGGCCGGAGATCCGCCACCAGGCTCCCGAGAAAGAAGGCCAACGGAAACGCCAGAGGCAAGAAGTAGCGGCCGGACGGATCGGCTCCGAAGGGCGTGAGGACAAATCCGACCAGGGTGGCAAGCGCCACGCCGGTGATCATCCAGGTGCCGGCCAGCGCCGGACCGCGGCGCCGCAGCAGCGTGACAGCATGAAGGAAGACTGCAGCCCAGACGGCGAGCACGAAAGGCAGCAGCGGCAGGGCCAGCCAGCGAGCATCCCAGGGCGGGCGGAAGCCGAGCGTGACGGATCCCCCGAGCAGCAGCAGGTTGCGCAGGTGCTCCAACCATGCCTGAGGAAGCGAACTCGGCGAGGCGCCGGCGATGGCCGACCCCAACAGCTCGCCGACCAGTGTCCCGGGCGAATGAATGATCGCCCACCCGAGCCAGGGCGCCATGCCAAGCACCCCGCCCGCAATGGCCAGCGGCCAGCCGGCAAGCGCCGCACGCCGCGGTGCTCGGTGGGCATCCCGCCACGCGAGCAGGCAGATGGCGGGAAGGATGTAGACAAGCGTCAGCCCGAAGGTCCAGAAGGCGATGCCGGCCACCATGCCCCAGACGGCGTACAGCCACGGGCGCTGGCGGTCCACTATCGCCAGCGTGATCAGCAGCAGGACCTGGCCCAGCAACAGCGCTTCCCCGTAGCCGCCGATCGAGACCGTCGTGTACAGCGTGACGTTTACCGTCGGCACCGCAAGCAGCAGGCCGGTGGCGACGGCCGCCGGCCGGGAGCGCAGGACGCGCCATGAGAGGAGCGTTCCCGTGAAGACGGTCAAGGCGAACAGCAGGGTCTGCAGCAGACGGATGACGAGCACATGCTCGCCGAAGGCCGCAAAGCCGGCGGCGACCAACGCCGGGTCGAGGCTTCCCAGGTATGCCTGGCCGTAGAAGAACGCCGGCCACTCCCCGCGCAGCATGTGGCGAGCCATGAGCGCCACGATGGCTTCATCGGCATTGAATGGAAAGGCGTCGGCGGCGAGCAGTGCCCCCTTGAGGGCAGCGGAGAGCGCTCCGAGCAGCGTGGCGGGGATCAGCATCGCACGGACATCAACCGGGCGGAAGGTGAGGTCCGTTGACTCGGGCGGCCGAACGGCAGGCTCCGCCGGCGCCATCAGATCGCCCCCGCGCGCATCGTCCTGCGTCTGCCAGGAGGCCGCGGCCGTGCCGCCACGGCGGCCCGGTGCTCGCCCGACAGCATCCCCCAGGATCGGTCTGCGGCGCATCGCGCCAACGCAGCCGGCCGCGGGTAGCAGGCAGCCTCGACGCCGGGGGCGTCCGGCGGTTGAATCGTGATCCGCATGCCCCCAAGTATACGGGCTCCGGCCAGGCCCAGCAGGCCGACGGACGAGCCCCCCTTCGCTCCGTCACCCGCCGCGCGTGACGGCCTCGCCGAGAAGCGCTCCCACCCGCCCGGAAAACGAACCGCCCTGCTGGGCAGGGCGGCAGGTGAGGGAAGCGTACCAGGCTAGTCGTGCAGGTAGTCGGCGAGCCGGCGCCGGTGGCTCGGATGCCGCAGGCGGCTGAGCGCCTGGGCTTCGATCTGCCTCACGCGCTCACGCGTCACGCCCATCTTGCGACCGACTTCCTCCAGCGTGTACGACTGGCCGTCGAGCAGGCCGTAGCGCAGCTGCAGGATGCGAACCTCGCGCGGCGGAAGCATGTTGAGGACTTCCTGCAGGTGCTCCCGCAGCAGGTTGAGGGTCACCGTCTCCGCCGGGGCGGGCGATTCCTCATCCTGAATGAAGTCGCCCAGAACCGAGTCCTCTTCTTCGTCGGTGGGCGTCTCAAGGGACAGCGGACGACGCGCCACCTGGATCATGTTCTCGACCTTCTTGGGGGTAACCTCGAGGGCTCCTGCGAGCTCGTCGGTCGAAGGGTCGCGCCCCAGGCGCTGCGTCAGCTGATGCGAGACGCGCAGGAGCTTGTTGATCTGGTCGCCCATATGAACCGGGACTCGGATGGTCCGCCCCTGGTCGGCGATGGCGCGCGTCACTGCCTGACGGATCCACCAGGTGGCATAGGTGGAGAACTTGTGCCCGCGCCGGTAGTCGAACTTCTTGGCGGCGCGGATCAGCCCGATGTTGCCTTCCTGGATCAGGTCCAGGAAGGGCACGCCCCGCCCCATGTACTTCTTGGCGACGCTGATGACCAGGCGCGAGTTGGCGGTGATCAGGTGCTCGCGGGCAGCCCAACCGTCCTCGACGGTGCCGCGCAGTTCCTGTCGCTTGCGGGCCGTCCCCGGGCCGGCCGCCATCGCTTCCCTCGCCCGCTTGCCCCGCTCGATGCGCTTGGCGAGCGACACTTCTTGTTCGGCCGTCAGGAGCGGGACGCGCCCGACTTCCTTCAGATACAGGCCAACCGTGTCGTCGGCGTCGACGTGGCTGAGGTCGTCCTGGGCTTCGCCGTCCGCCCGCTCGTCCTCGATCAGGTCCTCTTCCGGACCTTCTTCGGTCTCGGCGACCTCATCCAGGTAGGTGACGCCGGCCGCCAGCAGCGCGGCGTAGGCTTCTTCGAGCTGATCGAGATCGCGCTCGGCGTCGGGGAAGAACGCCAGGATGTCATCGATCGTGACGTAGCCGCGCTCCCGGCCAATCTCGATCAGTTGATCGATGGCCGGGTTTTCCTCCTCCGGGGGCTGCTGGTCTTCCGCCGGCAGGTCGCCCAGGCGCGGCTCTTCATCCTCCATCGGGAGGGTCATCTGCCGCGTCTTGGCCGCCTTCGGCCTGGTGGTGCGCTTCTTCGACTTCGTCATCGTGTACTCAGAATACGTCCAATCAGCCGCCCGGGCAACGCGAGCCTGCGGACGGCAGGCTATACTGTCAAACTACACCTGCATTGTTAACTTACCGATAGCGAGGGCGCGCCTTGCGATGCCGGGAGGCGGCTCCCGCATCGCAAAGCCCGTCATCGCGCCTAGTTGCCTGACGTGTCCGGCGTCCCCGTTGCGGTAGGCGAGGGCGTCTCGCTGGGGGTGGGAGTCGGCGGATAGGGCAGCGATTCCAGGAGCGACAGGACATCGCTCACCGAGATCTCATTGAGCAAGACAACGTCCCCCTGCCCTGGAACCGATACATAGAACACCCCACCGGTCGGACTGATACGCCCGAAGGCGACGGACTTCGACACGCCGCCCTGGAAGTAGACCGTTACCTGTCGGGATGGGCTGGCCAGCCCATACGGCTCCAGGTCCGGCGGGGCTGGAATCGTTCCACGCGGCCTCGGGGCAAGCAGGGAATTCACCGCCCATTCCACCCGGGCTGCGTCGGCTGGGCCCTCCACCGGGACGACCATGCGCCACGGGGTAGCTTCGTCCCCACGCCGCAGCTCGAGAACGGTTCCCGACTCCCGATCCTCCAGCCGCAGGCCGACGATCTCGTTCGACGGAACGGACCACAGGGGCGCCAGTGTGGGCGTGGCGCCGGCAGCGGGTCGGTCTCCGGGCGCCGGGCGAGTGCGCGTCCAGAGCATCGTTGCCCCCAGCAGGACAACGAACACCGCCAGCAACACCCAGGTGGAGCGTCGGATCATGGCAGCTCGCCCTACGCGCGCCGACGGCGGCTAAGCCAGACATACACGCCGGCGGCGACGACCACACCTGGAATGACGACCACCGTCAGGAGGAAGATCAGCCCCACGGCCTGGGCGGTGGGGGGCGTCACGAAGCGCGGTGTGCTCTGCTTCGGGGTCAGGCTGATCAGCGACTCCTGCCGCGAGGCCCAGTCGATGGTGTTGACCAGCAGGTCGCCGTTGGCGTACGAGAAGAAGTCGGCATTCGAGGCGAAATCCGAGTCCCCGAAGACCGCCAGGCGTGCCTTCTGGGTCGCCTGCTCCCCTACGACGACGATCGTCAGCGGTCCGGCGTTGTCGGACTCCGGGACGAAGTCGAGGGATCCTCCGGCCAGCGTCTCAGGATCGGCCTTGCCCCAGGAGTCCGATCCGGTGAGGACCAGCGGGACCATCGTCTGCGCGGCCGCCTCCGTCAGCCCCAGGCTGCGCGCCCCGGGGAAGTACGACACCAGGTTGCCCAGCCGTTCGCTGATCGGATGGGAGGCGTATTGATCGGCCACGGCCGCCAGAGGCTGATCCGAGCGCAGGTCGACGATCAGGTCCGGCCGCACCTCGACTCCCCAGACCTCCTTCAGGTAGGGCACCAGGGCGTCGCCACGCAAGGCATCGGTCTGCGTGAGCACCGGATCCAACAGCACAACCAGCGAACCGCCCTGCGCCAGGTAGGCCTTGAGCCGGTCCACCTCAGCCTGAGGGATGGCGATGGTCGGGCCGGCGACAACAACGGCGCGCGCGTCGTCGGGCACGCCCGCCTGGCTCACGAGATTGAGGTTCGCCACCTCGTAGTTCTTCGATTCCAGCGCCGCGCGAACCTGGCCGAAGCCGGCGGCTTCGGCGGACTGCAAGTCCCGCTCGCCGTGCCCAACCAGGAAGTACACCTTGCGCGCCTCGGGATTCGACAGGCGCACCAGGGCTTCCGTGATGTCCTTCTCGGTGGCGAAGGAGGTAACCTCGGAGGCTTCGCCCATGGCCACAACCACGCTGCCATCGCGGGTCACCCCGTAGCGATCGGCCGAGACCGGGTCCGAGCGCGGGTCCACAAACCGATAGCTGAGCTTCCCCCCGCCGCTCAGCCGGTACTGATCGAGCAAGGGCCGGATGGCATCGCGCGAGGCGCTGGCATCCGGGGTGTAGAAGCCGATCAGCTCGACCGGGTCCTTCAGTCCCGCAAGGACCAGCTGGGTCTCCGTCGTCAGCGTGTACTGCTTGTCCTCGGTCAGATCAAGCTGCTTCGTGTTGGTGATCGCCAGGTAGGTCAGCACGGCCAGGATGCCGGCGAAGGCCAGGCTGACGAGCACGGCGTTGCTCCCGTAGCGCGCCTGGCGACCGCCCAGGACAGCGCGCAGGCGAGCGGGGTCGAGGAGCGCACCGGCCGCCGCCAGCACGATCGCAAGGCCCAACCCAACCTGGACGGTGGCGTCGAACTGGCGGTTGACGATCGCCCACCCGGCCGTGGCCAGCACGCTGATCCCGGCCAGGGCGTAGGCGACCGGAGCCAGGCGCGTGCGGCGCGCCGGGTTCATCGCCACCTCCGCGCCTGGACCACTTGCGCGCCCAGGAAGAGGGCCAGCGCCGTCAGGCTAAGGAAATAGACGGCGTCGCCAAGATCGAGGACGCCGCGGTAGAAGTTGTTGTAGTAGTGGTCGACGAAGCTCAGCCAGCCGGCGAGCTGCGCGCCGGTGCCGGCGCCCGACGACAGCCCGCCGATGATCCACAAGGCCAACATGACGCCCAGCGCCACGAAGAAAGCCGCCACGGAGCTGCGGAAGAGGGTCGAGATGAAAACGCCGATGGCCAGCATGGCGCCGACCGCCAGGGCCAACCCGAGGTAGGCGGCCAGCAGCGTGCCCTGGTCGATGCCGGGACTGGTCATGCGGTGCAGGAGCAGCGGGTAGATCCAGGTGAGGGCCAGCACCACGAACAGGAAACCGAATGCTCCCAGCCACTTGCCGATCACCAGCTCCCAGTCGCGCACGGGCGCCGTGAGCAGTAGCTCCATCGTCCCCATGCGGTACTCGTCCGCCAGCAGGCGCATGGTGATCGCCGGCGTGGCGAAGAGCAGAATGGTGACCATCGGCCCGATGACCATGCGGCCGTCGGGGTTGATCTGCCCGGTTTGCAGTCCATAGTAGATGTTGATGAAGAAGATGCCCCCCAGGATCAGGTAGAGCATCGTGGCCAGCGCGTAGGCGATCGGCGAGATGAAGTAGTGGCGGAATTCGCGGCTGGCGATGATCCACAGGTTGCGCATGCTCAGCCTCCCGCCTTGGAGTCGTTCTCTTCCCGCGTCAGCTGCAGGAAGATCTGTTCCAGGCTGATGCCGGCCGAGCGGAGCTCGAGCAGGTCGAGGCCGGCCTCGACGACGCGGCGGGCGACGATGGGGCGGACGTCCCGGCCGGGCGCGGTGGCCAGCTCCACCTCCCCCTCCCGGCCGCCGGGGCGCACGCTCGAGACTCCCGGCACGCCCTGAAGCAGCCTCATCAGTTCGCTGTTTGACGATGAGGTGAGGACGGTCAGGCGCTCGGCGCCGGCCAACTGCGACTGCAGGTTCCCAGGCGTGTCCTCGGCCACGATCGTGCCGTGGTTGATGATCAATACCCGGTCGCAGACCTGCTGCGCCTCGGACAGGATATGCGTCGAGAGGAGCACGGTGCGCTCGCGTCCCAGCTCCTGGATGATGCGCCGCACTTCGATGATCTGCGCCGGGTCCAGCCCGATGGTCGGCTCGTCCAGGATCAGGACCTCCGGCTTGTGGAGCAGCGCCTGCGCCAGCCCAAGGCGCTGGCGCAATCCCTTGGACAGGTTGCCGACGAAGCTCTCGGCACGCTCGCTCAGGTCCACCTGCTCGAGCACCTCGTCGATGCGGTCGTCCAGATCCGGCACGCGGCGCAGCGAACCCATGAAGGCCAGGTACTCGGAAACGCTCATCTCGGGGTAGAGGGGCACCGTCTCAGGCAGGTAGCCGACCCTGCGCCGCACCTCAAGCGACTGATCGACCAGGTCGTAGCCCGCCACGCGGGCTGTGCCGCTCGTAGGCGGCATGAAGCCGGTCAGGATGCGCATGGTCGTCGTCTTGCCGGCGCCGTTGGGGCCCAGAAAGCCGACGATCTCCCCCGGCCGGGCGTGGAAGTTGAGGTTCTGGATGGCCGGTGTGGGTCCGTAGAACTTGGTCAGGCCCGCTACTTCGATCATTGGCTCCCCGCGCAGGGCAGTGCGTGGCGGTGGTGGGGGCGAACAAAAAGCACTCCGCACGGTTTCGTTCGCCGGCGTGTGCTCCCAGGTCCCACCGGGGCTTGAGGGCTACCCTCGATTGACTATACAGAAGCTGGCGGGGCGGTGTCAAGCACCTGTCCGCACTCTCACGGAATGCTTACCTGACCCTGCTCGCTTGACAGCCCTCTGGCCGCCCTGTACAATCGGATTGTTCCCCCTTTGTGTAGGATTTCATCTTCAGGAGGGCTCTCGGCGATGCAGGGTCTGACATCCCTCGAGCAGACTGCGATTTGGGCCGTCTTCGGCACCGCGCTCCTCGGGCTGGCCTATGCCGTGTTCCTGCGCCAGCAGATTATGAAGGAAGACCGCGGCAGCGAGAAGATGCAGGTGGTGTGGGCCGCCATCCGGGATGGCGCCGATGCCTACCTCCGGCGCCAGCTGAGATCCATCCTGCCGCTGATCATCGTACTGACGATCGCGCTCTTCCTTTCCGTCTACATCGTGCCGCCGACGCCCGAGGCGCTGGAGAGGTTCTCCTCCCTGGGTGAGGCGCAGGTGCGCCTGATCATCGGCCTGGCGCGCGCCGCCGCCTTCGTGATGGGCGCCGGTTTCAGCCTGGCCGTCGGGCAAATCGGGATGCGGATGGCCGTCGAGGCCAACGTGCGCGTGGCCTCGGCCTCCCGCCGCTCCTTCGGCGATGCCCTGCGCATCGCCTACCGGGCGGGCACGATCACCGGCATGCTGACCGACGGCCTGGGCCTGCTGGGCGGGACGTCGATCTTCATCGTGCTGGGCATCGCCGCCCCGGACGCGCTGCTGGGCTTCGGCTTCGGCGGCACCCTTCTGGCGCTGTTCATGCGCGTCGGCGGCGGCATCTTCACCAAGGCGGCCGACGTCGGAGCCGACCTGGTGGGCAAGGTCGAGGCCGGCATCCCCGAGGACGACCCGCGCAACCCGGCCGTGGTGGCCGACCTGGTGGGCGACAACGTCGGCGACTGCGCCGGCATGGCGGCCGACATCTTCGAGAGCTACGAGGTGACGATCGTATCGGGCCTGATCCTGGGCCTGGCGCTGTGGCACCTGACCGGGCGCATGGAGTGGATCGTCTTCCCGCTCGTCGTGCGAGGCATCGGCGTGCTGTCGTCCATCATCGGGACGTACGTCGTGCGCGGCGGGCCGGGCAAGAGCGGCGACGCCATGGCAGCCATCTTCCGGGGCTTCCTTTCCTCGGCCGCCATCTCGGCCGTGCTGTTCTTCATCGCCGGCTTCCTGTACATGAACACGCCGGCCATGCAGGCCTGGGGCGGCTGGTGGCGCGCACCGCTCGCCGTGGCCGTGGGCGTGCTGCTGGCGATCCTGATCGATCGGCTCACGGAGTACTTCACCGGCACGCACAACACCCCCGTCAAGGAGATCAAGCGCGGCGCCGACACCGGCCCCGCCACCCTGATCCTGCAAGGCATCGCCGTCGGCTACGAGTCGTCCGTATGGTCGATCCTGGTGATCGCCCTCACGATCGTCGCCTCCATCGGCATCTTCGGTACCATTCCGGGCGTGGAGGGGATCGACCGCACGACCTTCATCCTCTACGGCGTCGCCATGACCGGCATCGGCATGCTGACGCTGACCGGCAACAACGTGGCGATGGACTCGTTCGGCCCGATCGCCGACAACGCCAATGGCATCGGCGAGATGTCGTGGTCCGGCCAGGACGACCCGGAGACCCAGTCCGCGCAGCAAATCATGGCCGACCTGGACGCCGTGGGCAACACGACCAAGGCCATCACCAAGGGCGTGGCCATCGGGTCGGCGGTCATCGCCGCCGTCTCGCTGTTTGGCTCCTACCTGGTGGATGTGGGCCGTGCCCAGGCGACGCTCGGGGTCCCGGTGGCTGAGCGCATTGCCTCCATCGGCATTCGCGTCGATGTGCCGGGCGTCTTCGTCGGCATGCTCATCGGCGGTGCCCTGCCCTGGCTGTTCTCGTCCTTCGCCATCCAGGCCGTCAGCCGCGCCTCGGCCCTCATCGTGCAGGAAGCCAGGCGCCAGTTCCGCCTGGGCGTGTTGGAGGGCAAGGTCAAGCCCGACTATCGCCAGGCGATCTCGATCGCCACGACAGCCTCGCAGAAGGAGCTGGTCAGCCTTGCCTTGCTGGGCGTCGTCACGCCCATCGTCGTCGGAATGGTCTTCCAGGTCGAGGCCCTGGGTGGCTTCCTGGCTGGAATCATCGTCTCCGGTCAGCTGCTGGCGGTCTTCATGAACAACGCCGGGGGCGCCTGGGACAACGCCAAGAAGCTGATCGAGGACGAACCGAGGGACGCGGGCGCCAACACCGGCAAGGGCTCCGAACGGCACAAGGCGGGGGTGGTCGGGGATACGGTCGGCGATCCGATGAAGGACACAGCCGGGCCGGCCCTCAACCCGATGATCAAGGTCGTCAACCTGGTGTCGGTCATCATCGCCCCGATTGTCGTGCAGTACCGCTCGCTGGGCCTGGGCGGCTGGCTGGTGGTCATCGCGCTTGTGGCGCTGCTGGCCTGGGCCATCTGGCAGTCGAAGCGCCCTGCCCCGGCGGTCGCTGTCGACGGCCCGTCATCCTGAGCCCTCCTCGCTCCTATACACCAGAGGCCCGGGCATGCCCCGGGCCTCTTGCATGGCACACGGCGCCGCTTGTGCGCCAAGCCACGCAGCGGTAAGGTATCCCCCGGAAGTCCCGACACGGCATTGGATCACAAAGAGCGGACAATGGGACTGAGGCAAACCGCCCGCTTCCCTTGGCACCCGGCCCTGTTCTCCCTCGCGCCCGTCGCTGCCCTCGCGGCGGAGACGATTGAGCCTTTGCCTGCCCGGTACATCTGGCGGCCCGCCCTCGCTGTGGTTGCGTGCTCCGTGGCGCTGAGCCTGGTCCTCTGGCGAGTGCTGCGCGATAGGCACAAGGCCGCCGCGCTCGCGTCGATGGCGTGCGCCTTCACCCTGTACACACCCCTCTACGCGCTCTTGCTCGCCGACCCCCCGCCCGAGACTCCCGCCTGGGCACTCAGGACGCTCGGCCTGGCGCTGACAGCGCTCTTCTTGACGCTCTTCGCTGTGGTGACACGCAGCCGGTGGCGGCTGGCATCGCTCACCCCGTGGGCGAACCTCACCGGCCTGGCCATTCTCGCCCTCCCCCTGGCCGACATCATCCACTTCGAGCTGGTCCAGGCCCGCCGTCCCCTGCCCCCTGTCCCCGTTGCTGAGTCGCCCGTGCGAGCCGATCCCCAGCGCCCGCTGCCGGACATCTACTTTGTTGTGCTGGATGGATACGGCCGTGCCGACTTGCTCGAAACGCGCTACGGCTACGACAACTCCCCCTTCGTCGAGTTCCTGCGCTCCCGCGGCTTCCATGTCGCGGATGCGAGCTTCAGCAACTACAGCCAGACGACGCTATCCCTTGCGTCCACCTTGAACCTTACCTATCTCGATTTCTTGCCGGCCCAGCTGGGGCGTTGCTCTCAGGACCAGAACCCTCTGGATGGCTTGATCGGGTCGAGCCTCGTCCAGTCGAGCCTCCGGGCTATGGGGTATGAGACGTACGCGTTTGCCACAGAGTACCGGCGCTCCGAAATCGAAAGCGCCGACAGGTTCCTCATCCCCCCCCTTCGAGCCGCCACGCCCTTCGAGGCGCTTCTGTTCGACCGAAGTGCCTTTTCGATTCTGGGTTACCGTCGGCTCATCCCAGGCGTGCCGCCGCTCTTCCCCGGCTACGCCGCCCATGGCGACATGCTGGCGTTCGGTTTCGAGGAACTGGCCCGCCTGGCCTCGGTTCCCGGCCCCAAATTCGTCTTTGCGCACCTGGTGATCCCTCACCCTCCGTTCGTCTTCCTCGAAGATGGCCGCCCACGGACACCGGAACGCCCATACCTCCTGCGGGACGGAAACGAGACCGGCATGACGACTGCCGAGTACGTTGAGGGA
This sequence comes from Candidatus Aquidulcis sp., assembly GCA_020723365.1. GTDB lineage: Bacteria > Chloroflexota > Anaerolineae > Anaerolineales > E44-bin32 > DYJB01. The sequence continues at coordinate 4,923 of DYJB01000024.1, read as the reverse complement.
TATACCAGCCAGCTGGCCTACCTGAACACCGTCCTCCGCACCCTGGTCGTGGCGATCCAGACGGGGCCCACCACTCCCCCGATCATCATCCTGCAAGGCGATCACGGGCCAGGCTCCCGGCTCAACTGGGACGTTCCGAGGCTCAGCGACACATGGGAGCGGCACGCGATCCTGAATGCCATCTACCTCGGCGGAGAGCGGGATCCGGCGCTGGACGACGAACTCACGCCGGTCAACACGTTCCGGATCGTCTTCAACCATGCCTTTGGGACCGCCTATCCGATCCTGGAGAACCGCAGCTACTTCTCCACCTGGCGCTGGCCTTACGACTTCCAGGCCGCCGCCGCAACCCCGGACGCCGAACCAGCAGAGGAGCTCACCGCCCCGGCCTGCCCTCCTGACGGAGAGTGAGGCGATCGGGCCGACCGTGAACGAGCAGTGTCTGGATGGACACTCCCGCCCCCCTGCGTCGCTGCGCGATCGGCGCCCGCCGGCTCCCGCGTGGCGCGCGAGACGTGGCATAATTGGCGTTCAAGCTGATATGCATGGGATTCTGTCCCCTACCCTGCAGACCCACGCAGCATGCCGGCCAGGGTAAGCTTCCTTTAGGAGACATGACGATGTCGAGCCCTCTCCATGTACTAGAGCCCCTTCTGGGCGCCCGCGCACCTCTCGCCTACCTCGATCCCGGATCGGGCAGCTTCATCCTGCAGCTGCTGGTCGCCGGAATCCTGGGCGGCCTGGTGGCGCTCCGCATGTCGTGGGCCAAGATCAAGGCGCGCTTCACGCGCAAGTCGAACGCCAGCGATCAGCCCGCGACTCCCCCGGAGGACAAGCCCGGTGCCTGACGCCCGGCGGCTGCCAGCCTCCTTTCGCGATCGCTCCGGATTCCTGTTTCAGCGGGAAGGCCGGCTCCTGCGCCAGGTCAATCAGGCCTATCGCCAGGACTACGCCCTGCTCAACGGTTCCGGGCTGTACGAGGAGCTTGTCGGCGCGGGCTTGCTGGTTCCTCACCGCGAGCTGGAGGAGGCGCCGGCCGATCCGGCCCTGGCCTTCAAGGTGCTTGAGCCGGAGCGCATCCCCTTCATCTCCTACCCCTACGAATGGTGCTTCGGCCAGCTCAAGCGCGCCGCCCTGGCCACGCTCGAGGTCCAGAAGCGCGCCCTGGCGCGTGGCCTGTGCCTGAAGGATGCCAGCGCCTACAACATCCAGTTCCGGGGATCGCGCCCGGTCCTGATCGACACGCTCTCCTTCGAGCGGCTGGCCGAGGAGCGGCCGTGGACCGCCTACCGCCAGTTCTGTCAGCACTTCCTGGCGCCGCTGGCGCTGATGGCGCACGTCGACGTACGCCTGTCGCAGCTGATGCGCATCTACATCGACGGCGTTCCCCTCGACCTGGCCTCTCGCCTGCTGCCCGGCCGCACGCGCTTCAGCGCCGGCCTGGCCCTGCACCTCCATCTGCACGCCGGCGCCCAGCGACGCTACTCGGAGGCCAAGGCCGCCCCGGCTCGCGGACGCATGACACGCGCCGGGCACATCGGGATGGCCGAGAACCTGGAGGCCACGATTCGCGGCCTGCGCTGGGAGCCGCGCGGCACGGCCTGGCAGTCGTACTACGACGGGACCAACTACACCAGCGGCGGCATCGAGAACAAGCTGGCCATCACGGAGGCCTTCCTG
>DYJB01000024.1:0-3233 GCA_020723365.1 Candidatus Aquidulcis sp. | reverse complement strand
AAGCGCGCGCGCTTCCGGGCCTTCCTGGGACAGGCCCGCCCGCGCACGGTCTGGGACCTCGGCTCCAACACCGGCAGGTTCAGCCGAGTCGCCAGCCGCCAGGGGATCTACACCGTGTCGATCGACTCGGATTCGGGCGCCGTCGAGCTCAACGATCGCGCCGCCGTCGAGGAGAAGGCCGAGAACCTCCTCCCGCTCCTCATCGACCTGACCAATCCCAGTCCGTCGCTCGGCTGGCAGAACGAGGAGCGCCTGTCGCTGCGAGAGCGGGGACCGGCCGATGCCATCCTGGCCCTGGCGCTGATCCACCACCTGGCCATCGGCAACAACGTCCCCCTGGCCGACATCGCGGCGTGGTTCAGCCGCCTGACGCGCTGGCTGATTCTCGAGTTCGTCCCCAAGCAGGACTCGCAGGTGCAGCGCCTGCTCTCCTTCCGGGCCGACATCTTCGATGACTACCATGAGGAGGGGCTGGAGAAGGCGTTCGCCGGCGCTTTCCGTATCGTGTCGCGTCAGCCCGTACGCGACTCGGCGCGCGTGCTGTACCTGATGGAACGCCGATGACCTCGATCGCCGCCGGCTCTCGGCCAGCGGCAGGGCGGCCCACGGCCTCCCGGCCGCCAGGCGCAGGACAAGGACCGCACCGGACGTGACGGGCGAGTTGCCTGCCAGTCCGCTGGCGTACGCCCTGGTCCTGTCCCGCGAGCACACCCTCGAGGGCCATCCTGAGCACCCCGAGCGCTTCGCCCGGCTCGAGCGGGCCATGGCCTCCTTGCCGGCCGGCGCAGCGCGGCGAATCGAGCCCCGACCGGCCCCCGAGCAGGCTCTTCTCGCCGTCCATCCCGAACGGTATCTGCGCGCCCTGGAGGCGGCCTGCACCCAGGGGCCGGCCTATGTCGACTACGCCCCCACGTACGTCACACCCGATTCGTACACATCGGCCTGCCGGGCAGCCGGCGGGACGCTGAACGCGCTCGACGAAGTGCTTTCCGGAAGGAGCCGCGGCGGCCTTGCCCTCGTGCGGCCGCCCGGGCATCACGCCACGGCAACCCGCGCCATGGGTTTCTGCCTGCTGAACAACACGGCGCTGGCCGCCCGCGCCGCACAACGCGCCGGGCTCCAACGCATCCTGATCATCGATGTCGATCTCCACCACGGCAACGGCACCCAGGCCATTTTCGAGGCCGACCCGGAGGTGCTCTACATCTCGACTCACCAGCGTGGGATCTACCCCGGCAGCGGAGCCCTGGAGGAGACCGGCGTCGGAGAGGGCGCCGGTGCGACCGTCAACATTCCGCTCCCTCCGCACTGCGGCGATGAGACCTTCGCCCGCATCACAGATCAGATCCTCGTCCCCCTGGCCCACCGCTTCGGCCCCGACCTGCTGCTTCTATCCATCGGGTTCGATTCCCACTGGCGCGACCCACTGGGGCAGCTCCAGCTGACGTGTGCCGGGTACTCCCGCCTGGCATCGACGCTGGTGGGGCTGGCCGATGAGCTGTGCGGAGGGCAGGTCCTGGCTGTCCTGGAGGGAGGGTACGATGCCGAGGTCCTCGCCGCCGGCGTCGAGTCGGTGGCCTGCGCGCTGGCCCGACTCCCCTCCCGGCCGGATCCGCTCGGCGGCGGGGGCTACACTGAGCCGGACACGGCATCACTGCTTGAGCGAGTGCGGGAGAGCCATGGCCTGTAGCGCCGCTGCGGCACTGCTCTTGCATGCGCAATTGGCATGCCACCGGCGTCACGCTTGCGAAAAAGTGCGACGTGCGGCATACTGTTACATAAGGTAGCGACATGGCCGAAATAGCTTTGCGCGCCTATGTCAAGGAGATCGACGACCTCGTCGAGCGCGAGCAGCTCGACGAGGCGATTGCACACTCCCGCCACATCCTCGAGACCTACCCAAAGCACCTGGACACCTACAGGCTGCTGGGCAAGGCGTACCTCGAAGCCAAACGCTACGGGGATGCCGCCGACCTCTTCCAGCGTGTGCTCTCGGCCATCCCGGATGATTTCGTGGCCCACATCGGCATGTCCATCGTCCGTGAAGACGAGGGCAATCTGGACGCCAGCATCTGGCACATGGAGCGGGCGTTCGAAACCAATCCGGCCAACCCGGCCATCCAGCAGGAATTGCGGCGGCTGATCGGGAAGCGCGACGGGCTGGAGCCCCACAAGGTCAGATTGACGCGTGGTGCGCTGGCCCGGATGTACGCCCACGGCGAGCTCTACCCGCAAGCCATCGCCGAGCTTCGCTCGGCGCTCCAGGAGGACCCGGATCGGCCGGACCTGCAGGTGCTGCTGATCAGCCTGCACTGGCGCACCGATCAGAAGGAGCAGGCAGTCGATGTGGCGCGGCAGGTCCTTGAGAAGCTGCCCTTCTGCCGCGAGGCCAACCGGGTTGTGGCTGGAGCGCTGCAGGCAGGCGGGAAGGCCGAGGAAGGCGCCCCATTTCATCGGCGCCTGGCGGCCCTCGACCCCTACGCTGCTTTCGTCGAGACAGCACTGACCGACCCGGCGACGGTCGACGCCAGCTCGGTCCACCTTCAGAAGCTGGAGTGGCGGCCGGGACACCCGGTCTCGGCGCCCGAGCCGGTCCGGCCCTCCTGGTCCGATTCGCTCGGCGCCGGCCTGCGGGCCGAGCCGAAAGCCCCTCCGGTCGCCGGACCTCTACCATCCTGGCTGGCCGATGAACCGGCCCCGGAACCTGCCGCTCCACCCCAATTGCCACCTTCGGAAATGCCCGTGATGGAATCCGAGCCGGCGAACGTCGTGCATCCATTCGCGGGCTCCAAGCCGCCCCCGGCAGATATCCCTCCGTGGATGCGGGAGGCCGGGTGGGCCGAATCGACTGGCGAGGCCGTAGAGGGGCCCGTCTCCTTCTCCGACGAGGAGCTTACGGGTGCCCCTGCGGTGCCGGCTGCGGAAGGCGAACTGGCTCCGGCCGACATCCCTGACTGGCTGCAGAACATAGCACCGACGGCGCCGGATGGAGATGCCGGATCAGGCGGCGCGCCCGACTGGTTGGCCGGCATCGCCGCCGAGCCGGAGGCCGAGCAGTCGGCCGCCCAGCCGCCTGCCTCGCCTCCAGCGTCGCGACCGGCCAAGCCTGGGGATCGAAGCGAAGTTCCCACCTGGCTCGAGGAGCCTTCACCCGGCGCCACAGAAACGATTGTCACGTGGCTGGGAGACCGTAGCGCACGCTCGGCGGCCCTAAAGGCACCGGCCCCCGAGCC
>DYJB01000023.1:10975-22582 GCA_020723365.1 Candidatus Aquidulcis sp. | reverse complement strand
CGGCGGCCGAGCTCAAGCGCGTGTATATGTACGCCGTGTACGAGCGCTTCTGGCACTGGCTGCAGACCTTTGCCATCGTGATCCTGCTCTTCACCGGCTTGATCATCCACCGTCCGGATGTGTTTGGCATCTTCTCCTTCCCGGCCGTGGTCACGGTACACAACGTGCTCGCCGTCCTGCTGGTAATCAACGCCGGGCTCTCGTTGTTCTACCATCTGGTGTCGGGCGAGATCCGCCAGTACCTGCCGCGCCCCTACGGTTTCTTCGATGAGGCCATCGTGCAGGCCAAGTACTACCTGCGCGGCATCTTCAAGGGCACCGGCCACCCGTTTGAGAAGCGCCCCGAGAAGAAGCTCAATCCGCTGCAGCAGGCCACCTACTTCGCCATCCTCAACGTCCTCCTGCCGCTGCAGATCCTGACCGGGGCGCTGATGATGGGCGTGCAGCAGTTCCCACAGGTGGCCGGCTGGTTCGGCGGCCTGCCCTTCCTGGCCCCCTTCCACAGCCTGGTCGCCTGGACCTTCGCCGCCTTCATCGTCGGCCATGTGTACCTGACGACCACCGGGCCGCGCCCGCTGACCTCCCTGAAGGCGATGGTGAATGGCTGGGAGGACGTCGAGGCCCACCCGCACGCGGATGCGCAGGAGCCCACCGGCTCCGAGGAGGTGTCTGTATGACCACCGTTGCACCGGCCCGCCGTGGCTTCAGCCTGCGGGGCATCTTCTCCCGCCCCGAGAAGCCCTACATCCATCCGTATCTGGGAGGCGCGCTGCTCGGGGTGGTGCTGTTCCTGGCCTTCCTGCTGACGCGCAATGGCCTGGGCGCCTCGGGCGGCATGAACCGCTACGTGGCCGCTGTCCAGGATGCCGTCTCCCCCGGCCACATCGATCAGACACCCTACCTGCTCAAGCTGGCGGGGGGCACGAAGAACCCGCTCGATGACTGGAGCGTGCCGGTGCTCACCGGCGCGCTGATCGGCGGATTCGTCTCCGGGCTGATCCACGGCCGGGTCAAGCCGGAGATCAACAAGGGCCCGAACGTCTCCAATCGGACGCGGCTGATCATGGCCTTCACCGGCGGCGCCATCATGGCCTACGGGGCGCGCATGGCGCGCGGGTGCACTTCCGGCCAGGCGCTCTCGGGCGGGGCGACGCTGTCGGCCGGATCGTGGGCGCTGATGATGTGCATCTTCGGCGGAGCCTACGCGCTGGCCTACTTCCTGCGCAAGGCCTGGCTGTAGAGGAGGCGACCGATGAACATCTTCCCCCTCGAAGCGTTCCTGCAGCCTCTGGCCGACAACCCCTGGACCTACCTGGTCTTCGGCGTCATCGGCTTCTCCTTCGGCTTCGTCCTCGAGATGTCCGGCTTCGGCAACTCGAAGAAGCTGGCGGCGCAGTTCTACTTCCGAGACCTGACCGTGCTCAAGGTCATGTTCGGTGCCATCGTCACCGCCATGGTCCTGCTGTTCCTCTCCTCGGCCATCGGCATCCTGGATTACAACCTCGTCTACGTGCCCGAGACCTACCTATGGCCGGGCCTCGTCGGCGGCGTGATCATGGGCGTGGGGTTCATCATCGGCGGCTTCTGCCCCGGGACGTCGGTCGTCTCGACCGCCACCCTCAAGATCGACGGCGCGCTGTTCCTGCTGGGCGCCTTCGTCGGCGTCTTTGCCTTCGGGGAGACCGAGCACCTCTTCGACGCTTTCTGGCATTCCGGCTACTACGGCCGGCTGACGCTGATGGATGTCTTCGGCCTGCCGACCGGCGTCGTGGTGTTGCTGGTGGTCTTCATGGCGCTGTTCATGTTCTGGGGCGCGGAGCATCTGGAGCGCATCTTCGGCCAGCGCGACCTGAAGCGTGAGCCGCGGCTGCGCTACGCCGGCGCCGGGGCGCTGGTGCTCGTGGCGCTGGCAGGGCTGGTCATCGGGCAGCCCGATGCCTCGGACCGGTGGGCGGGAATCGCCGCCGAGAAGCAGGCCCTGCTGACCTCCCGCCAGGTGCAGATCGAGCCGGGCGAGTTGCTCGCCAGTCTGGGCGATGACAAGCTCAACGTCGTCCTGCTCGATGTCCGCTCGGAGGCCGACTACAACTTGTTCCACCTGGCAGGGGCGCAGCAGGTGGCGCTCGATGATCTGCCCGCCTTGGTGCCCGCCTTGCTGGCCGAGCCGACGCAATCGACGGTGACGGTTGTGATGAGCAACGACGAGACCGCCGCCACGCAGGCTTGGAGGCTGCTCCAGGCGGAGAGCATCTCCAACGTCTACATCCTGGCCGGCGGTATCAACTACTGGATCCGCACCTTCGGAGCAGGGGAGGAGGACATCGTCCGGCGCGACGTGCCGGCCGGGGAGGATGTCCTCGGCTACACGTTCCCGGCCGCTCTCGGCGCGCTCTTCGAGGCCGCCCGGCCAAGCCCGCACGAGTGGGAGCTGGAGTACACCCCCAGGATCAAGCTGGAGCGCAAGCGCAGCCCGAGCGGCGGCGGCTGCGGCTAGACCTACCTTCCCCGAGATCCTTCGCGAAACCGGTAGGGGCGAAGCACTGCTTCGCCCCTACCTCACCTTCCTCGGCTGCACGATGGCCGCCTCGCGAGCGACCGTCACCAGGCGCAGCCCCTCGACCTGCGGCAGCACCGCCCCCTGGGTGATCGTCCGCAGGGCGGCGGCTTCGTCGATGACGAGGGCGCCCGAGAGCAGCGCCGCGCCGTGGCCGAAGAGCACAGGCGAGAGCGGCGTGCTCGGTCCCAGGACCGTCACCACCGCGTCGGCGCGGGCGAGCCCCATCAGGGTATCGAGGCTGTGGTTGATCAGCGCCGTCCCGGTGATGGCCACGACATCCGCCTGAGGCACCAGTTCGTCCGCTTTCTCGGCCGGGAGCTCGCCCTCGGAGGGATGCTGCTCAAGCACCCACAGCTCTTCAGCCACGCGCCGCAAGGCCGGGATGAAAGGGAAGTGACCCACCAGTGCCACCTTCCGGCCGCGGCCTCGCTCCGTCAGCACGTCCGCCGCATTGAGTTCCGCGGCGATCTTCCGATCGACCTCCAGAAGCGAGTTGATCGCCGCCACGCCGATGCTGGCCTCCAGCAGATCCTGCGAGCGGGCGTACTCGGCCAGCTCCCGGGCGGTCTTGAGGTGCAGATGGCCAACGTCCCGCACCCTGGCATGGCCGTGGGGCCTGTCGGCCATCAGCGTGGATGCCAGCCCGCAGCGGCGGCTGCACACGAGCGTCCAGTGCGCGCCGACCGTGACGGACCGCACGGGCGCGTCGTCGGGCAGGCTCTGCAGCAGGTCGTCCAGGATAGTCATGGGCTTCTCCGCAACGATCGACCTTTGGCTCGTCGGCGCCCCCGCGCGACAGGCGCAGCTGATGGACCTAGGCCGCCATGATCACGCGTCCGATCTGGTAGACCAGCGCGCCGGCCGCCAGGGAGGTGACCAGCGACAGCCCGATGCTCAACAGCATCCACCCCGTGCCTGCCTCCTTGCGCATGACTGCCAGGGAAGCTACGCATGGGACAAACAGCATCTGGACGACGAGCAGGGCGACCGCCGCGGGTGGGGTGAGGGACTGGGCCACGCGCTCTGCCAGGCCCAGGGCTGGGTTCTCATGCTCGTACAGGATCCCCAGCGTGGCGATCGTATTCTCCTTGGCGACGATGCTCGAGAGCAGCGCGGCCAGGAGACGCCAGTCCCCCAGGCCCATCCACGCGCCCACCGGCTCAAGCGACCGGCCGAGTCTGGCGAGGGGGCTGAGGCCGGCGTTGCCCCCGGGTCCCTGGGAGAGAGCCCAGGTGACGGCCGCGGCCAGCAGGATGACCGTGCCGGCTTTGCGCAGGAAGGCGGAGGTGTTCTGCCATACGTCCAGCCCGATCGTGCGCAGGTTGGGCAGGTGGTACAGCGGCATCTCCATGATGAACGCGCTGTGCTCCCCCCGAAATGCCAGCCGGTTGATGATCACACCGGCAATGGCCATCACGGTCACGTTGATCAGGACCAAGATCCACAGAACGAGTCCGGCGGCCTGACCGAAGAAGGCCGGGGCGAGGAAGGTCACGACGGCCATGCGCGCCGAGCAGGGCACCAGCGGAACCAGGAACACCGTCAGCCGCTGTGCCCTTCGGTTGTCGACGATTCGTGTGCCCAGAATCGCGGGGACGTTGCAGCCGAACCCCAGGAACAGCGGCAGGAAGGACTTCCCGTGCAGGCCCATGGGGTGCATCAGGCGATCCATCACGTAGGCGCCGCGCGCCAGATAGCCAATATCCTCCAGGAGCGCCAGCACGGCGAAGAAGATCACCAGAATGGGCAGGAAGGCGACCACGGTCCCGGCGCCGGCCAAGAGCCCATCCGCGATCAGGCCGGAGGACCATGGCGGCCAGGGGGCAAGCGCCAGGCGCGACCCCGCAATGATCGGCGCCAGCACGGACACCTGCAGCCAGTCGACGATGGGCATGGCCACGCCGTAGGTGAGGCCGAACACCAGTCCGAAGGCGCCGAGCAGGAGCAGCACTCCCCAGACGGGGTGGGTGGCGACGCGATCGATCCGATCCGTGACCGAGACGACGCCGGCGCGCGGCCGGACGACCCCCGCGCGGACCATGCGGCCGATCCACTCGTAGCGCCCTCCGGCGATATCCAGGTAGGCGTCCTCATGGCTCGCCAGGACGGCGTGGACAGCCTGCCACGCCGAGGGCGCGGCTTGCCGCATGATGTCGGTGATCTGTGTGTCACCCTCCAGCAGCTTCAGCGCCACCCAATCTTCGGGGTAGGGCGCCGGCACGTGTCCGGCGATGCGGGCTTGCAGATCTTCCAGGACCGGGCGGTGGGCTTCGCGGATTGTCGGCCGGTTGGGACGGGAGGAGGTCGGATGATCGACCAGGTCAACCGACACGCGCACGAGTTCGGCCAGCCCCTCGTTGCAAGACGCCACCAGCGGGATCACCGGGATGCCCAGGGCGGCCGACAGAACGTGCGGCTCCACCTCCAGCCCGGCCTGCTCGGCCACGTCGATCATGTTCAGTCCCACGACCAGCGGGGTGGGGAGCGCCAGCAGTTCAGCCACCAGGTAGAGATTGCGCTCGAGCGCCGCGGCGTTGACGATCACGATGGTCACGTCCGGCTGTTGACGGATGATGAAGTCGCGGGCGAGCCGCTCCTCCTCGGAATTGGCGGTCAGGCTGTAGGTCCCCGGCAAGTCCACAAGGTGGACCTGGCGGCCATCCCGGACAAACGTCCCGCTCCTGTGCTCCACGGTCTTCCCGGGCCAGTTGCCGACATGCTGGTTGAGACCGGTGAGCATGTTGAAGACAGTCGACTTGCCAACGTTCGGCTGGCCGGCCAAGGCGATGGTGATCGACCGCGGACCTTCCTGCCGGTCAGGCGGGCGGCTGTGATCCATGGCTCAGCCCTCGGGCAGTTGCTCCACGATGATCTTGATTGACTCCCACCGCCCGAGCGCCACGCGCGACTGCCGCACCTCGACGAGGACCGGCCCGCGCCCGAAGTTCTGCATCACGGTCACTTCGGCGCCCGGGGTGAAGCCGAGCGCTAGCACGCGTGCCGTGAATCCCCTGCCGCCGCGCACCTCCCGGATGACCGCCCGGGCGCCAGCTGGCACGCTGCCGAGCGGCGTCAACCCACCCTGACTGTGGGGGATGCCATCCACGCGCGGAGGACGATGGGGATGGCGATGGAGGTGCTCTCGAAACCTCTTGATGCGATGCCTCCTGCGACAAGGCCCTCGTCCACGCCCGCCTAGCGGGGGATCTGGAGGGCCATCCCGACGCCGGCCTCGATGTAGGCCTGCCCGAACGCCTCTGCGAACATGCCGATGGCCAGGTCGCCCGTGCAGTGGCTCGGTGCGACCCGTTCGACCTCCAGCAGCTGCAGCTGGCGGATCACCGAGTCGATCTCGACGGCGCTCTGGTCACCGAGATGGAATCCGCCCAGAACCAGGTGGATCCTGCCCATCTCCCGTGCCGAGCCCGCCACTGCAGCCACCCCAGGATGGGCACAGCCCGTGACCACGACCAGACCTTGGCTGGTCTCGATGGCGAGCGCCTGCTCGACAGGCGAGGTCCCCATGGGGCCCAACGACCACACGCCTTCTGTGATCTGCAGCCGGCCATCAACCTCGACCAGCACCGCCCGCTCGCGCGCACGCGCCTTCAGGTACTCTGGGAAGGCGCCGGGCAGGTAGACCTCCAGTTGGTCATTGGCGTCGAGGAGCGCCTGAAGTCCACCTGTGTGGTCGTCGTGGGCGTGCGACAGGACGACAATATCGATCTCATCCGGATCGAACCCGAGCGCGGCAAGGTTCTCAAGAAGGGTGGCCCCGTCACCGCCCGTGTCGAACAAGACGACGGTTTCGCCCAGATCGATCCAGCAGGCGAATCCCCATGCGGTCCGAAGGCGCGGGTCCGCAGGGCGGTTGTCGTAGACGATGGTGAGCCTGATCGGTTCCTCGTCGACGCTGCCATCCGGCGCCGCCGAGGGTTGTGCGGCGGCCTCCGGCGGCACGGTCGACACCGGTTCGGCATCAACCACCGGGGCTGGACGGGTCGCCGGGGGGACGGTGGGCTGGGGGATCGCCGTGTCCGTGGAATCCGTCGGACCGAGAAGGCCAGGAGCCTGGTGCCCGAGGCACAGCAAGAGCATGCAGCCAGCCGCCCCCAGGGCGAACGCCCACAGGCGGCCCCGGCTACCACGGGGCATTCCCACTGTCTCCTGTCCCTCTCCCCGTCTCCCCGGGCAAGCCTCCGGGGATTCCAGGCCCCGGGCCTTGTCCTTGCGGGGAACGCGTGTAGGGAGCGTGCGCGGCCGGTTCCGCAAGGCTAGGCAAGGCCATCGGGTGCCGTTCGCCGCGACTGCTCCTCCTCCGGATAGCGTGCGGTGCCGATACTCCAGAAGCGCGATCCGAAGCGTTCGACGACCTGGACCCGGCCACTCGCCGCCAGCGATTCCAGAGCCTCGGTGATCTTGCCGGGCGCCCATCGGTCGAGCGTGCGGGCCAACTCCTCCTCCCGCATCGGATGGCGCGTGATGATGGCGGCCACGGCATCCGTGATGTCTTGATACCCGCTCAGATCGAACGAGCCCTGAGCCGGGTGGACCACTTGCGCCGTGGCGCCGAGCGTCGCAACGGCCCGCATCAGGCCCTCCTCGTCCGGCGGCTGCACCCAGGTCTCGGCCGGGGCGCGCGTCGGCAGGTTGATGTGCACCGCATCCGGCCCGATCCTGTGGAGCGCCTGGGCGATTTTCTCCAGCGCTTCCGGCGTATCATTTAGGCCGCGTACCAGCATGACCTCGACCCACAGCCGGCCACGATACGCCTGGCGGAACCGGAGCAGCCCGTCCTGCAGGCGCTCGAAGGTCGCGTGGGGATGGGGGCGGTTGATGACCCTGTAGAGCTCCGGGTCTCCGGCGTCCAGCGAGGGCAGCACGGCATCTGCCGCCGAAAGCTCGTCCCGCACCTCGGGCAGGTACAGCAGCGCCCCGTTGGTGATGACCGCCACCGGCTTGTCGGTCGCGGTCTTGACCTCACGGATCAGCCAGCCGATCCCGCTGTGCAGGGTCGGCTCGCCTGATCCGACGAAGGTCACCCAGTCGATCTCTTCGGATGAATGGGCAGCCAGGGCCTCCTTCAAATCCTGGAGGATCTCCTGGCGCGGGTAATACTCGCGCCGCTCGCTGATCAGCGGGACGGTCCGCCCGAGCTGGCAGTAGACGCAGTTCCAGTTGCAGGTCTTCGAGGGAATGGGATCGATCCCCAGCGACTGGCCCAATCGGCGGGAGGGAACCGGACCGTACACGTAGCGCATCACTCACCTTGATTCCATCGGCCCCCGGCCACCTGGTTCACAGCCAGCGCCTGACGCGCGCGCGGTACTGCGCCCAGGCATCACCGAAGCACCGCTCGAGATTCGATTCCTCGGCCGTGATGAACACGCGGTCCACCAGCAGGCCGTAGGCGGGGATGATCAGGAAGGGGGGCACGGATCGCAGGAGCACCCCGATGCCCAGGAGCACAAGGACGAAACCGAGATACATCGGATTGCGGGTGAATCGGAAGACGCCGTCCCGGATCAGGGCGCTCGGGAGTTCGAACGGCTTGACCGACGTGCGCGCGGCGTGGAACGCCCGGTCGGCCTGCAGATTGAGGGCCACGCCGGCGAACAGCGGCACCAGGCCGAGGAGGTGCCAAGGAGAGGGGATGATCTTCCTCACCGGGGCCAGCCAGTTCAGCGCGAGCATGGCCAGGATGGACAGCAGCAGGTACATGGTCGGCATCACCTTCTCTGCCCGCATTTCCTACCTCCTTCCTATTCGCCGCTCGCCAAGCCCCGCCTGCTTCACGCTGGCATGACGGCTGGAGGCCTGCCCGGGAGCGCGACCGCCGCGAGGCGTTCGGCCACCGATGTGAACGCCTCGCCCCCGAATTCCTCGATCCTGCCCGTATCGCTCAGTTTGGCAATCTCGGGGTCGATCGGTAGCTTCCCCAACAGGGGCACGCCGATCGCCTCAGCCGTCTCCTGAGCATGGCTGGGCCCAAACACTTCGTGCAGCTTGCCCGTGTCCGGGCACAGGTAGTAGCTCATGTTCTCAATCAGACCCAGGATAGGGACTCTCAGCAAGCCCGCCATCTGGGCTGCCTTGCGGACGACCATCCCGGCGAGGTCCTGCGGGGAAGTGACGAGCACCACGCCGCTCAGGGGCAGCGACTGCATCACGGTTAGCGAGGCGTCCGAGGTCCCCGGCGGCAGATCGACGATCAGGTAGTCCAGCGAGCCCCACAGGACATCTCCCCAGAACTGCTGGATGGCGCGGCCGATCAAGGGACCCCGCCAGACCACTGCCTGATCCTGGCTCTCGAGCAGCAAGTTGATGGACATGACGCCGATCCCTGTCCTGCTCATCGCGGGGAGCATGGCTGTGGGGGTTGCTCCTGGCTGGGCTCCGTGAGGGAAGTACATCTTCGGGATGCTCGGCCCGGTGATGTCGGCGTCCAGCAAGCCGACACGCTTGCCTGCCCTTCGCAAAGCGTTGGCCAGCAGGGCGCTGACCAGCGACTTTCCCACGCCTCCTTTGCCGCTCATCACGGCGATCACATGCCGGATGTCGTTCAGGTCGGCAGCCGCTCCTGAGGCAGGCTCCTTCGGACGCAACCGTTCCTTCTCCTCGACGGACATTTCCGTCAACCTGACCTCCATCTGTTCGACCCCATCCAGCGCCAGCACCGCTTGCCGGGCATCGCCCACAATCCGGTCCTTCAGTGGGCACGCCAGGGTCGTCAGCGCCAGCGTGACCTGCACCTGCCTGCCGGTGAGGTCCACCTGCCGCACCATCCCGAGTTCGACCAGATTGCGCTTGAGTTCGGGATCCATCACCCCCCTGAGTGCCTCTCGGACCTGCTCCCTGGTGACCATGGGACCTGTCATCACCTCCCTGCATTGCCGGCTCGCCGCGCGGCACCGGACGCTGTGGAGCGCGCCCGCGCTCTTCGATCAAGATCCCCGCTGTGCCACGAGCCCACGCCCGGACGCGCGTGCAGGCGGCTCCGGCTCAGGAGCGTCCCTCGCCCTGCGGGCGGTCGAAGGCTTCGCGGATGAGCGCTGTCAGTTCGTCCGCCTGGATGTACCCCACGACTTGCAGTTCGACCCCGGTCACGCCCTGCACCTGCTCGACGGACGCTTGGATCGCCTGCGCCAGCGGCACGGCGAGCGGGCACAGGGCCGATGAAGGCCGGAACTTGAGCGATGCTATCCCCGCCTCGTCCACGGCCAGGTCCTCAATCAGCCGCATGCGCACAACATCGACGCCCGTCTCCGGATCGATGACGCCCGAAAGCCGGTCGAGGATCGCGGTGCGCAGCGGGCTCGACTCGGCCATCACGGCTCCTTGCCAGCGTCCAGCCGCGTGGTCACCTTCTTCCAGAGCTCGAGCAGCGCCTGGCTGGCAGGCGCCTCGGGCGCGTGGGCCGTCACGGGCTCGCCGCGCACCATCGCCTGGGTGATGGTCTGGTCGAAGGGGATTCGTCCAACGACTTCGATTCCCTGAGCTTGACACCAGGACTCGATCCCCTGTGCGCCCTCGGGATAGACGTCCCACTTGTTCAGGCAGACGAGGGAGGGGATGCGGAAGTGCGCGGTGGTCTGCAAGGCGCGCTGCATGTCGTGGATTCCGGCGACCGTCGGCTCAGCGACGATCAGCGCCAGGTCCGCCCCGGAGGCGGCCGATATGACCGGGCATCCGATCCCGGGGGGGCCGTCCACGATCAGCGCTGGGAAGCCTCCGTCGAGTGCGTGCAGCCGGGCCTGCTGCTTGACCAGCGTGACCAGCTTGCCGGAGTTCTCCTGCGCCGGCCTCAGGGCGGCGTGGAACAAGGGACCAAAGCGCGTCTGCGAACGGTACCAGTGGCCCGCCAGCTGCGGCTCCATGCGGATGGCCTGCGTGGGGCAGACGAACAGACAGGCGGCGCAGCCCTCGCAGGCGATCGGGTCGATGCGGTAGGACTCGCCCGGGACCACAGCCTCGAATCGGCAGGTGGTCTTGCAGACCCCGCAGGCCTCACACAGCGCCGGATCGATGATCGCCACCGATCCCCCCACAAACGGGTGCTCCTCGATCCGCTCTGGTGCGAGGACCAGTTCCAGGTTGGCAGCGTCCACGTCGGCGTCGGCCAGAACGATCGGAAGAGGGGAGGGGCCATGGCGTGCCAGGTGGGCGAAGGCTGCTGCTACGCTGGTCTTTCCCGTGCCGCCCTTGCCGCTCAGGAGCACGAGCTGTTTCACGGTGGTGATCCCAGGCGGGCACCGATCTGCTCGAGTACGGCTCGCAGGCGCGCTCCCATCTGCGGATGGATCTCCAGCAAGGTTCGCCCACGCGCCGTCCCCTCGGCGATGGCGCGCTCAAAGGGAACGCGCAGCAGGATCGGCAGGCCCTCGGTCCCACAGTACTGTTCCACCTCCGCGTCGCCAATCCCATCGCGATTGATGACGACGCCGATCGGCAGTGACAGCTCCTGGCCCAGCTGGACGGCCAGCTTCAAATCGTGCAGGCCGAAGGGTGTGGGCTCGGTGACCAGAAGCAGGAAGTCGGAGCCCCGAATGGACTCCACTACCGGGCAGGCGGTGCCGGGCGGGGCGTCCAGGATCACGATCTGCCCATCCCCGGGCGACGCCCACTGCTTCAGCTTCCGGATAACCGGACCGGCCATCGGCTCGCCGACATCCATCATGCCGCGGGCGAACGCGATGCCGTTCTGCGCAGGTCCGGCCTCCAGGACGCCGAGGACGGAGGGAACCTCACGGATGGCGTCTTCCGGACACTGCTCCCTGCAACTCCCGCACGCGTGACACAGTTGGGAGAACACCAGCACCTTCTTCCCCAGCACGGCGATGGCGTGGTACTGGCAGACCTCGGCACACCGTCCGCAGGAAGTGCAGCAGGCCTCCTCGACGCGCGGGATGAGCACACTGACGTCCGAGCGCTGTTCGAAGGTGGGCTTGAGGAACAGTCCGGCATTGGGCGCCTCCACGTCGCAATCCAGGAACAGGGGCGCCTTCCCGTCCGCTGCCAGGCTGAGGGCCAGGCTTGTGGCCACGGTCGTC
>DYJB01000023.1:0-10965 GCA_020723365.1 Candidatus Aquidulcis sp. | reverse complement strand
CTTGCCGGTGCCCCCTTTGCCGCTCGCAACCGCGATCCGCATGGGCGGGATCGGGCGCGACTCAGCCATGCCGGCCGGAGCGGGACGGGAGCCCGGCCCGCTCGAGCCGTCCGGCCTTGTAGTCCTCCACCGCCTGGCGGGCCGTACCCGCCTGACTGCTTTGGAACATGGCGATGCCGGCCGCCTCCAGGGCCCGGAAGGCATTCGGGCCGAAGGCGCCGCTGATCACCGCCGCAGCCTTCAGCCCGGCAACCAACTGCGCTGCCTGAGTGCCGGCCCCGCCCGGCGCGTCGGCGGCGGAGTTCCGATGTCCCTGCCAGGCCATGGTTTCTGGATCAACGATGAGAAAGAACGCCGCCCGCCCGAAGCGCGGGTCCAGCATCGCGTCCAGGTCGCTTCCCGTTGTGCTTACCACGATGGTCATGGTCTACCCCAGCATGGTCTTGAAGTCATCCTCGTGCGCTACTTCCTCTCCGAGGATGTGGACCAGCAACTCCTAGGTGATCAGGTTCTTGCCGTGCCTCTCGGCGATCAGCTCCTGGCATCCCTCGAACGCATCGCGTTCGGACATGACCACCAACTTGACCAGGCCCTCGAAAGCCTGGGGGTCCCCCGAGGCGTCGGGTACCCGGCGCTGCTGCCGGCGAGCAGTTGCCTGAGGCCGCATGGTGGACGCCCCCCAACGGATGCGATCCGCGGAGCGGGTTCCTCCCGGTGCTCCAGCTCCACTCCGGACGTTTCCTTCAGCGCCAACGCCAGCCGCCTGGCGCCCCGTGACGACCTGGGTCATTGCGTTGGCCGCCGAGGCCGCTAGTCCCACATCGGCATGGGCCCGGACCAGATCGGCGAGCAGCGCGCGCAGGCCCCATCCGATGATCTCCCGGCCCCTGGCGCCTCGGGGTGTCCGTCTCCTCTAGTCCCGGATCATGCTCGTGCCGCATTTCGGGCATGGGAGGTCCATACACCGCTGGCCGGCTTGATGCGGGACCTTGTTCCCGCACTTGGGGCAGACACAGTCACCACCGGGGCCGGCGCCGGCTTGGTTGCCTCCCGCGCGTCCTCCTCCGCCCAAGCCGCCTCCTCCTCCACCTTGCCGGCCTCCTCCGCCGCGTCCCTGGTTGGCCATGGCTCACACTCCTTCCTTGCCTGTCCTCTCGGAACCGGCCCGCCCTGTGCAGGCGCGTTGGCGGCTGGATCAGTCCTTCTTGATCTGCCCCAGGCGGGCCTCGATGGCGTCGAGCTGAGACCTCAGCCGATCGGCCTGGTTCTTGAGACCAGCGGCGAGATCGTCCGGTGCCACGGGCGCGGACCCGGGGAAGTCACGCGCCCAGCGCGGGAGGCCCGTGGCGTGGAACATGTGCCTCCAGCCCCGTCCGCCTCCTCGGAAACCGCGCTCCAGGCCGAACCGGCCGACCGAACTTGCGAAGCCGGGCTTGTCGGCGCCTCCGCAGTAGCCAGCGCCGCGTCCCGTGCGCGGGCCTGTGCCCAGCGGACCTGTCCGATCCCCTCCTGGCATGTAGTCCTCCCTTCTACCCGCAGCGCCGTGTGTGCTGCTGGACGCGCTTCAGGGAATGCCCGCAGCGCTTCGCCCTAGTGCAGCTTCTCAACGTGATCGACGATACGTCCTTCCACGTAGGCCTTCACGGCCTCGTCGATCGACTCGATGTCCGTCACGACCGGCCGGATGCCGCGCGCCTGCATGCTCTGGTACGCGCCATAGCCCATGCCGCGGCACAGGAGCGCCTCGCAGTCGGCGATGGCCTGCGACATGCGCAGGTGCTTGTCGTGGGCGTCGGGGCCGGTGCCGTGAGGTTGTCCCGGGAGTTCTGCCGCGCGTGGGTCCGAGGCGAACTGGTTGTGTCCCAGCTTCTCCCGCATTTCGCGGCCGACGACACGGCCGTCCTCGATTGTGACGACCACGTAGTACGGCGCTCGGCCGAAGTGCTGACTGATGGTGGTTCCGTCTTCTGTGATGGCAGCGATTCGCATGATCTTCTCCGTTTGGATGGTGGAGCGGGGCCTGTCCGCGCCCGAATCATTGATCGGTGCGGAGGGCCGGCCTGGTGTGCGCTGTCTCGATTGCACCTCCACGACAGGAGCGCCGGACGGATGCGCCACCGGATCGGTGCGCGGGCACCGTCTGGTTCCGGCCGCAGGCGCGCGGCGAGCTCCGTTGGGCGCCGAAGGGACGATGGATTTGCGGCTTGCAGGGTGGCCTTGGCACCCGGGCCCGCAGCCTGCGGAGGCCGCGGATCTTTACCGGCTTCACTCTTCGCCCCGTAGCCAAGGCGGCCGCGGGCACGCAACGTGTCACTGCGGCTCCGTCCGGCGGGACAGGCAATCGGCTTTCCAGCACCGGTAGGCAAAGACGATCAGGGCGGCGAGGGCACCGCCGAGCAGGACGAGCGCTCCCACCTGCCAGCCCTCAAGCCCGCGTGGCGACACGGGCGCCGGCGTCGGCAGCAGGGATGCCGCCAGGGCTTCGACCGTCGGGCAGGGAGTGCTACTCAGGCCGGCGCGCGCCGCAAAGAGGCTCACGCGCCGCTGAACGTCCGAAGGATGGCACGACTGGCAGGTCTCGGAGTCGACCTGGAGCGGGTTGGCGGTCATGCCCTCGTGGGCCGCCTCCTCGGTCGTCTGCCCCCAGCCCCCCGCCGTGACAGAACGTGCAGCGGGCTTTCACTTCGCACAGGCAGTACCACTTGCCGGTGTCGTGGTTGAGGTACAGGGCCTCGTGGCAGGCGATGCAGGAGTCGTCTTTCTCGGGCGTCGGGGTCTGAGCCCGCGCCGGTGAGGATTGGGCCTGCACCGCAGTGGCACCCGCCACGATCAGCAGACCTGCAAGGATGCGAAGGACGCGAGTCAACATCGCCTGCCTCCTTACGCCGCCGGCCCCGGGAGGGGGGCTTCGGCGTCTAGCATGAGGTGCCTGTCGGTTGGACGATCATTCTCGTCCTGCGGGCACAGGATGAGCAGCGAACGCGTCTGGGTTTGCCCAGGGTTCCCCCATCGGTGGGGCAGGTGAGCCTCGAAGATCAGACTGTCGCCGGCCTCCAGGGCGTAGCGGCGATACTCTATGGTGTACGTCATCTGGCCTTCCAGGCAGTAGACGAACTCGTAGCCCGTATGGACGATCGGCGAAGGACCGCTGTCGGTGCCGGGCCGCAGCGTGACGATCAAGGGCTGTCCGCCGTGCAGGGTCATACCAGCGCCCAGGTCCTCCGCCGTGCCGTGAGCGAACGCCGCCCGGGGCCGCTGCCCTGCCTTCTGGAAGACGACACTGGCCTGGGCTTCGTCCATCTCGAAGAACGCGGCGATAGGGACGTCAAGCGCCCGCGACACCTGCTGCAGCGTGCTGACGCTCGGAGACGTCCGTCCGTTCTCGATCAGGCTCAGCGTGTTGACGTTCAGCCCGCTCCGATCGGCCAACCGCCGCAAGGAGTACCCGCGCTCCGTTCGCAGGACGCGCAGCCGGTTCCCGACATCAACCTCAAAACCCGCATTGGGGGCGGCCGCCGGGAAGACGCCCTGCCCGCGCCGCTGCCGGAGGCGGCGGGGAACCTGCGTCTCGGCCGCTGGCCGGGTGAGCCTGCGTCCAGCTGCCTTTGTTGAGTCGACCATGCGATCACTCCTGTGCAACCAGTATTATATGACAGTTTCCAAGATTCTGAGCCACAATCGCATATCAAATTAGTTCATCTTACCCTTTCTGCCCGCCCTTGTAGGCCGACAATCTCGGGGGACTCTTTTATGTCAATTATGAAGTGCAGGGGCGTTGATGTCGCTACCTTCCAACCCGGGTCACTAGGCGTCCGCAACCGATGTGCGACCGAGACGAGACACCCCACCGGCAGAGTCGACTGTCGCAGGGCGCAGGCGCCCACGCGACCGATCGAGTTGGCCATTCCACAGGAACGCGGGCGGGCGCCCGGCATGCCGGGCGCGCAGGCCAAACCCCGGATTCATCCCCAGGTCGAGGCCACTCTCCGGACCGAGCCCTGCGGGCAGGCGCTCCTTGGCCGGCGGGCGGGTGGTGGTGTCGAAGTAGGCCTGCAACTGCTCGCCGAGCGGATCGCGCAGATCGACGCCGGAGGCATCGTCGGCGCGCAGATCGATCTGCCAGCGATCCGTGTTCGCCGGGTCGTACACCGGCGGCGCCGAGAGGCGGCTGCCTGACCAGCGAGCCGGGGCGGGGCGACGTGCGTTGCTCGGGTGTCCCTCCTGCAAGGGCACAGGCGTCGGCGGAGGACCATGCGTGGGGGTGGCTACCGGCGTTGACGTGGCCGACGGCGCCGGCAGGGATGGCTGAGGGGTGGCCGTTGGAGCCGGGTTGTTGAGAGGGCGCTGCAGGCCAACGCGGCCAGGCACGTCACGAAGTCAAGCCACAGGAGAGGTCGGTTGAGCATGGATCCTCCTCCAGAGTCTGCTGGCGTTGGGGGAGCCCACGCTACCACCGGGCGCGGTCGTCCGAAGGTGGTCGGGGCGGCTCTCGCCATGGGCGCCGCAATTCGCCTGCGCTGTTGCCGTTTCCCATTCCGCCCTCGATGTGCTAGTCTCTCCGCCGCTGAAGCCTGGCGCGGGACATCCTGGCCCGGCGCCCCAGGGTCATCCCGGTCCGCAGCGCCCGGGCTCTCGCATGCCGAACCTCACACCGCCGCCCGACCTGCATTTCCGCCCCTTCGAGCGCAGGGACTTCCCTCGCATCCTGCAGGCCATCGACTCGCCGGAAGCACTGATGCAGTGGGCCGGACCCCTGTTCACCTTTCCCCTCGACGAGGCGCAGCTTGAGAGCTACCGCCTCTCGGCGCAGCAGCCGCCGGCGGCGCGCCGCATCTATACCGTCTGCCTCGCCGGAGGCGAGCCGGTCGGTCACATCGAGCTGAATGAGATCGACGGTCACTCGGCGCGTCTGTGCCGGGTGCTGATCGACCCGTCTCGCCGGGGGTGCGGCCTGGGGCGTGCCATGGTCCGCCAGGCGCTGCACATCGCCTTCGACGAACTCAGGCTGGAGCGGGTCGATCTCGGTGTCTTCGACTTCAATGCCGAGGCTATTCGCTGCTACCAGGCGGAGGGCTTCGTCCGGGAAGGCCACCTGCGTCGGGCGCGCCGTGTCGGCCAGGAGATCTGGAACCTGGACCTGATGGCCATCCTGCAGGACGAGTGGCTCCAGCACCGGGCGGGACAGCCCCGCCCACTCCAAGGAGACCCCCGATGACCGCCATCCTGCCGCGTGCCCCCGTCGAGCCGGCGGCTCTCCTGCCGCCGCGGGCTGTCCCGATCTGCGTTCGCCTCGCCGCGATGTTTGGAGGCGTGCTGCAGCAGATCGGCTGGCTGATGCTTGGCTTCGGCATGATCTTCTTCTACGGCTTCGCCCTGCAGTCGGACTGGAGCGGGCCGATGTTCGCCGTGATGGACACCGACCGGGCAACGGGTACGGTCGTCTCGGTCGACTACACCAACGCTTCCGAGAACGACGCACCGGTCTATAAGATCACCTACAGCTTCGTGGCTGCCAATGGCCGGAAAGTCGAGGCGCGCGCCTACGTCACCGGCTACGCCCCGGATGCGGGCCAGCGGCTGGCCGTCACCTACCTGCGCTCGCAGCCGGATGTGGCGCGGGTCGACGGCATGCGCCGAACGACCTTCGGCCCGCTGGCCGCCATCGCCGGCATCTTCCCGCTCATCGGGGCCGTGATGGTGGCTTTCGGGCTGCGCGAAGGCTGGAAGGCGAATCGCCTGCTTGGGACAGGGCGCCTGGCCTTCGCCAAAGCCACCACCGTCGTGCCGACGAACACCACGATCAACAACCGGCCCGTCATGGCGGTGACGCTTACCTTCCGCGCCCAGGACGGCGCATCGTACGAGGTCACCTCAAAGACGAATGCCCCCGAGCGCCTGACCGATCAAACCGAGGAACTTGTCCTGTTCGATCCCGACGATCCGACCTACGGCGCAGCGCTTGACTCGCTGCCCGGGTCGCCCACGATCGACAACGCCGGCGCGCTGCGCTTGGGGTCGTCGCCGATCGCGTGTCTCGCGGCGCTCGTCCTGCCGGGTCTGACGCTGCTCGGCAACGCCCTCTACCTCTTCTTCCGCTTCACCACGTGACACGTCCGGCCCTTCGGCCGGACGTGTCACGTGGTGTGTGCCAAGGAGGCCGATCATGCCCACCGAATCCGCAGCTCAGGCTCTCTCCATCCTGCGCGACGGCAGCCTGTTCCAGTGGTACGTGATTCCGCTCTTCGCCCTGGTGGTGTACGTCTACGCCAACGAAATCGAGAAGCGCAACTGGAACCTGGTCTTTGCCGGCCTGGCCTTCTGGGGTATGGATTGGTTCAATGAGATCTGGAACAGCCTGGTGTTCCACTTCACCCAGTATGCGCCGGTGTGGGGCGCGCCGGGCAAGACCGCCTACCTGATCCTGATCGGGCTGAACATCGAGATCTGCTTCATGTTCGCCATTGCCGGTGTCACCTTCGCCAAGATGCTCCCCCCGGATCGGCGCACGCGCATCCTTGGCCTGCCCAACCGGCTGTTCATCGCCGTGGCCGGCGCCGCGTTTTGCGTCTTCGTCGAGGTCCTGCTCAACGCCGTGGGGGCGCTCACCTGGGACTACCCGTGGTGGAACGCCGGGGCGCCATGGCTGATCTTCGTCTTCGGATACCTGACCTTCTTCCTGGTCTCGTTCTGGGTCTTCGATATGCCGTCGATCCGCAACAAGCTGAGTGTGCTGGCAATGATCTACGGCGTGGACATCCTGGCCCTGCTGATCTTCGGCGTGGCGCTGCGCTGGATCTGAGGCGCCGATGCGGCCATTCTCCCTTCGAGGCCTGCGGGCGACTTGTGGCGACCGCAGGCCGAGGAGGGCCAAGCTAGAATCGCCAGCTGGAGGGAGCCGATGACCACCTACCGAGGGCTGCGAAGAGGCTTTCGCGTGCTCAACCGGTTCTTCATGGTGCCGGCTTTCCGCTCCGGCTTGGGGGCGGCGATGGTCACGCCGCCGTCGGGGTACATCATGGTGCTCTCGACGATCGGGCACAAGAGCGGCAGGCTGCGGCACACGCCCGTCAACTACGCGTTGATCGATGGGGATGTATGCTGCATCGCCGGGTTCGGGGAGATCGCTCACTGGGCGAAGAACCTCGCCGCCGCCCCGGAGGCGGAGGTTCAGCTGCCGGCCGGCCGGTTCTGGGGCCGCGTGCGCATCGTCAAGGAGGAGGCGGAGCGCCTGCGCATCGCCCGGCAGATCCTCAAGAACGCCGGCTTTGCCGGGTTCTTCTTCGGATTCAACCCCTTCACCACCGGCGACGAGAGGCTGGCCGCCGGCATCGCTGGAGTTCCGGTGCTGCGCCTGACACCCCTCCGGGCGCTGCCATCCGCCTTCGACCCGGGCGGCACCGGCTGGATCGTATCGATCCTGGGATGGCTCCTGCTGGCGGCGCTGTTGATCGCGGCTCTGGCCCGATGAGGATTCGCCGCATCGCGAGGCGGGAGGCGTGACGTGCTTCATCGGTTGAGGGAGTTGCTGCTGGGGCCGCCGCTTGCGACGTTCGCGCAGGGGGAGCGCCGGCTCAACAGGATTCAGGTTCTGGCGGCTTTCTCGCCCGATGCGCCCTCCTCCATCGCCTACGCCAGTCAGGAGATCTTCCTCGGGCTGGTGGTCGCCGGGAGCGCCGGGCTGGCGCTGGCCTTCCCCGTTGCCATGGCGATCGTCGCTGTCCTTCTGATCGCAGCCCTCTCGTACTACCAGACCGTGCACGCCTCTCCGTCCGGCGGAGGATCGTGGATCGTGGCGCGCGCCAACCTCGGCCTGAGCGCCGGGTTGGTCGCGGCGGCAGCCTTGCTCCTCGACCATGTCCTGACGGCCGCCGTCAGCCTGACCGCCGGGGTTGAAGGGCTCGCCTCGGCGTTCTCGGGCCTCTGGCCGCACCGGATCGTCGTGGCGCTCTCGCTGCTCCTGCTGATCACGCTGCTCAAGCTGCGCGGGCTGCAGGAGACCGGTACGCTGCTGTCCGTCCCGGTGCGTGGCTTCCTACTTCGGCAGTAGCGTGGGCCAGGCGTGCTATCCTCCCCGCCTGATCTGCGCCCGCCTTCCGGAGTGCATTCCGTGCAGTCCTCCGAGGTGACGATCCGCTCCCGCTGGGGCGTGCTGCTGGCCATCGGCCTCGGCACGTTCATGTCGGCGCTGGATGGCAGCGTGGTCAACATCACGCTGCCCGTCGTACGCGAGAGCTTCGGCGCCTCGGTGGCGACGGTCGAGTGGGTGGTCACCATCTACCTGCTCGTTGTCAGCGGGCTGCTCTTGAGCGTCGGGCGGCTGGGCGATCTACGCGGCCACCGGCGCGTCTACACCACCGGCTTCCTGATCTTCCTGCTCGGCTCGGTCCTGTGCGGGCTGGCGCCCGGCGCCGGCTTCCTCGTCGCCGCGCGCGCGGCGCAGGCCGTCGGCGCCTCGATGCTCTTTGCCAACTCACCGGCCATTCTGACCAAGAGCTTCCCGCCCGAGATGCGCGGCCGCGCCCTGGGGCTGCAGGCGACGATGACGTACCTGGGGCTGACCGTCGGGCCGTCGCTGGGCGGCTGGCTGACGACGGCGCTCGGCTGGCGTTCGGTGTTCTACATCAACGTGCCCGTCGGGCTGCTGGCGCTGGCGCTGGCGCTGCGCTTCGTCCCGCGGGACGAGGGGAGCGGCCGCGGGGAGGGCTTCGACCTGCGCGGCGCCCTGACCTTCACCGGCGGCCTTGTGGCGCTGCTCCTGGCCCTCAACCAGGGGCATGCCTGGGGATGGGCGGCGTGGCCGACGGTCATGCTGCTGGCAGGCTCGCTGGTCCTGCTGGGGCTGTTCGTGCGGCTGGAGCGCCGCGTCGCCGCGCCGATGCTCGACCTGAGCCTTTTCCGCAGCCGGACCTTCACGGCGGCGGCGGCCAGCGCCGTGCTCAACTACGTGTGTGTCTTCACCGTGCTCTTCCTGATGCCCTTCTACCTGCAGCAAGCGCGCGGCCTGTCGCCGGCGGAGGCCGGCTTGCTGCTCACGGCGCAGCCGATGCTGATGGCGGTGGTGGCGCCCCTGAGTGGGAGTCTCTCCGATCGGATCGGCACCCGTCTTCCCAGCGTCGTGGGTATGGGGCTGCTCGGCCTTGGGCTCGTCCTGCTCTCAAGCCTGGATCTGGAGTCGCCCCGTGCGGCCATTGTCGCCATGCTGGCGGTGGCCGGGCTCGGGATCGGCATCTTCGCCTCGCCCAACAACAGCGCGCTGATGGGGGCGGCGCCGCGCCACCGGCAGGGGATCGCCGCCGGCGTCCTGGCGCTGGCGCGCAATGTCGGCATGGTCATCGGCGTGGGTCTGGCGGGCGCGGTGTTCACCACCGTATTGGGGCGAGCCGGCGCTGTCGAGGCCGCCTCGATTGTCAGCGCCCTGCGCGCTTCCTACCTGCTGGCCGCCGCCGTGGCCTTCGCCGGCATGGGGATTGCCGGGCTGCGCCATTGAGTCCGATCTCCTCCATCGGGATGTGAAGCGCCCTGTCCGGGGATCGCCCACTTGAAGTCGCGCGAGCGCAGCGCGCTTCGTTCGCCGCCTGGCGTGCCTACGGCCAACTCCTCTCAGGCTGCATTGCAGGTGGTGGGAAAGGGCGCCCTGAAGCCATCCGGCCTCGGCCGCCGGCTTCCGGCGCCTACGTTTCGGAGGATCGGCGCCGCCGGGCCCGCTCGGCGATGGCCGCCAGCACGATGCTCAACCCGTACAGGGCGATCATGGGCAGCATCAGCAGCGCCATGTTGACGGGATCGACGGTCGGCGTGATGGCCGCCGCCATGACGGCGATGCCCACCACGGCAAAGCGCCACGCCTGAGTGAGCTGCCGGGCCCGCACCATGCCCACACTCGCCAGGGCGAAGATGACCAGGGGAAAGGTGAAGGCTACGCCGATCCAGAAGAGCAGGTTGGTGGTGAAGTTGATGTAGTTCGACGGCCGCGGCACGGTCTGAATGCCAAGGAAGTTGAGCAGGAAGGGCAGCGCCACGGGCAGCATCACGAAGTAGGCGAAGGTCACGCCGCCGATGAACAGGAGCGTGGCGGCGGGGATGGAGGTCAGCAGCAGAACGCGCTCACGGCGCTTGAGTCCCGGATTGATGAAGGCGAAGAGCTCGAGCAGGATGTAGGGGAAGGCGAGGACGAAGCCGGTCAGCAGCGAGACCTTCATGAAGGCGCCGACCGATTCCGTGACCTCGATCGCCTGCAGAGCTTCGATGCCCCCGACGGGCTCGGCCATCCAGTCGAGGATGCGCTGCGCGAACGTGAATCCGATCGTCGTGCCAATGGCCAGGGCGATGAGCGACCGCATCAGGTGCCCGCGCAGCGCATCGAGGTGGTCAAGCAGGATGGCGGGGGCCTGAAGCGTCTGAGCAAAGGCGTCGCCGGCGGAGGTCTCCTCGGGCTCGTAGTCGAGGAACTGGCGCACGCGCCGGAAGGGCCACAGCACCAGCCGGACGGGCGCGGTCAGGATTCGCCAGAGGCGGGAAAGGGCACGGCGCATCGGTCAGCCTTCGGCAAAGGGCGATTCGGAGGCGGGCGGATCGGGCGCCTTCTCCGGCCTGGGAAGCTCGCCGGACGCCGCCGCAGGCTGGCCGGGCGGGGCAGGGGGCGCGGGGGTGGTCCAGGCGCTCATGCCTTCGGAGGCGGCCTGGACATCCTGCTGCAGTCCCTCTCCGGCCTGCTTCAGGTCGCGCTGCAGGCTCTCCAATTCGGCTTCCCGCGCCAGGCGCGTCGGCAGGTTGCGCAGCTCGCGTGAGGCGTCGTTCATCGTGCGCCAGGCCGGGGAACGGTACAGGCGGTTGAGGAACCGTCCGGCGTCGCGGCCGAACTTGACCAGATCGCGCGGCCCGACCAATACGAGAGCCAGGACGATGATCAGGATCAGTTCGAGCGGGCCGACACCGAGGAAGTCCATGGGGGCAATCAGCCTGCCG
>DYJB01000252.1 GCA_020723365.1 Candidatus Aquidulcis sp. | reverse complement strand
TCACCAGGAAATTGCTAGGCATGATGACGCCGACCGTCCCCAGCACTCGGTCTCGAGCGAGGAATGGGCTGTAAGCCCCCTGGTACTCGCGCCCGGCGACGGAGAACTGGCGCAGGAAGGTCCCGCTCAGCTCGCCGGTCATCCCCGGCGGGAGGAGGATGGCGGCGAAGCCTTCGTCCGGCTCGGCGATGGTCGTCGCCAGAAGCCGACCATCAACACCCTGCAGGACGATATCGGCCAGCGATTCCGCCTTCAGGTCGTCGACGAGCTGCTCGATGTGGCTTCCGACGAGGATGGCGCCCGCCAGCGTCCCGTCCTCCGTGTAGACCGGGGCGCTCGTAAACAGGTAGGCCCCGAAGGAGGTCTCGATCAGATCGACGTACTTGTCGCCTCGCGCGTCGGCGGTCCCCGATAGCACCTGCCGGACCACGGGTTCGGCAGAGAGGTCCGATCCGTCGGTGCGCGTGTACGTCTCCGTCCCGGGGGGACGTGTCAGGCCGATGATCTCGCGCCCGTCCGCGCCGACGGCGATCAGCGCCTCGGCCGATTCGTTGACGACCAGCGGCTGAATGAGGGCCAGCAGGGGATCGGGCTCTCCCCGCAGGAGCGCCTCAGGCATGCCGGCGGTGAACGTGGCCAGGCGCAGCAGGCGCAGCTGGGAGCGCTCGCGGCGCACGACGCCATCGGCGGCCACGCGCCCGGCCTCGTACATCTGGTTGACAAAGCGCTCACGGACCGAAGAGGTGACCAGTCGGGTGACGACGTACGTCCCGACCATGGCCGTTGCCAGGGTCAGCAGGACATACGGGATGATGAGCTGGCCGCGCAGCGTCCCCAGCCGGTGCCTTAGACGGCGCCAGGACGCGGCCAGGCCGCCGCTTGCGGCCCCTTCCGGCGTCTCCACCTGGACGCTCCGATCGCTCACCATCCGCTCCCCCGCCCGCCGGAGCCCCTGCGGGCCGTCGGCGTGCGGAACCGCAGCCCGGCCCAAGGCCCCTGGCTGCCGATCCTCTCCCCGCTAACTGGACCGCTGCGCTCCAATTCCGCAGCCGTCGCCCAGGCACTGCCTACAACCGCGAGGCCCCTGCGGGGGGCGTCTCCCCGCGTTTGTCCCGATACAAGGATTGGTCCACAGCCCGGACGAACTCCTCGACGGTGCTGAAAGCCGGCCGCCACTCCGTCACGCCGGCACTGGCCGAAAGCCTGACGCCGTCGAAGCTGGCGTCCTGGATATCAGACTCGATCCGGTTCCAGATCGCCTGCGCCTCCGCTGCCGTAGCCTCGGGCAGAACGATCATGAACTCGTCCCCGCCGTAGCGGGTGGGCAGGTCGACCCGCCGAACCCGGCTGCGCATGGCCTGGGCCACCCGGCGCAGAGCCTCATCCCCCACCGGATGGCCGAAGGTGTCGTTGATCTTCTTCATGTCGTCGAGGTCGAGCATGATCAGCGACAGCGGACGCCCATAGCGGCGCGCCCGCTCGACTTCCAGATCCAGGAACTCGTTGAGCTTATGCCGGTTGAACAGGCCGGTGACCGGATCCGTCACCGCCAGGCGTTGGACCTCGGCGAAAAGTCGGGCGTTCTCCTCGATCAGGCGGCGGTGCTCCAGCGCCCGGGTGAGGGCCAGCTCGAAGGCGGCCATCGACTCGAAGGGCTTGGTCATGTAGTCGTAGACGCCGGCCCGCAGCGCCTCGACGGCCGTCTCGACCGAGGCGCTGGCCGTCAGGATGATGGCCTGCACGTTGGCGTCCAGCTGGCGGGCCCGCTCAACCACTTCCAGCCCCGTGGCCCCGGGCATGTACAGGTCGCACACCAGCGCATCGAAGGGCTGCGACTCGAGGGCGGCATGGGCTTCCGGTCCGTCCCCGGCCTCGACGACCTCCAGTCCCATCCGCCGCGCCCGGCGCACCAGGACGCTGCGGAAGTCGCTGTCGTCGTCCGCAATCAGGATGCGCCCGCCCGGTGGGCGGGCATCCCGCTCAACCACTATCCACTCCCTGTTGGCGAGGACCGTCATCGGCCATTTCCCTGGTGCAGCGGTCCCTGCGACCCTGCCACCAGTCTAGCGGAAAAGGGGCCGCCCCCGCCTTTCAAGCGGCCTACACCGCCGTTCCCGCCCCTCGCTGCGGAATCATACACGAAACCTCGAATCCCGGCCCCGCGGCCCGGCGCTAGTCCCCCGGTACCGGGGGCGCACCTTGCGATCGGCTTGCGCTGTCGGGCGGCGGCAGGAGAGAGGGTCCGCCGCAGTGGCCCGCCACGGCGGCGTCATCACGCGACCCGCGTGCCGCGTGCCGACCAGGGCTCAGCGCCTCGACCGGACTCGAGCGGTGGCGGATCGGCCCGCCCTCCGCCACCCCCGCTCGACTTTTCTCCGCCTGCCAGGCGCGCAGCGAGCCGGGATGGATCCCCGGCTCGCACGGTCGTGCGTGTGCCGCCGCGCTCAGCAGTCGAAACAGAACGTCGGCGTGAAGGTCGGCGTCTTCGTGGGGGTGTTCGTCGCGGCTGCCGTCCAGGTGATCGTTGGCGTGCGCGTAATCGTGGGCGTGATGGGCGTCGTCGTGAGAGTCCGCGTGTAGGTGGCCGACGGCAGCGGGGTCTGGGTGCGGGTGGGCGTGATGGTCGACGTGCGCGTGACCGTCGGCGTCAGCGTGCGCGTGTAGGTGAGCGTGATGGTCGGCGTCCAGGTGACGGTCGGGGTCAACGTGCGCGTGTAGGTCAGTGTGATCGTTGGCGTGCGCGTTGCCGTTGAGGTGATGGTCGGCGTGCGCGTGATGGTGGCCGTGTTGGTGGCGGTGAAGGTTGTGGTGATCGTCGGCGTCACGGTCGGCGTGC
>DYJB01000251.1 GCA_020723365.1 Candidatus Aquidulcis sp. | reverse complement strand
CTGCTGGGTCCAGGTCGTCCCGCTCCGCACGAACACGTAGGCCTTGTCCGAGTAGGGCCCCACGAGCGCCGTGTCGCCCGAGAGAGACACGGAATTACCGAATCCGTCGAAGAACGCGGCGTCGGCAGCGATGAGCTTGGCTTGCTGGGTCCAAGTCGTCCCGCTCCGCACGAACACGTAGGCCGAGCCGGCATCCGTCAGGCCGGCGTGGTCGTCCCCTGCGGCCCCGACCAGCGCCGTGTCGCCAGACAGGGATACGGAGCAGCCAAAGTAGTCGTCGGTCGCGGCGTCGGCAGCAATGAGCTTGACCTGCTGGGTCCAGGTCGTCCCGCTCCGCACGAACACGTAGACCGAGCCGGCATTCGTCCCGCCGGCGTGGTCGTCACAATAGGCCCCGACGAGCGCCGTGTCGCCCGAGAGGGAGACGGACCAGCCGGAAAAGTCGGCGGTCGCAGCGTCGGCTGCGGTGAGCTTGGCCTGCTGTGTCGCGATCACCGGATCGACCACGATCGGCCAGACAGCTTGTTCGGTCCGGACGACGATCGCCACGCCTCCCGCCTCGCGCTCCTCGAGCCAGGCCGGAAGCTCTCGGCCCTTCGCGTCCCACGCGGCGAGGCCGAAGTACGACAGGCGCGCCACGCCCTCTACGTCGACCAGCGTCAGACCGTGCCGGTCCTCGTCCATCAGCGGCGCGAGCGTCCCGCCGCAGGCCATGCGCAACTCGAGCACGCCGCCCTCGGCCGCGCGCGCCGGCGGCTCAGCGATGGTGAAGCCCTGCTCCAGGCCGTCCGCGGCGTTCGCGTACCATTCGGTGAGCGGGCCGCGGCGGAACTCGATGCGAGCGCCGTCCGCGACGATCACCGGCTGCTCCGGCGCCGCAGCGGATGCACTCCATCCCCAGGCAACGAGCCTGAGCGTCAGAAGCGACGCCGCTTCAAAACTTGCCGTTTGCCCGATCCGAACGCCCGTGTCGCCGATGGTCGCGACGAGGCCTTGCGCCCGGTTCTCCGCGGTCCAGCGCGGCCTTCCATCAGCCGCCGGCGCGCCCGGGACGAAGGCGTACTCGGGCGCTGCGACCGCCGCTCGTCCAGCCTGCGGCGCGACGAAGAAAAGGAACCCCGCGACCCCGAGCGATCCGGCGAGACGGTTCATGACCACCGCTCCCAAGTAATTGTGCCGATCAGGGCGCGACCTGGACGTCCACCCCGTTCGTGAGCGTGAAGCCCGGCACCGAGACCGGGTCCAGGACGGCAGCCTGCATGGTGAACATCAGGCTTGCGGCGCTCGCCGGCAGCGTGCCCGGAAGGAGGATCGAGCCGTTCCCCGGCCCCGCTCCGCCGAGCGGCAGAATGAACTGGAGCGGCAAGAGGGGGTTCAGGAGGAAGGTGCAGCCCCCGCCGATCGGCACGCTGCCCTGGCCCGCGCCGAAGAGGAAGAGCGCCAGGCTGCCGCCGAGGCCTTGGGTCAGAGAGAGCTGCACGGTCTGGTTCGGTGCCGGGCAGCCCGCCAGGGCCAGGGCGGGCACGAAGCCGCCCGAACCGGCGCAGCCCGCTCCATAGGCTGCGGCAGTACCGCAACTCTGCAGGCAGAACACGTAAGCCGAGCCGGCATCCGTCCCGCCGCCGTGGTCGTCCCATGCGGCGCCGACCAGCGCCGTGTCGCCCGAGAGAGAGACGGACCAACCGAACCGATCGTCGGTCGCGGAGTCGGACGCGATGAGTCTGGCCTGCTCGGTCCATGTTGTGCCGCTCCGCACGAAGACGTAGGCCGAGCCGGCATCCGTCGAACCGCCGTGGTCGTCAACGTAGGCCCCGACAAACGCAGTATCGCCCGAGACGGACACGGAGTAGCCAAACTGGTCGGAGGCCCCGGCGTCCGCAGCGATGAGCTTGGCCTGCTCGGTCCAGGTCTTCCCTGCCGGCACGAACACGTAGGCCGAACCGGCGTCCGTCCAGCCGCCGTGGTCGTCATAGACTGCTCCGACGAGCGCCGTCTCGCCTGAGAGTGAGACGAAATAGCCAAACTGGTCGCCGATTGCGGCGTCGGCAGCAATGAGCTTGGTATGCTGAGTCCAGTTCGTCAATTTCCGCACGAACACATAGGCCGAGCCGGCACCGATCACGGCGCCGTGGTCGTCACCGAGTGCCCCGACAAGCGCCGTGTCGCCCGAAAGCGACACGGAACAGCCAAAGTAGTCCTGGTCTGCGGTGTCGAAAGCAATGAGCTTGTCCTGCTGGGTCCAGTTCGTCCCGCTCCGCACGAACACGTAGGCCGAGCCGGCGTCCGTCCCGCCGGCGTGGCCGTCATAGCACGCCCCGACCAGCGCCGTTTCGCCCGACAGGGAGACGGACCGGCCAAAGTTGTCGCCTGTCCCGATGTCTGCAGCGGTGAGCTTGGCCTGCTCGGTCCAGGTCGTGCCGCTCCGGACGAAGACGTAGGCCGAGCCGGCGTCCGGCTTGATGCCGTGGTCGTCATAGCGAGCCCCGACGAGCGCCGTGTCGCCCGAGACTGAGACGGACCAGCCAAACTGGTCGTAGTTCGCTGCGTCCGCAGCGGTGAGCTTGGCCTGCTCGGTCCAGTTCGTCCCGCTCCGCACGAACACGTAGGCAGAGCCTGCTTGCAGCCCGCCGGCATGGCTGTCCAGGTACGCGCCGACGAGCACCGTATCGCCCGAGATGGAGACGGAACAGCCAAACAGCTCGATGGTAGCCGCGTCGGACGCAATGAGCTTCGCTTCCTGCGTCCCGATCACCGGATCGATCACGATCGGCCAGGCAGCGCCCTCCGCGCGGACGACGATCGCCACGCCTCCCGCCTCGCGCTCCTCGAGCCAGGCCGGAAGCT
>DYJB01000250.1 GCA_020723365.1 Candidatus Aquidulcis sp. | reverse complement strand
CCCACGGCATTCTCGAACCGCGACAGCGTGGGCTGCGAGGCCAGAGCCGGGCCGTGGAAATTCTCTCTGTCAATGCGCCATTTTTTCTCTCTGATTCTCGGATAAGATGCGCCACCTCCTGAGGATGCTGGGGCGGTTCTCGATCGGCGGCGCGAGGGCCCGCCGGGGAGCCTTGTGGGGCTGGGAGCCCGATTCTCGGCCACTCGGCCGCGCGGCCGAGGGCCTGGGCGCCTCCAGGAGCCGTGATCTCGAGGGGGGTGGCTATCACGCTATCCCCCCTCGGGAGCGGATTCGCCGCCCTCACCGCCCTCGAGGGACCGGGGCTTGCCCCGCAGGCGGTAGCTCTCGCCCTTGAGGTAGTACACCTCGCCGTGGTGGAGCAAGCGATCGACGAGGGCGGCGGCCAGGGCGCTGTCGTGCAAGACCCGGCCCCACTCGGTCAGGCTTTTATTCGAGGTGATAATCGTCGCTTTCTTTTCATACCGGGTGGCGATGACCTCGTAGAGGATCGGGCCGATGTCGGGGTCGGCGGGCAGGTAGCCGAGCTCGTCGAGGATGAGCAGGTCGCTCTGGTGGTAGGGCTTGAGGATGCGGGCGCGGCCGTCCAGGCCGGGGGCGCGGACGACGCGGGTGAGCAGCGCCTGCACGGTGGTGAAGCGCACGGTGTAGCCGCGCTTGAGCAGGGCCAGGCCGATGGCCACGGACAGGTGCGTCTTGCCCAGGCCCGTGGCGCCGACCAGGGCCAGAGACCGGCCCTGGGTGATGAAGCGGTCGTCGAGGTAGCGCAGGAAGACCTGGCGATTGAGTTCGGGGCGGAGGCGGAAGTCGAAGTCGTCGAGCGTCTTCTCGAAGGGGAAGCTGGCGTCCTTAAGCCGGCGGCGGACCTGGTTCTCCTCCCGGGCCAGCAGCTCCTCTTGGAGCAGCCCGCGCAGGAAGTCCGGGTAGGGCATCTGGCTCTCGGCGGCGCGGTCGAGCCAGTCCTGGTGGATCTCGCGGATGCGGGCGAGCTTGAGCTGGGTCAGCATCTGGTGCATGGCCGGCCCTCCTCAGCGCCCGACGAAGGCTTCGTAGGCCGCGAGGTCGCGGTCCACGGCGGCCTGGGTCGGCAGGTCGGGCAGGGCCAGGACGGGCTCGGCGCCAGCGAACAGGCTGAGATACTCGGCCCCGCACGTGCCGCGGGCCACGCAGGCCGCGGCGGCCCGGCGCAGGGCCTCGGCACCGAGCTGCGCCTCGAGCCGGGTGCAGGTGGCCAGCTCCTCGGCCAGCACGCGCCGGCGGCGCTGGCTGATCACCGTCACGTAGGCGGTCACTTCCGGACCGAGGGCGCAGAGCCGCTCGCGCTCCAGGACCAAGCGGGCGCGCGGACGCTCGCCCAGGGCGCCCGCGTAGTGGGCTGGGTCCCGGTGACGCTGCCCCGTGCCGCTGAGGCGCGCGTGCTCAGCCAGCGGCACGCCGTCCCGGCTGATCCGGATCACGTCCCGGAGGATCCGGACGTCGACGGCCTGGCCGCCGTGCCCGACCGGGACCGAGTACTGATTGCCGTCGACGCGGACCAAGCTCTCCCGGTTCACCGTGGCCACACGGTAGAGCCCGTACGTCGCCGCCGTCGTCGGCAGCGGCCCGAAGGCCGCACGCTCCTGGGGGAGCAGATCGATCGGCCGCCGGCCGTGCGCCTGCGAGGTCTGGGTAGCCTTGTCCCGCTCCCAGGTGAGGCTCTGCTGGGCCAGGTCCTCGTCGTCGGCGAAGCGCCGCCCCGGGAGGAAGTTCGTCTTCACCCACTTGACGAGATTCTCGACGCTGCCCTTCTGCTGAGCGGCGCCGGGATCACAGAGCTCAGGGTGAAAACCCACTTCGGTGGCGAAGCGCCAGAAGGCGGGATTCCAGCGGGGCTGGCCGTCGGCATCGCGCCCGAGCGTGACTGTCTTCATATTGTCGAACACCCAGGCCCAGGGCGCCCCAGCCCAGCCCTCGACGATCTCGAGCATCGCCCGCAGGAGGGTCTCCAGGTCCATCTGGGTCCGCCACCGCACGGCGCTCAGCCGGCTGTACTTCAGCCGCCCGGCGAGGAAGACCCGCTTGATCAGTTCGCCGCCCAGGGGCACGCGGGCGTCCCCCCAGTCCCACTGCACGTACTCCCCCGGCAGCCCCTCGAAGCGGATCACCGGCGCGGCGCCGGCCTCGAGCTCGGCCCGGACCCGGGCCACGAAGCGATAAAAGGTGGAGGTGCCCCCGACGTAGGGCGTCGCGGGGTCCTGCCGGGCGAGCTCCAGCATCCGGGTCGTGGGAATCGCCTCCCGGATCCAGCTCAGCAGTGTCTCCCGCCGCGTCTCCAGTGTCCCGGGCCGCAGCCGGCGCCGCGGTGGGTCGGTCGGCTCCGCGAGGACCCGGGCCACCGTGTGGCGGTCAC
This sequence comes from Candidatus Aquidulcis sp., assembly GCA_020723365.1. Classification (GTDB taxonomy): domain Bacteria; phylum Chloroflexota; class Anaerolineae; order Anaerolineales; family E44-bin32; genus DYJB01. The sequence continues at coordinate 456 of DYJB01000250.1, read as the reverse complement.
ACCCGACGAGCCCCGCGATGCGGGTATTGAACTGGCCCTGCGGCTTCAGGAACTTGATCGTGCTGCGTGCCATGGCTGTAAGCACCCTCCTTCCCTCCGTGAGTGGGATTGACCCTCACGGAGACGGTGCCCCAGCAGGTGGCGCATTCCGAAAGAGAAAAAGTGGCGCAAATTAACCGAGAATTTACAGCCCTGTACGACCTCGGCCGGGGGCTCTGCCAGGCCCTGCACTTCTCGGCCGATGCCGCCGCCAGCGAGATGACCCGGGCCAAGGCCGCCGTGGCCGCGCTCGCCCCCGACACCCTGCTGGTCGGCGATCGGCTGTACTGTACGGTCGAGTTCTTCGGCACCCTGCGGGGGCAGCAGTGCTGGGGGCTGTTCCGCCGCAACCGACTCGTCGGGCTGCACAAGCTCGAGCGCCTGCGCAAACGCCGCCACGGGGGTGGCTGTCTGGAA
>DYJB01000022.1:3751-22782 GCA_020723365.1 Candidatus Aquidulcis sp. | reverse complement strand
TGCGGTGCGCGGTCCGTGGCGGAAGCTGAGGCAGCCCGGGACCGGGGACTCGACCTGATCATCACCGACCACCACGCTCCGGCGGACCAGCTGCCGCCATGCCTGGCCACGATCAATCCCCGGCAGCCAGGCGACGGCTACCCCTTCAAGGATCTCAGCGGCGCCGGCATCGCCTACAAGCTGGCCCAAGCGCTGGCACAGGCCCTGGGTGGCCCGGAGCCGGTCGAGCTTCTCGATCTGGTGGCGGTAGGCACGATTGGCGATCTGGTCCCGCTGCGGGATGAGAATCGATCCCTGACACGCGCCGGACTGGAGCGACTGAGGGCTGCGCCTCGCCCGGGGCTTCGGGCTCTGATGCACGTTTCGGGTATCCAGCCGTCCGGGCTGCGCGCGAGCGGCATAGGATTCGGGCTCGCGCCGCGCCTGAACGCAGCCGGCCGGCTCGACTCGGCGGAAGCGGCCTACCAGCTCCTGATGGCCGAGGACAGCGCGCAGGCCGCTGAGCTGGCGGCAAGCCTCGACCGGTCGAACCGCGACCGCCGGCTGGCAACCTCGCAGCTGGTCGAGCTGGCGCGCAGCCTGGGAGCCGAAGCCCAGGACACTCACCTCATCTTCGCTGCGCACCCGGACTTCCGGGAAGGGTTGGCGGGACTGGTGGCGGCCCGCCTGGTCGAGGAGCGCTACCGCCCGGTTGTCATCGCGCACCTGGGCGAGGCGGAAGTGCGCGGGTCGGCGCGCAGCATCCCGGGCTTCCACATCACCCGGGCCCTGGACGAGTGCGCCGAGCTGCTCACGCGGCACGGGGGGCACGCGGCCGCCGCGGGCTTCACCCTGGCCCGGGAGCGGGTCGGGGAACTCAGCGAACGCCTGCAGGCGATTGCCCGGCGCGAGCTGTCGGGGGCCGATCTGACGCCGGCCATCGAGATCGACGCCCGGCTGAGTGCGGGCGACCTCACGATGCGGACGGTCGAGTTCGCCGAATCGCTCGAACCCTGCGGGTCCGGGAATGAGGCTCCGCTGTTCTCGGCCCACGGATTGCGCGTACGCGGCGCCCGCACGGTCGGCGCGGACGGCAAGCACCTCAAGCTCACCCTCGGCAGCCATGACTCAACCGGCGCCTGGGATGCGATTGGATTCGGGATGGGGCCTCTGGCAAAGGATCTGCCGCCGCGCTTGGAGGCGGCCTTTCGCCTGGAGCGCAACACCTGGGGCGGCTACGAGAGCCTGCAGCTGAACCTGGTCGACCTGCGGCCGGAGCAGGCCGGGGAGGCCTGAGCTCAGTCGACGAAGCGGTACTTGAGCAGCGTCCACACGGCGGCGAACGCATCCTTGAGCCCGATCTTCTTGCCCTCGTCGTATTCGCGGGGGTTGAAGCTGATGGGGACCTCGAAGATGCGCACCCGGCGCTTGAGCAGCTTGGCCGTCACTTCCGGCTCGAAATCAAAGCGCCGGCAGCGCAGCGGGATCCCCTGGATGATCTCGCGCCGGAAGAGCTTGTAGCCGGTCTCCATATCGGAGAGGATGCTGTTATAGAGAACGTTGGTCATCAGCGTCAGCAGCTTGTTGGCCACCATGTGCCAAAACATGGTCGTGCGCCGCGGCGCCCCCAGGAAGCGCGAGCCGAAGACGACGTCCGCCTTGCCTTCGCGGATCGGATCGAGCAGGGCGGGATAGTCGCGCGGGTCGTACTCCAGATCGGCGTCCTGGATCAGCAGCAGGTCCTGGGTGGCGGCCCGGATCCCAGTCTGGATGGCCGCCCCCTTGCCACGGTTGCGCTCGTGCAGGATGAGCTTGAGCAGCGGATGCCGGGCTGCCAGCGCCTGGAGCAGATCACGCGTGCCGTCCGTGGAGCCGTCGTCGACGACGATGATCTCGGTGGCCAGGCCGGTCGCCTCGACGCGCTCCAGGATGGTCTCGATGGTTGCCTTCTCGTTGAAGACGGGCATCAGGATGGTGAGGCTCATACCGGCGATTGTAGCCCGGGGCGCTCCGGCCGGCAACCGGCGCTTGCCCGTCGTGGGCGGCAAGGTATAATCCGCCGCGGCGCCCGAACCACCGGAGCGCGCAGCGCCCGACCGTAGGGCGTTGAGGACGACGGGAGGACAGCATGTCGCTGCCACGTACGCCCGGCCGGGGGACCTTCGCGGCCGACGGATCGACCACCTCCAATCTCAAGTTCGTCCCGGCCCCCATCAGCCGCGTGGAAGACACCGGACTGTCGGAGCTCTGGCTGCAGGATCTGGCGCTCAAGATTCTGTACTTCCGCGGCTACCAGACGGGTTTCAAGGTCGCCGAAGCACTGACGCTTCCCTTCGCCGGCATGGTCGATCAGCTGCTCGAAGCCCTCAAGCGAGAGAAGTTCGTCGAGGTGAAGACGCAGGTCGGCTTTGGCGAAGGGTCCTACCAGTACGCCATCACCGGGGCCGGCATCGCCCGGGCTCGCGAGGCGCTTGAACGCAGCCAGTATGCCGGCCCGGCGCCGGTTCCTATCGCCGTCTACAACGACTCGATCCGGCGCCAGGGCCGCGGCCGCCCGATGGTCCATCCTCGCCTGATGCGTCAGGCCCTCACCGACCTGGTGCTCTCGGAGAAGACCTTCAACCGCATCGGCCCGGCGGTCAATTCCGGCACGTCGCTCTTCCTGTACGGCCCGCCCGGCAACGGCAAGACCTCCATCGCCCGCGCCATCGGCGCCATGATCCTCCAGGAGGACATGTACATCCCCTTTGCCATCGACATCGATGGCCAGGTGGTCAAGCTGTACGACTCGGTCAACCACGTGCTGGCCGCCGACGAGGATGTGTCCCCGAGCGGCACGGGCGGACTGAAGGCCGGGGCCAAGCGCGACCCGCGCTGGGTGAAGATCAAGCGCCCCTTCGTCGTCGTGGGTGGCGAGCTGGTCATGGCCGGCCTCGACCTGGTCTTTGACGACGTCAACAAGTTCTACGAGGCCCCCTTCCAGGTGAAGGCCAATGGCGGGGTGTTCCTGATCGACGATTTCGGGCGACAGCAGGTGCGGCCGCGCGACCTGCTCAACCGGTGGATTGTGCCCCTCGAGAACCGCATCGACTACCTGACGCTTCACACGGGCCGCAAGATCGAGGTGCCCTTCGATGTCATGGTGGTCTTCTCGACCAACCTGCCGCCGCGCGATCTCGTGGACGAAGCCTTCTTGCGCCGCCTGCGGCACAAGATCGAGGTGGGCGACCCATCCTACGAGGACTTCCGCGGCATCTTCAAGCGCACGGCGGAAAGCAAGGGCGTCGCCTATTCCGATCGCGGCCTGGCCTACCTGTTGCAGGAGTGGTACATCAAGCGCAACCGCAAGCTGCGGGCCTCGCACCCGCGCGACATGTGCGATCAGATCCTCGACATCTCGCGCTACCTCAATGTCGAACCGGCCATGACCAAGGACCTGCTGGATGGGGCTGCGGAGGCGTACTTCGTTGAGCTCTAGCGCCTCCGAAGGGTGGGCGCGGCGGCCGCTGGTCATCGCCCACCGCGGGGCGGCGCGTCTGGCGCCCGAGAACACGCTCGCCGCCTTCCGCCTGGCTGCTGACCTGGGCGCCGATGCCGTCGAGCTGGACGCCAGGTTGACGGCCGACGGCGAGGTCGTCGTCCTGCATGACAAGCTGCTCGACCGAACGACCAACGGATCCGGCCCCGTATCCCGACGCACGCGCCACGAGGTGCAGGCGCTCGACGCCGGCGCGATGTTCAGCCCCGAATTCGCCGGTGAGCGCATACCCACCCTCGACCAGGTCTTCGAGGCCGTCGGCAGTCGCCTGCTGATCAACGTTGAGCTGAAGAACTACGACAGCGCCTTCGACCGTCTGGTCGCAACCGTGGCTTCCCGGGTGCGAGCGCATGGACTGCAACGCCGGGTGCTCTTGTCCTGTTTCAGCCCGATCTCCCTGTGGACGGCGCACCTGGTCGCCCCGGAGATCCCGCGCGCCCTCCTGCTGTATGCCGGACAGCCGCGCTGGATGCGGGCGGTCTTCCCCCGCATTACCTTCTGCCAGGCCCACCACCCGCAAGACTCCATGACCGACATGCGCCTGCTGGAGTCGCTGCGCCGGGGCGGACGGCGCGTGAATGTCTGGACCGTGAACAGCCTGGGACGCATGCGCGAGCTCCTGGCCCTTGGCTGCGATGGGTTGATTACGGACACGCCGGATGTCGCCCGAAAGGCCATTCCGCATGCCGCCGATCGTTGAGCGGCGTGACATTGAGGCGGCGGGGCGGGCTCTGGAGGGCCGCCTGCGGGCCACGCCGCTGGTCGAGGACGGCGAGACCGGCCTCTGGCTCAAGTGCGAGCAGGAGCAGATCACCGGCTCGTTCAAGCTCCGCGGTGCGTTCCACCGCCTCCTTCAGCTGACCGAGGCCGAGCGACAGCGGGGGGTCATCGCGGCCTCGGCCGGCAATCACGGGCAGGGGGTGGCATACGCCGCACGCGCCCTTGGCATCGAAGCGCGCATCGTCGTGCCGGCGGCGGCAGTCCCGCGCAAGGTCGATGCCATCCGCGCGCTGGGCGCTCAGGTGGCTTTCGCCGAAGGCGGCTACGCCGTGGCCGAAGCCGAAGGCCACCGCCTGGCGGAGAGCCTCGGCGCCGTCTGGATATCCCCGTACAACGACCCTGCGGTCATCGCCGGGCAAGGCACGCTGGGCCTGGAGATCGAGGCGGATTGGGGCCCGACCCTTGGCCAGGGCGGCGCTCAGGTCTTCGTTCCGGTCGGCGGTGGCGGCCTGGCGGCCGGCATCGGTGTCGCGCTGGCGGCATGGCGCCCTCCGGTGCGCGTGATTGGCGTCCTCCCGGCGCACTCCGCCTACCTGCACGCGTACTTCCACCACGGTTCGATGGATGCTGTGCGTGAGGAACCGACACTGGCGGATGGGCTGGCAGGTGCGATCGAGACGGATTCGATCACCCTCGAGCTGGCACGCTCGGCTGTGGATGACATGATCCTCGTCAGCGAGGAGGAGATTCGAGGGGCGCTCAGGTGGGCCTGCCGGCGGGACCTGGTCATCGAGCCTTCGGCGGCCGTGGCGCTGGCGGGCGCGCTGCGCGGGGACGCCCCACACAGGCTCGCCGTTCTGAGCGGGGGAAATGTCGATCCATCCTTGTGGGAGGACATCAGGCGGCATGCCCAAGCGTGAACTGGGTGGCGACTTCACGATCGACGAGCTGATGGTCGCCTGCATCTCCCGCCAGGTGGTGGACGGGGAGATCCTGGCGCAAGGGCTGTCCACGCCCCTGGTCGCGGCCGGATACCTCCTCGCCTGGCGCACCCATGCTCCCAACGTCGGCTTCGCTTCGGCGATCGGGCAGAGCCTGTGTCAGGACGGGGCGCCGCTGGGCCTGGCGACCATCGAGTCGCTCTGGCTCGATCGGGCTCTGGTCACCTACGGATTCGTCTCGGCCGCCGTCGACATGCTGCCCTGGGTGCGCCCCAAGGAGTTCTTCCGGCCGGGGCAGGTGGACGCGGCTGGGAACTTCAACAACATCGCCCTGGGAGCGGACCCACAGCGGCCCCGCTTGAGGCTGCCCGGTTCGGGTGGGATCCCGGATGTTACGCCGCTCTTGAGTGACATCTGCCTGTATGTCCCACGGCACTCTCGGGTGACGTTCGTGGAGCGGGTGGATGTCCGGTCGGGATTGGGACACGATCCGGCGCGCAGGCGCGGCGCCGGTGCCCGCTACCTGGTCTCCGACCTCGGCGAGTTCGACTTTGCCGATGGCGCGCTGAGGCTGATCCGAATCCATCCGGGCGCCACGCCGGCGCTGGTGCAGGCCAAGTCCGGGTGCCGGGTCGTGGTGGCTGCCGACCTTCGCCCCACCGAACCCCCGACGGCCGAGGACCTGCGCCTCCTTCGCCAGGAGATCGATCCGCTCGGCATCCGGCGGCTCGAGTTCTTGAGTGGGCCCGAACGGCGTGCGGCGCTGTCTCACATGGTGCAGGCGGAGGCCGCCGCGACGGCAGCGGCCAGGCGGGCGTGAGAGCCTCAAGGGTATACTGGGGCCGTGAGACGTCAGCCATCCCGCCTCTGGCTGCTCAGCCTTGCCCTCTCCATTGCCCTGACCGGGTGGTCAGGTGGTCCTCGCACGCCGTCAGCCGATGCTGCCACCGAACTCCTTAGCCAGCTGAGCCCCGAGCAGCGTGTCGGCCAGCTGTTCCTGGTCACTTTTCGCGGGTCAACGCTCCCTTCCGATTCATGGATCCTCGAGCTGGCGAGTTCGGGCCTGATCTCGGGCGTCCAGCTTTCCGCTGCCCACGGCAACTTCGGCGTCTCGGCGGACGGCTTACCGGCGGCCTCCTCGCTGATTGCATCATTGCAGGCGGCGGCCCTTGGCGGAGGGGGCGGAGCCACTCCCACGGCCGCGCCTTCGCCGGGCGATCCCGCAGCCGATGCTGGACCCCGCATCCCGCTTCTGATCGCCGTCCGGGCAGAAGGTGACGGAGCCCCATGGTCGAGCGTCGCGGCGGGCTACCCGGACGCTCCCTCGCAGATGGCCATCGGTGCAACCTGGGACCCCGATCTGGCGCGTGAAGTGGGGATGGCGCTGGGGCGGAACCTCGAGCAGCTTGGCGTGAACCTCCTGCTCGGCCCGTCGCTGGATATTCTCGGCGACCCGCGCCTGGGAAGCCCGCAGGACCTGGGTGTGCGATCCTTCGGCGGCGACCCGTACTGGGTAGGCTTGCTCGGGGCGGCCTTCATCGAAGGCGCTCATGCGGGCTCCTCAGGGCGACTGGGTGTGGTTGTGACTCACTTCCCGGGATTGGGGGCCAGCGACCGGACGGCCGAGCAGGAAATCGCCACGGTGCGGCGCACCTTGGACCAGCTCAAGGGCTTTGAGCTCCAGCCGTTCTTCGCCGCGGCATCGCAAGCGGCAGGCGCCGGGGCGGGTGTGGCGGATGGAATGCTGCTCGCCCACCTCCGCTATCAGGGGCTGCAGGGCAACATCCGCGACACCACCCGTCCCGTCAGCCTGGACGCTGAAGCCTTGGGCCAGTTGATGCAGACGGGCCCGCTGGCCGAACGGCGCGACGGTGGCGGGGTGGTGGTGAGCGAGTCGCTGGGCTCGACTGCGATGCGGCGCTTCATCGATCCATCCGGGCAGACGTTCAACGCACCCCTGGTGGCGCGAGATGCCTTCCTGGCGGGGTCGGACCTGCTGCTGCTCGACAACTTCCGTTCGAACGTCGATCCCGATGAAGCCTCAACGATTCAGGCAACCCTGCTTACCTTCGTGCAGCGCTACAACGACGATCCCATGTTTGCCCAGCTGGTGGACGACGCCGTGCTGCGTGTGTTGCGCCTCAAGCTGCGCCTGTATGGGGGGAGCCTGACGGCAGTGGCGGTGGGGCCGACGATCCGGCTGCGGGATTCGCTGCTGCAAGGCGCGGATCTGGATCGGCGCGTCGCGCGCCGCGCCGCCACGCTCATCAGCCCGGCGCTGCCCGACCTGCGCGTGCGCCTGGGCGCAGGGCCGCGCCTCGACGATCGCCTGGTGTTCTTCACCGATACCCGCCGTTCACCGGACTGCAGCGGCTGCCTGACTGCTCCTTCTGTCGGGGCTGATGCGCTCCAGACGGCAGTGCTGGGCCTGTACGGGGGCGGGGGAGGGAGTGCCGGGCAGGTGCGCTCCTGGAACCTGACCTCATTCTCATCCGCCGACCTGGCTGCCTACCTGGGCGAGAAGGCACCCGACGACCCGGCCAACCCCATCAGCAAGCCGGACGTGGTCCAGAAGGCTATCGAATCGGCCCAGTGGCTTGTCTTCGTCGTTGACCGGGCGCGGCCGCAGGATTTCGGGAGCAGCGCGCTCAAGCTGCTGCTCGGGAGCCGTCCGGAATTGCTGGTCGGCAAGAAGGTCGTTGTGTTTGCCATGGGCGTGCCCTACGACCTGGACGCCACCGACATCAGCAAGGTCGATGCCCTGTACGCCCTCTACAGCCGCGGCCCCGCCTTCGTCGACATGGCGGCGCGGCTCCTCTTTGGCGAGCTCCAGGCGGAGGGCGCCTCGCCCGTCGGCGTTCCCTCGATCGGCTACGATCTCATGGAGGTCCTCTCGCCGGATCCGTCGCAGGTGATCCAGTTGTCCGTGGCGCTGGAGAGCCCGCGCGAAGGCACGCCCGGGCAACAGGAGGGCTTCCGCGTCAATGACGCCATCCAGGTTACGAGCGGAGTGATCCTGGACATGAACGGGAATCCGGTCCCGGACGGGACGCCGGTCGAGTTCGTACTGGGCTACCCGGGGGAGCTGCCCTCGAGCGTAGAGGAATCCACGTCGGGCGGTGTGGCGAGCACGACGGTCACGTTGGGGCGGCTGGGCCTGCTATCGATCTCCGCGCGGAGCGACCCGGCGCGCTCTTCGAGCGTCGTGCAGCTTGATGTGCAGGAGAACATGCCGGCGTTCGTGACGGTGATCGCCCCGACGCCGGTGCCGTCGCAGACCGCCCCGCCGGTGGAGGGAACCACAACGCCGGCGGCCAGCGCTCCAGACACGCCGGGAGCAGGGGGGTCAAGCGCTCCGCCTCTCGGCCTGGGCGCGCTGCTCTTCGGCGTGTCGATGACGGCGGCGATCTCCGCCGCCGGCTACTCGCTCGGCCAGCGCCTGGGCGGGCAGGCTGAGGCGCGCCGTCTCGCCCTGCTCGTGTTCGTGGGGGGGTTGCTGCTGTACAACTACGTCGGATTGCGCTTCCCCGGGGCCGGCCTCCTCACCCAGCCCCTCGGCGGCTGGGCTCCGGGCGTGGGCGCCATGCTCGGTGGTGGGGTGACGATGGCCGTGTGGTGGTGGCTGCGGCGTCGGGGCGGGCCCGACTCGGGGGCGGCTAGGCGAAGCTGACAACCATCGCCAGTGCAAGCAGCGCAACGGCCGCGATCGCCAGCCCCTGGTCCACCTGACCAGCGGTGGCCCATCGACGTCGCCATCTCTCCGGCAGGATCGTCAAGACCCCCGAGGCCGCGGGCCGCAGGGCATCGCGCAGGTGCTCGATGTCGGGGGGCCGGGCGTCGGGATGCAGCGCCAGCGCCCAGAGCACGGCCGCCTCGACATGCGCGGGAAGGTCGGGGCAAAGCTGCCGGGGCGGGGCGAGCGCCTCCGGTCGCCGGACCCGCTGTTTGGCCTCCGTCGGCGGCCGACCGGTGAACAGATGGTAGAGCGTGGCTCCCAGGCTGAAGATGTCGGTGCGGGGATCGGTGTGGCCGGTGTCGCCGCCGTACTGCTCGAGGGGCGTGTAGAGCGCTGTCCCGCGGCCCTGGATGACCGTGACGGTCATGTCATCCGGCGCCATCGTCTTGACCAGGCCGAAGTCCACCAGCTTGATCAGCCCGGAGGGTGTGAGCTTGAGGTTGCTGGGCTTGATATCCCGGTGCACCACCGGCGGTTCCTGGCCGTGGAGATAGGCCAGGGCGTCCAGGATCTGGTCCGACCACAACAGGACGTCGGCGTAGTCCAGGCGCCGGCCGCGCATGGCGGCCTGGTCGATCAGCGACTTGAGATCCTGGCCGGGCACAAAGTCCATGACCAGGTAATCGCGCGGCCCCTCGAAGAAGTAGTCGGAGACCTTCGGCAGGTTGGGGTGATCGAGGCGCGCCAGGACGGAGGCCTCGCGGAAGAACTGCGCGCGTGACTCGCCGAGCAGCGTATCGGAGAGACCCACATCGTGCTCGACTTCCTTGATGGCGCACTGGCGTCCGGGAAGCCGCTGGTCCTCCGCCAGGTAGATAGACCCCATGCCCCCGCGCGCCAGCAGCTGGCGGATGGCGTAGCGCTCGCGCAGGACGAGACCGGGCGGAAGGGACTCGGGCACGCAGTTCCTCAGGAGGGGCGGATGGGCTCGGGCTGGCTGCGGCGCGGGTCGGGTCCCTCCGTCCGACCCCAGCGCAATCCCGGACTCTGATTATACTCATGGCTCGAGCGGACCGGGCGAGTGGCAACCGATGGAACGGTGGAGTGAGGTTCCGATTCTGATCGGGCAGGAGGGACCGCTGCAGGGCGGGCGGTGGCCTCTGACGCGCGCCGGGCTGCTGATCGGGCGCGACGCCGATTGTGAGGTTGTCGTCGCCGATCGCCAGGTCTCACGCCACCATGCCCGCATCCGGGTGTCTGCTGACGGCGAGGTTGTCCTCGAGGATCTGCAGAGCAAGAACGGCACGCATGTCAACGGGGTGGCGATCCAAGGACCCTATCGGCTCTCTGACGGTGACGTGATCCAGATCGCCGTGGCCGCCAAGCTGCTCTACGTGGGCACCGAGGCCACGCTTCCGCTGACGCTCGAGGGCGGGGCATCCGCCGAAGGGCGGCTGCGGATCGACGAGCACGCCCACCGTGTATGGCTTGCCGATCGCGAGCTGGATCCCCCGCTCTCGCCGCCGCAGTATCGCCTGCTCGAGCTGCTGCTGTCGCGCCCGGGCCAGGTGGTCCGGCGCGACGAGGTGATCGAGGCGGTGTGGCGCGGGAGTGAGCGTGAAGGGATCTCGGAGCAGGCCATCGATGCGCTGGTCCGCCGGCTGCGGGAGCGGTTGGCGGAAGCGGATCCGGACCGTTCGTACGTTGTGACGGTGCGGGGCCACGGTTTTCGGCTGGACAACGAGGGCTAGTGCACCGGTCGCCTGCCGGCAAGGAATCGACAACGCCCGCCGGTGGGGCGGGCGTTGTCGTGGTGGAGATGGCGGGAATCGAACCCGCGTCCGGGGGTTTCGATCGACAGGCGTCTACAGGCGTAGCCGGAGCCTTTGTCTCACCGCCCGGTGATCGTCCGGCAGAACGTTCCGGGAGGCCAGCCACTCAGGCCCGAGAGCCTGTCTTGGGCGCCCGCCGTGGCGCGGGCGCAGCACCCTGCCCATTGGTCGCCACACTCCGTAACCGGGCAAGGGAGGTGCGGAGGGGCGGGCCCCTTGCGGGGCCGGGGCTCAGCGCAAGCGGGGTTTAGGCCGCGAGCGGGAGAGCCGTGTAGTTTGTGCGCGTGGCACTTGTTGGTGCGCTGAGTTTCCGAGGTCGGCGCCTCTCGGCCTGCAGCCTGCGATACTTCGCCTCCGTCGAAACCATTCATCCCCAGGTGAGGCCATGATACCACGCGGGCCGGCTGTCCCGATGCGCATAGCCACAACGGCATCACGCCACACCCACAACCCGCTCCATCCCAGACACGCACTAGGCTACGCGCCGGGCTACCACTCGGTGGCCGTGCTCGTTCGAATGCCGGCCTGCTCCCCGACGAGCTTGTACATCGTCATGTCGTGGAAGGGCTCGCCAAGGATGCCGTCGTGGATCGCCCAGCTGCGCCCGCGGATGCGACTGGCGAATTCCGGCTGACGGAAGGGGGTCGAGCCGTTCAACGCCGCGCGCAGCGGGCCCCCGGGCGCGAACTCGCGGTCGATGGACTCCATGCGCCGTCGGCCCCGCTGGTAGTTGAAGCCGTAGCCTTCGAACAGGATGGCATTGTGGTAGTGCAGCGGCTCGACGTAGTACATCGACTGTCCTAGCGAGACGACGAATTCTTCGAAGGCCGAAATCGAATGGCGCAGCGCCCGCAGCCCGCGATGGACCTGGCCCGGAGCCAGCCCGGCGCGGCAGGCCTGCGCCTCCGCCGCCAGGTTGCGGCGCACACTTCCGAAATGCGTCGGCGAGCCGTCCGGCATGCGGTCGACGTCGAAGCGCGGCGAATCCGGATCATTGACCACATACAGGAGGACGTGAACCTGGCCCATGACCGTGTCGGTCAGGTGAGCGTAGAGCAGGGGGTCAGGGTCGTCCACCCGCCGGCGGAGCGCCAGGACGACATCCGTGGCGCCCGAGGCGCAACGCAGGTCCAGGAGACGGCGCCCCTGCGCGTCGCGGAAGTCGCGCGGGATGGCGAACTGCGTGATGAGCTCATCGGGGATGAAGCGCGTGTAGAGGGCTTCTTTGATGGGTTGAGGAAGCTGGTTGACCGAGGCGATCGACCGGGGTGTCATCGGTCCCTTCGCCGCCCCAGGGCGCGTTCCATCTCGCGCCGGGCGTCCTTGGCGGCAGCTGCCTGCCGCTTGTCGTAGGAGCGCTTGCCTCGGGCGAAGGCGACCTCGAGCTTGGCTCGGCCCCGCTTGAGGTACAGCCGCACCGGGACGAGCGTCTCGCCACGCTGCCGCACATGCTCCTGGGCGCGCGCGATCTCCTTGCGGTGCAGGAGCAGCTTGCGGTCGCGCTTGGGGTCATGATTCAGCCGGCTGGCCGGATCGTACGGGGCGATGTGCGCATTCACAAGCCACGCCTGCTGGCCGTCGGTCTTGATATAGGCCTCCCGCAGGCTGACCTGTCCGGCGCGCACGGACTTGATCTCGGAGCCCTGCAGGACGAGCCCCGCCTCCAGGCGATCGCCCAGAAAGTAGTCATGGGCCGCTTTGCGGTTGGAAGCGATGACCTTCAGGCCTTCATCGGCCATGGGCGGACCTCAGGAGGCGCCACAGAGCTGGGGCGCCTGGCACGCGATTCTAGCACGCTCGGGCGCAGCTCCGTGACCGTCGGTCGCCCGCGCCCCGCATCGGGTGTGCCTGCGGAAGGCTATAATGGGCCATCGTCCATGTCGCGCGTGATTCGCCCCGACTCCCCTTCGAGACTGCGCACCGCGCTCCTGGCCTCAATCCGGGGCACTCTGCCGGCGCTGGACACAGCCGGCTCCGATGCCCAGCTGCGGGATCGTCTCGCCTTCATCCTGCTGGCGCTGAAGCAGGTTCAGGCCTCGATCGAGCCCACGGCGGAGGCCTGGGAACGCCGCGCCTACTGGGTGAAGGCGGACCAGTTCCGCCGAAGCTGGGCCTGGGTGGGGACGAGTGTGGACACGATCCTCAAGGCGTTGGAGGCCGGGGACCTGGGCGCAGCCTGCAGGCATTCCCTGAGCATCGAGCCTCACCTCCCGCCCTCCCGCACCACGAAGGCGCGGGACTTGAGCAGCCTGTGGGTGGGCTGCTACCAGAGGTTGAAGGAAGCTTGAGGCCCCGCCGCTCGGGCTGGTGGCGGGCTTGCACAGGGATGGAACGTGCAGAATAATGGGTCCCATCCGCTGGGGAAGGGCGGGGACCGGGAGCCGTATGCCTGACGCAAACCAGAAACCGGCGGCGCACCTGCTGGTGGTCGAGGACGACCCCGCCATGCTGATTGCCCTGCGGGACATCCTTGAGTCCGCAGGCTACGTCGTATCCCCTGCGCCCAACGGGCAGGTGGCGCTGGAGATCCTTGGCCGCGAGCGGCCGAACCTGATCCTCTCGGATATCTCGATGCCGATCATGGACGGAATCGAGCTGTTCGACTCGGTGCGCCGTATTCCCGACGCGGCCACGATCCCCTTCATCTTCCTGACCGCCCGCGGCACACGCGAGGACATCTTCGCCGCCAAGAGCCTGGGCGCCGATGACTACATCACCAAGCCCATCACCAGCCAGGAGTTGCTGGCGGCCGTGCGGGCCCGCTTGCAGCGCACGGACGAGCTGCTCGTGGCGCAGCTCAAAGCCGCCTACAAGGCCAGCCTGCGGGCCCTGGCCAACGCCATCGAGTCGCGGGACCAGTACACCCGCTACCATGTCGAGCGCGTCAACGCCTATGCCCAGGCCGTGGCACGCGAGCTGGCGTGGCCTGAAGACCGCCTGGAGACGCTCGAGTTCGGCGCCATCCTGCACGACATCGGCAAGATCTCCATCCCCGAAGCGATCCTGCGCAAGACGGGTCCCTTGAGCAAGGATGAGTGGGCGGAGATGCGCGAGCATCCACGCGTCGGCGCCCGCATGATCGAGGGCATTCCCTACCTGGCGCCGGCCGTGCCCACCATCCGGGCACATCACGAGCGCTGGGATGGCTCGGGCTACCCGGAAGGCGTGCGCGAAACCGCCATCCCGGAGACTGCCCGCCTGCTGGCGATCGTGGACGCATTCGATGCCATGACCTCGGATCGCCCGTATCACTCCGCTGTCACGGCCGATCAGGCGCACACCGAGATCACGACGCAGTCCGGGCGCCTCTTCGACCCGGCCATGGTTGACGCCTTCGACCGCTGCTACCAGCGGGGTGACGTCGTCCGCATCCTGCGCACCTATCAGGCGTTGGACGCCGGCAAGTCCTCCTGAACGGCGCCAGCCGGTTTGCCGCGATGTGGTCGCCTCACTCCGTGCGGAGTTGAAGCGTCGAGCGCCGGAGTGGGGAGGGCAGCCGCCATCGAGCCTGGCAGCAGCCTCCGCCCAATCCCTCGCGCGCCGGGTGCGCTTCTGCCGATGTCCTGAGTCCCCATCACCTCCGCCGGCCCTGTGTGCCCGCTAGGGAGGGGTTGACTTCGGACCGGATTCCTTGTATGCTTCCGATAAGCGCAAGCATACCTTCCCGGGCTCAGAAGATGATGACGACACCCCGCCAGCCTGTGGCAGCACCCGAACTCACGCTCTCGGCAAGCATGAAAGCCTTCCTTGACGGCGTGCGCCAGTCGCGCAGCCCCAACACCGCCCGGACGTACGGAAACGCCCTGCGTGCATTCCAGGGGGCGCTGGAGCGCCAGGGGTTCGACCCGCACGAGGTGGCCTGCGGAGAGGCGCGCGAGGCGTGGCTGAGTTCCTTCGCCGGCTCGCTCAAGACGCTCTCACCCGCCACCGAGCGTCTCTACCTGGCTGCGGCCCGCGCCTGGTACGAGTACCTGGCTGCCGAAGGACTGGCGGACGTCAACCTGCCGCGCCTGCAGCAGATCATTCGCCAGCGAGCTCGCAGGCCGGGCCAGCGCCTTCCGCAGTTCCCGCGCGAGGCGATCGAGAGCATCCTCGCCTACGCGCAGCGGCTGCGCACGGCTCCCACCAAGGATGCTGCGGAGCAACTGCGCCATCTGCGCGATCGGGCCTTCCTGCTGACGCTGGCGGACACCGGCCTGCGTGTCCACGAGGCCTGCGCCCTGCGCCGCGGCGACCTGGACTGGCACGAGGGCCGCGCCGTGTTGATCGGCAAAGGCAATCGGCAGGCGGTCGTCCGCTTCTCGCGCCGCGCCCTGGAGGCGCTGCGGGATTACCTGGCGGCGCGGGCGTCGGGAGACGGCGCCTCGGGCCGACCCCTGCCTTCCCTGGCGCTTTTTGCCAGGCACGACAAGGGCGCGGGCCGACGCATCTCACCCATGTCCACGGCCACCGGACGCGCCATCGTGCATGCCCGGGCGGCGGAGGCTCTCGGTGACCGCATGATGGGCGCCATCACGCCGCACGCCTTTCGCCACTACTTCGTCACCGCCGTGCTGCGCGGCTCGGGCGGGAATCTCAAGCTGGCCCAGGAGCTCGCCCGCCATCGCAGCATCACCGTCACGCAGCGCTATGCCCACCTGGCGGACGATGAACTCGACCAGGGCTATGCCGAGATCTTCGACAACTCAGGCCTTGATCCTGGCGCCCGTTGACAGCCCATCCGACCTCGGATAGCATCAACGCATCATTCGACACTGACCGCGGAGCAACCCTATGTCCTCAGCCCGTCGACTGGCGCCGCTCTTCTTCCTTCAGGTCATCCCGCTCATCCTCTATCCCCCTTCTCTGATGGCTTCGGGCGCGGCGGTTCTGGCCGTGGTGGCGATCGCCTACCTGGCGTTGGGGTACATGGTCCTGCGGCG
Organism: Candidatus Aquidulcis sp.; assembly: GCA_020723365.1. Lineage (GTDB taxonomy): Bacteria > Chloroflexota > Anaerolineae > Anaerolineales > E44-bin32 > DYJB01. The sequence continues at coordinate 7,174 of DYJB01000022.1, read as the reverse complement.
GCGCTCGTGGGCCCTCACCCTGAGCATCTTCTCGCAGGGACTTAACGTCATCATCCGCCTGATGATGTTCTTCTCGCAGGCCGTGACGCTGGTTGGTGACGATCCTGTGGTCAACCTCCCCTGGATCGTCACCGGGCTGGCCAGCATCGCCCTGTCGGTGTGGTTCCTGCTGCGCCTCGATCGGCAGGACGTCCGCCAGCTGATGACCTCGTAGCTCGAGTTGGTCGGTGGGCAGCCAAAGGAGAAGGCCGGCGGGAACTCCCGCCGGCCTTCTGTGTTCGCGTTTCTCGCGGCGTCCACCGCCACTGGGCTTGTTGCCGCCGCCTAGGCCCCCAGGTAGGCCGCCGCCACTTTGGGGTCATGCAGCAGCTCCTGGCCGCCGCCCTCCATGACCACCTTGCCGGTTTCGAGCACGTAGCCCCGGTCCGCCAGCGACAGCGCCATCTGGGCGTTTTGCTCGACGAGCAGGATGCTCGTGCCCTGGGAGTTGATCTCCTGGATGATGCCGAAGATCTCCTCCACCAGCAGCGGGGACAGGCCCATCGATGGCTCATCCAGCAGGAGCAGCCCCGGCTGGGCCATCATCCCCCGGGCGATGGCCAGCATCTGCTGCTCGCCGCCGGAGAGCGTGCCGCCCAGCTGATTGATGCGCTCCTTCAAGCGAGGAAAAGAGCGGAAGACGCGCTCCATGCTGGACTGCATCTCGGCCTTGCTGGTCCGCGTGTAGGCGCCCATCTCCAGATTCTCGCGAACCGTCAGGATGGCGAAGATCTTGCGCCCCTCGGGTACCTGGATGATCCCCTGGCGCACGATCGTTTCCGCCGCTGTGCGCGTGATGTCCTGATCGCGGAAGCGCACCGCCCCCGACTGCGCCGGGATCAGGCCCGAGATCGTATTCAGCGTGGTCGACTTGCCGGCGCCGTTGGCGCCGATGAGCGTGACGATCTCGCCTTCGTCGACGTGGAACGAGATGCCCTGCAGGGCGCGGATGGCGCCATAGGAGACATTGAGGTCCTGGACGTCAAGCAGCATGGGTGCGCTTCTCCCTGAGCTTCTGCGCCAGCGCCGCCGCCCCGCGGCCCAGGTAGGCTTCGATCACGCGCTGGTTGGCCTGGATCTCCTGCGGCGTGCCACGGGCAATGACCTCGCCGAAGTCCATCACCGACATCCACTCGCAGATCCCCATGACGACCCGCATCTGGTGCTCGATGAGCAGGATGGTCAGGCTGAAGCGGTCACGGATGAAGTGGATCAGGTCCATGAGCGTGGCGACTTCGGCCGGGTTCATCCCCGCCGCCGGCTCGTCCAGCAGCAGCAGCTTGGGCTCGGCCGCCAGGGCCCGCGCGATTTCCAGTCGGCGCTGCTCGCCGTATGGCAGGTTGCGGGCGATTTCGCCCTGCCGGTCCTGCAGGCGGAAGACGCCCAGGAAGTCCTGCGCCTTCTCCGTCAGCTCGCGCTCCAAACTGGTGAACTTGCCGCCGTGCGTCAGGGCATCCAGCATGCCATAGCCGGCGTGGGGATGGTAGGCGATGCGCACGTTGTCCAGCACGGTCAGGTTCGGGAACAGCCGGATATTCTGGAAGGTGCGGGCGATCCCGATCTGGGTGATCGTATGCGGAGCCATCTCGGCCAGTTCCGTCCCCTGGAACTTGATCGACCCGGCCGAAGGGACGTAGATACCGGTGATCATGTTGAAGACTGTCGTCTTGCCGGCTCCGTTAGGGCCGATCAGCCCCACCAGCTCGCGCTCGCGGATGGTGACTCCGAAGTCGGAGACCGCCCGGAGGCCTCCGAAGAACTTGGTCAGTCCCTGGATCTCAAGCACAACAGGTCGATCGGCGGGCGGGGTCATGCCGGACCTCCCTTGGCATCCGTGGCCGCCGGCGTGGTTGCCTTCAGCGGCGGAAGGATCCGCTTCAAGAACGGCAGCTCGAAGGCACCCAGCAGCCCGGAGGGACGCAGCAGCATCATGATCAGCAGAAGCAGCGGGTAGACGACGAAGCGCCACGTTTCGAAGCCGGCGGGCAGGAACAGGCGCAGCACGCCCTCCAGCAGGATCGCCCAGCCGAAGGCGGCCACGACCGTCCCGGTGACGCTGCCCAGGCCGCCGAAGACGATGATGATCATCGGATCGAACGACCGGATGAAATTGAAGTTGTCCGGATGCAGGAAGCCGTTGATGTGCGCATAGAGGGCGCCGGCCAGCCCGGCGAACAGGCTGCCGATGACAAAGGCCAGGTTCTTGTATCGGGCGACGTCAATCCCCATGGCCTTGGCGGCGATCTCATCCTCGCGCACGGAGACGACCGCCCTGCCCTCGCTTGAGTGCAGCAGGTTTCTCGTGATGACCACCACCGCCAGCAGGAAGACAAACACCCAGGCCCACGTGGTCTCGTGCGGAATGCCGATCATCCCGCGGGCGCCCTTCATCTCCTCGAAGCCGAACATCGTGTCGGAGTTGTCGAGCAGCACCTTGACAATGATCGTGAAGCCCAGCGTGGCGATGCCGAAGTAGTCCGAGCCCAGCGTCAGGACCGGCAAGCCGAACAGGTAGGCGACCTCCGCCGCCACAACGCCGGCCAGCAGGACGGCGAGGAAGAAGACCAGTTGGGACGCCAGCTTGGGCGGCATGGCGTTGAGCAAGCCGGTGACGGGCTCGGCCAGCATCCCCCCCACCCGGACCCCGAGGTACGCGGCAGCGAACACCGCCACCAGGTAGAGGCCGAAGGCCGACAGGATGTCGAGGCCGCGCACGCGGCTCAGCAGGCGGCCAAGCCCCCAGAGGGCCAGGCCGACGAAGAGCACGACCATCAGCAGCACCGTCAGGCCGTTGGCGGTATGGAGCTTGGACCAGCGATAGGTCAGATCGGCCGCGGCATAGGCGCCAATAGCGTAGAAGCCCCATTGCCCGAGGGAGAACTGGCCGTTGAAGCCGTAGATCAGGTTCAGGCCGAGGCTGACAATCGCCATCACGGCGCCGATGCGCAGGATGTTCGAGTAGTAGTCGGTCAGTACGCCGACGCTGATCAGGATCTGGACGACGGCGAACAGGACCAGGGCGCCGCCGAAGAAGAGGATCGAATTGCGGTCCAGTTTTCGAGCCATCATGCCTTCTCCCGCTCGACTTCGCCCAGGATGCCGGTCGGGCGCACGAGCAGAACGAGGATCAGGATGGCGAAGGCAATGGCGTCGCGCATCGGGGTCGAGATGTACCCGGCGCTGAGCGTCTCCGCCTGCCCCATGATCATGGCGCCCAGGAAGGCGCCGGGAATGCTGCCGATGCCCCCCAGGACGGCGGCCACGAAGGCCTTCAATCCGGGGATGATCCCCATCCAGAAGACGATCGACGGAAAGGCGATGGCGTACAACACGCCCCCTGCTCCGGCCAACGCCGCCCCGATGGCGAACGTGACCGAGATGATC